>NZ_JACCBK010000001.1:638510-957765 GCF_013409875.1 Cellulomonas oligotrophica
CGCAGGACCGCGTCGGCCTCGGCCGCGAGCCGCTCGGCGGTCCGGGGGGCGAGGTCCGCGTCGGCCGCGAGCCACGTGACGGACTCCGGGGAGCGGCTGAGGGCGTCGGCGGCGTACCGCGAGGTCGACAGCAGCGTCGCGAGGCGCTGCGCGGCCGTGCCGGAGTCGCGGAGCAGCTTGAGGTACCAGTGCGTGGTGCCGAGCTGCTCGGACAGGCGCCGGAACGCCAGCAGCCCGCCGTCGGGGTCGGGGCCCTCGGCGAACCAGCCGAGCATCACGGGCAGCAGCTGGCGCTGGATCGCCGCACGCCGCGTCACGCCGTCGGTGAGCGCGCCGATGTGCCGCAGGGCGCCGGCCGGGTCGCGGTACCCGATCGCGGACAGGCGGGCGCGGGCCGCGTCGGGCGCGAGGCTCGCCTCCTCGGTCGACAGGCGTGCCGTGGCGGGCAGCAGGGGTCGGTAGAACAGCTCCTCGTGCAGGCGCCGCACGTCGCGGCGGGTGGTGCGCCACCGTTCGAGCAGGCCGTCGGGTCCGTCGGCGCGCATGCCGAGCGTGCGGGCCAGCCGTCGCAGGTCGGCGTCGGCGGTGGGCACCAGGTGGGTGCGCTGCAGCCGGTACAGCTGGATGCGGTGCTCCATGGCCCGCATCCACCGGTAGCAGACCGCGAGCTGCCCGGCGTGCTCGCGGCCCACGTACCCGCCGGCGGCGAGCGCGGCGAGCGCGGTGAGGGTGCTGGGGCTGCGGATCGCCTCGTCCGCGCGGCCGTGCACGAGCTGGAGCAGCTGGACGGTGAACTCCACGTCCCGCAGCCCGCCGACGCCGAGCTTGAGCTGGCGGTCGGCCTCCGCGCGGGGCACGTGCTGCTCGACGCGCCGGCGCATGGCCTGGGAGTCCTCGACGAAGTTCTCGCGCTCGACGGCCGACCACACCAGCGGGTTGACGGTCTCGACGTAGGCGCGGCCGAGGTCGCGGTCACCGGCCAGCGGGCGGGCCTTGAGCAGGGCCTGGAACTCCCACGTCTTCGCCCAGCGCCCGTAGTACGCGCGGTGGCTGGCCAGGGTGCGCACGAGCGGGCCGTCCTTGCCCTCGGGCCGCAGCGCCGCGTCGACGGGCCACAGCGCGGGCTCCCCCGACGGCACCGAGCACGCGCGCGCGAGTCCGGCGGCGAGGCGGGCGCCGACGGCCATCGCCTCGTCCTCGCGCGTGCCGTCGACCGGCTCGGCCACGTACACGACGTCGACGTCGGAGACGTAGTTGAGCTCGCGGCCACCGGTCTTGCCCATGCCGATGACGGCCAGCCGCACACCCGCGCCGTGGTCCTCCAGGTCGGCGCGGGCCAGCGCCAGGGCGGCCTCGAGGGCGGCGGCGGCCAGGTCTGCGAGCGCCGCCGCGACGCCCGGGAGCCGGCTGAGGGGGTCGTCGACGGTGAGGTCGGTCGCCGCGATGCGCAGCAGGCGCCGCCGGTAGGCGCGGCGCATGGCGTCGACCCCGGCCGCTCCGGCGGTGCCGGCCACGGGCACGGGCGCGTCGGGGTCCGCCTCGACGGCACGCAGGAGCTCGGCGCGGACCTCGCCGGCGTCGACGCCGGTGCCCGGTGTCGGGTCGACGACGACGTGCAGGGCCCGGGGGTCGGCGGCGAGCGTGTTGCCGAGCGCGAGGGACGCCCCCGTCACGGCGAGCAGCCGCGTGCGGGCCTCCCCCTCGCCGGCGAGCATGTCGCGCAGGAGACCGCTCAGCTCCGGGTCCCGCTGCACGGCGCCGGCGATCTTGGCGAGGGCGAGCAGGGCGAGGTCCGGGTCGCCGACGTCCCGCAGCGCGGGGACGAGGGAGTCCAGGTCGGGCTGCAGCGCCAGGAGCGCGGGGTCGGCGAGCAGCCGCTCGGCGCGCGGCACGTCACCCACGCCGGCACGGCGCAGCCGCCCGGCGAGGGTCTGCTCGCGACCCGCGACGCTCACCGCGTCACACCAGGGGGAGGAACCGCCGCAGCTCGTACGGCGTGACCTGGGCCCGGTACTCCTCCCACTCCTGCCGCTTGTTGCGCAGGAAGTAGTCGAAGACGTGCTCTCCGAGGGTCTCGGCGACGAGCTCGGACCGCTCCATCACCGTGATGGCCGCCTCGAGAGACGTCGGCAGCGGCTCGATCCCGAGCGCGCGGCGCTCGGCGTCGGTGAGCTCCCACACGTCGTCGTCGGCACCCTCGGGCAGCTCGTAGCCCTCCTCGACGCCCTTGAGCCCGGCGGCGAGCATGAGCGCGAACGCCAGGTAGGGGTTGGTCGCGGAGTCGACGCCGCGGTACTCGATGCGGCTGGAGTTGCCCTTGCCGGGCTTGTACATGGGCACGCGCACGAGCGCGGACCGGTTGTTGTGGCCCCAGCAGATGAAGCTGGGGGCCTCGGACCCGCCCCACAGCCGCTTGTAGGAGTTCACGAACTGATTCGTGACGGCGGTGATCTCGGCCGCGTGGCGCAGCAGGCCGGCGATGAAGTGCCGCCCGACCTTGGACAGCTGGTACTCGGCACCGGCCTCGTAGAACGCGTTGCGGTCGCCCTCGAACAGCGACACGTGCGTGTGCATGCCCGAGCCCGGCTGGTCGGCCAGGGGCTTGGGCATGAAGGACGCGAACACGCCCTGCTCGAGCGCGACCTCCTTGACGACGGTGCGGAACGTCATGATGTTGTCCGCGGTCGTCAGGGCGTCGGCGTAGCGCAGGTCGATCTCGTTCTGGCCCGGGCCGGCCTCGTGGTGGGAGAACTCCACCGAGATGCCCATGGACTCCAGCATGGTGATCGCCGCACGCCGGAAGTCGTGCGCGGTGCCGCGCGGGACGTGGTCGAAGTACCCGCCCTGGTCGACCGGCACCAGGGGGCGCTCGGGGTCGGCCGGGGCGTCGAAGAGGTAGAACTCGACCTCGGGGTGGGTGTAGAAGGTGAAGCCGCGGTCGCTGGCGCGGTGCAGCGCGCGCTTGAGCACGTACCGCGAGTCCGCGAGCGACGGCTCGCCGTCGGGCGTCAGCAGGTCGCAGAACATGCGCGCCGTCCCGTGCCGCTCGCCGCGCCACGGGAGCACCTGGAACGTCGAGGGGTCGGGCTTGGCGATCATGTCGGCCTCGTACACGCGTGTGAGGCCCTCGATCGCGCTGCCGTCGAAGCCGATCCCCTCCGCGAACGCCGACTCGAGCTCGGCGGGCGCGACGGCGACCGACTTGAGCATCCCCAGCACGTCGGTGAACCACAGACGGATGAAGCGGATGTCCCGCTCCTCGACGGTGCGGAGGACGAACTCCTGCTGCCTGTCCATGGTGCACATCCTGCCTGATCGTGGCGGGTGCGCGCGGCACGGCTCACCGTCCCGGGCCCCAGGACCCCCCGACCGGGTGCACGGGCGGGTGCGGACTAGGCTCGACGGCGGCGCGCGACCCGCGCCCGACCCCCGACCCCGGCCCCGCGGAGCAGCACGATGACCGAGCCGACCCCCCGCCCGACGCGCGTGCGCGTGCACCACCTGCAGGCGGCCAAGGACCGCGGCGAGAAGCTCGCGATGCTCACGGCGTACGACGCCGTGACGGCGCGGATCTTCGACGACGCCGGTGTCGACATGCTGCTGGTGGGCGACTCGGTGGGCAACACGATGCTCGGGTTCGGCACGACCCTGCCGGTCACGCTGGACCACCTCGTCGTGGCCGCACGGGCGGTGGCGGGCGCGGCACGTCGGGCGTTCGTCGTGGCGGACCTGCCGTTCGGCAGCTACGAGGCCGGCCCCGAGCAGGCCCTCGCGTCGGGCGTGCGGATGATGAAGGAGACCGGCGTCTCGGCCGTGAAGATCGAGGGCGGCGTGCGCGTGGCCGCCCAGATCCGCGCCCTGACCGACGCGGGCATCCCCGTCGTGGCGCACCTGGGCTACACCCCGCAGTCCGAGCACCTGCTCGGCGGGCCCCGCGTGCAGGGCCGCGGCGACGCCGCCGACGTGCTGCAGCAGGACGCCGTCGCCGTCGTCGAGGCGGGCGCCGTGGCCGTCGTGCTGGAGATGGTGCCCGCCCCGCTCGCCGCCCGCGTCACCGAGGTGGTGCGCGTGCCGACCATCGGGATCGGAGCGGGGGAGGGCTGCGACGGCCAGGTGCTCGTGTGGGTCGACATGGCGGGCATGACGGACTGGTCGCCACGCTTCGCCAAGCGCTTCGGCGAGGTCGGCGCGGCGCTGTCCTCCGCGGCGCGCGCGTACGTCGACGAGGTCCGCGCCGGCACCTTCCCCGACGCCGAGCACCGCTTCGACGCCTGACCGCCCGCACCGGCGGGACGGGACGCCGCCCTCAGTCGTCGGCGGCGTCCTGCGCGTCCCAGCGCTCGGTGCGCCGGCGCGCGGTCTCCAGCGCCCGCTCGGCCTCCTCCCGCGTCGCGTAGGGGCCCATGACCTGGCTCCAGTCGCTGCGCCGGCCGGTCTCGACCTCGTGCGTGCGGGTGTTGAACCAGTACTCCTCAGCCACGGCAGGCTCCTCTCCGGCGGCGCCCGCGAGGTGCCGGCGGTCCGCACGTCCGTAGACTGCCAGGCATGCCGCCGGTCCACGCGTCGCGCGCCGCCCTGTCCCCCGGGCGCGTCAGCCCTCGCCGTCCCGTCCCCGCCGCGATCGCGCGGCCCGAGTACGTCGACCGGCCCGCGCCGGCGCCGTGGCGCGGGTCCGACGTGCTGGACCCCGAGATGGTCGGGCGCGTGCGGGTCGCCGCGCGGATCGCCGCGCAGGCCCTCGAGGAGGTCGGCCGCCACGTGCGTCCGGGCGTCACGACGGACGAGCTCGACGCGATCGGCCACGACTTCCTCGTCGCGCACGGCGCGTACCCTTCGACGCTGGGCTACCGCGGCTTCCCCAAGTCGCTGTGCACGTCGCTCAACGAGGTGGTCTGCCACGGCATCCCCGACTCGACGGTCGTCGAGGACGGCGACATCGTGAACGTCGACGTCACCGCGTACGTCGACGGCGTGCACGGCGACAACAACGCCACGTTCCTCGCCGGTGACGTCGACGAGGAGACGCGCCTGCTCGTCGAGCGCACGCGCGAGGCCCTGGAGCGCGGCATCAGGGCCGTGCGGCCCGGGCGCGAGATCAACGTCGTCGGCCGGGTCATCGAGAAGTACGCGGCCCGGTTCGGCTACGGCGTGGTCCGCGACTTCACCGGCCACGGCGTCGGGCCCGCGTTCCACACCGGGCTGGTCGTGCCGCACTACGACGCGGCCCCCGACCACGCCACGGTCATCGAGCCCGGCATGGTCTTCACGATCGAGCCCATGCTCAACCTCGGCACGGCGGACTGGGAGATGTGGGACGACGGCTGGACCGTCGTGACCGCCGACCGGCGCCGCAGCGCCCAGTTCGAGCACACCCTGCTCGTCACCGACACCGGCGCGGAGGTCCTGACGCTCCCATGAGCAAGCACCAGCCCCACCACACGACCGCCTTCGGCATCGACATCGGCGGCTCCGGCATCAAGGGCGCCCCCGTCGACCTGAGGACCGGGGAGTTCGCGGCCGACCGGCTGCGGATCCCGACCCCGCAGCCGGCGACGCCCGCGGCCGTCGCGCAGACCGTCGCCGAGGTGGTCGACTCGTTCGACCTCGACAAGCACGTCCCGATCGGGGTGACGTTCCCCGCGGTGATCCTGCACGGCGTGGCGCAGTCCGCCGCGAACGTCGACAAGAGCTGGATCGGCACCGACGTCGAGAAGGCCGTCGGCGGGGCGACCGGCCGCAAGGTCTTCGCCGTCAACGACGCCGACGCCGCCGGGTACGCCGAGGTCGAGTACGGCGCGGCGCAGGACGTCGACGGCGTCGTCCTCGTCGTGACGCTCGGCACCGGCATCGGCACCTGCCTCGTCGTCGACGGCGTGCTCGTGCCCAACACCGAGCTCGGGCACCTCGAGATCGACGGGCACGACGCCGAGACCCGCGCGTCGGAGGCCGTCCGCGACCGCGAGGACCTCAGCTGGGAGCAGTGGGCGCAGCGGCTGCAGCGGTACTTCACGGTCGTGGAGAACCTGCTGTGGCCCGACCTGATCGTCGTCGGCGGCGGCGTGAGCAAGAAGCACGCGGAGTTCCTGCCGCTGCTCGACCTGCGCACGCCGATCGTCCCCGCCCGGCTGCGGAACGCGGCGGGGATCGTCGGCGCGGCCCGGCTGGCCGCCGACCGCGCGCACTGACGCCGGGCGACGGACCGCGCAGGGGGAGGGACGATGCGCTGGGTGGTGGTCGTGCTGGCCGTCGCCGTCGTGCTCGTCGCCCTCGACCGGGCCGTCGCGCACGGCTGGGGGCCGCACCTGCGGCTGAGCGTGCGCACCCGGGGCGCCGACGACGCGGCGGCGGGCGGGTCCGCGGGTCCGGGCCTGCTGGGGGACCTCGTCGAGATCTTCCAGCCGAACCACGTGCACCTCGTGGCCGAGCAGGAGCGGCAGCGGGTCGACGTCGTGCGGCCCGGCGACGGCGACCCGCCGGCCGCACGTGCACAGGACCTCCCCGTCCACCACCCGGCACGCCCCTTACCACCGACCTGAACGGCACGTACTCTCAAGGGCATCCGTACCGCCGAGCGACCGCTCACCCCCACGGCTGGGAAGTCGAACCACGCCCTGGAGGCCCCGTGACGCTCGCCCCTACCCCGACGCGACCGCGCCCCCGTCAGGAGGCCGCGACCGGCAGCTACCACGAGCTGGCTGCCGCCGTCCGGGAGGCGGGCCTCCTCGAGCGCACGCCGCGCTTCTACGTGGGGCTGCTCACGGGTCTGGGTGCCGCGCTCGCCGCGCTCCTCACCGCGCTCGTCGTCATCGGCCCGTCGTGGTGGCAGCTGCTCGTCGCCGCCGGGCTGGGCGTCGTGCTCACGCAGGTCGCGTTCGTCTCGCACGAGGCGTCGCACCGCCAGGTCCTGCGCACCGGACCGGCCAACGACCGGCTCGGGCGGGTCCTGGCCAACGCGGTCGTCGGGATCAGCCACAGCTGGTGGACCACGAAGCACAACCGTCACCACGCGAACCCGAACCGCCGCGGCAAGGACCCGGACATCGAGCGGGACACGATCTCGTTCCTGCCCGAGGACGCCGCGCAGCAGAGCGGGTTCATGGGTGCCCTCACCCGCCGCCAGGGGTGGCTGTTCTTCCCCCTCCTGACGCTCGAGGGCCTCAACCTGCACGTGGTGTCGATCCGCTCGGCGCTCGCGTCCGCCCCCAGCCGCGCCCGCACCACCGAGCTGGTGCTCATGGCCGTCCGCCTCGTCGGGTACGTCGCCCTCGTCGTGTGGCAGCTCCCGCTCGGCATGGCCGCCGCGTTCCTCGGCGTGCAGCTCGCGGTGTTCGGCGTCTACATGGGCGCGTCGTTCGCCCCGAACCACAAGGGCATGGCGATCATCCCGGCCGAGAGCCGGCTGGACTTCCTGTCCAAGCAGGTGCTGACGTCGCGCAACATCTCCGGCGGCCGCTGGGTCACCGCGCTCATGGGCGGCCTCGACGCGCAGATCGAGCACCACCTGTTCCCCTCCATGCCCCGCCCGCACCTGGCCCGCGCCCGCGAGCTGGTCCGCGAGCACTGCGCGCGCGTCGGCATGCCGTACACGCAGACGACGCTGGTCGAGTCGTACCGCCGCGTCGTGGAGTACCTCAACGAGGTCGGCCTGCAGGCCCGCGACCCGTTCGACTGCCCGATGGTCGCGCGCTACCGCGCCTGACGCACCCGGGGATGCCTGCGGTCGTGCCAGCGCCTAGCGTCGTGCCATGCACCTGATCGTGTCCCAGCTGTCGATCGACGCCGCCGACCCGACCGCCCTGGCCCGCTGGTGGTCGCGGGTCCTCGGGTGGACGGTCACGGACGAGGAGGGTGACGGCGAGGAGGTCGAGCTCGCGCCCGCCGACGGCTCCGCGACGGGATGGCTGTTCCTGCGCGTGCCCGACGAGCGACGCGTCAAGAACCGCCTGCACCCGGACCTGCGCCCGCCCGACGGCTCGGACCAGGCGACCGAGCTCGTCCGGCTCCTCGAGCTCGGTGCGACCCCGGTGGACGTCGGCCAGCAGGACGTCACGTGGCACGTCCTGGCCGACCCCGAGGGCAACGAGTTCTGCCTGCTGCGCAGCACCCCCGCCGACCTCGCCCGGGCGCAGGCGGGCCCGGGCGAGCAGCCGACCGGCTGACGGCACGAGCGGGACCTTCGTCACCGCAGCCGCACCTCCCCCGCAGATCTCACCCGCGCGTCCGGGTGCGCCCCGGGACGGACCCTGGCGCAGACGCCGACGGGGCCTACCGTGGGACGGGAGAGCACAGCCGGGCACGGTGACGAGGGGGACACCATGACGGGCGACGAGCGTTCCGACGACGCCGCGGCGAGGACACGGGGCCCACGGCTGCCCTTCGTGCCCCGACCCGCCCGCGCCCGCGCGGACGAGCACCGGGACCGACAGCGGCAGGCCCCGGCGTGCCGGGCCCGACCTCGCGTCCCGTTCGTCCCGCACAAGCGCCAGGGATCCCAGGGCCACGCCTCGTGACGTGACCGCCCGCGCCGTGTCGCGTCGACGGGGCGGGCGGGCACCCCGAAGGGGCGGACGAGTCAGCCGGTACGCCGGGTTCTGTCCCCGTGCGCGGTTGCCCGCGCGCGGGTGGCGACCATCCATCTACGACGTGCGTCGCCGCACGCCTCCAGCGGCCTACCCGGGAGCTCGGGCGGGCAGCCCTCGGACGCTCCCTGTCTGGCCTTGCTCCGGGTGGGGTTTGCCTAGCCGCACCGGTCACCCGGTGCGCTGGTGGTCTCTTGCACCACCGTTTCACCCTTACCCCGCCGCACCGAGGTGCGACGTGGCGGTCTGTTCTCTGTGGCACTTTCCCGCGGGTCACCCCGGGTGGGCGTTACCCACCACCCTGCCCTGCGGAGCCCGGACGTTCCTCGGCAGGACCACGAGGGCCCTGACGCGGCCGCCTGGCTGACTCGTCCGCGCGCCCAGCGTACCCGTCGCTGCGGCCCGCCGGCGCGGGTCAGAGGTCGACGCGGTAGTCCAGCTGGAGCGCGTCTCCGGTGGTGCCGCGGATCGCCCAGTGCGTGGGCGGGCTCTCGAGCACGACGACCTCCAGGTCGTCGGGCGCCAGGCCGAGCGCGGGCGCGACGTCGTCGGTCATGGCCGTGAGCAGGGTCCGGACCGCGGCGGGGCTGCGTCCGGCGAACGCGACGACCTCGACGACGAGGTAGTCGTGCCCGCGGGGGGCGACGAGGTCCTCGTCGTCGAGCAGCAGGAACCGGTGGAAGCGCTTGGCGGGCGGGATGCCCCACGCACCGACGAGGGCAGCGTGCAGGGCGTCGGAGACCTCGGCGCGACGGTGGCCCCAGGCGGAGCGCCGGCCGTACACCTTCACGTGAGCCACGGCACTCCTGGGGGTCGTCGGGCGGGCAGGACCGCACCGTACAGTGCAGCGGTGCTCGTGCTGCTGCCGCCCTCGGAGGGCAAGACGCCCGCGCCCGTCGGCGCCCCGCCGGTCGACCTCGCCGCGCTCGCGCACCCGGGGCTCACGCCGTGGCGGGAGAAGGTGCTCGATGCGCTCGTGGCGGTCAGCGCGCGGGACGACGCGTGCGCGGTGCTGGGCGTCTCACCGGGCCTGGCCGCCGAAGTCACGCGGAACACCGGGCTGCGGGACGCCCCGGCGGCGCGGGCGTCCCGGGTGTACACGGGTGTGCTGTACGGCGCGGCGGGCCTGGACGGGCTCACGCCCGCGGCCCGGGCGCGTGCGGTGCGCTCCGTCCGCGTCGTCAGCGCGCTGTGGGGCGTCCTGACCGTCGACGACGTGGTGCCGGCCTACCGGCTGTCGATGGGGACCGACCTGCCGGGCGTCGGGCCGCTGTCCGCCGCGTGGCGCGGCCCGCTGGCCGACGCGCTGGCCGAGGAGGGCGAGGACCTGGTGGTCGACTGCCGCTCCGCCGCGTACCGGGCCGCGTGGACGCCGCCCGCGGGTGCGACCTGGGTGGACGTGCGCGTGCTGCGCGAGGTCGACGGGCGCCGCTCGGTCGTCTCGCACCACGCCAAGCACACGCGCGGCGTGCTGACCCGGCACCTGGTGACCCGTCGCGGGAACGCCCCGCGGGACGCGGACGAGCTGGCGCACGCCGCGAGCGCGCTCGTCGGCACGGTGCTGACGGCGGTCGAGCTGGCGGACCCGCCGCGACGCGGGGCGCGCACGCTCTCGCTCGTCGTGGACTGACCCGGCCGCCTCGTCGTGGTCTGACGTCGTGGAACGGCCCGGCCGCTCAGCGGGCTGCGGGGCCCCAGCCCTCGCTGGGCGCGCCGGCCACGGCGACCTCGTCGCGCCGGTCGGTGTACAGGCGCACGATGCTCACCGACGCCGGGGCGACGCGCAGCTGGCTCCACGTGCCGGGGGCGGACCCGAGCGTCACGCCCAGGGCGGCACGGATCGCGACCGCGTGCGAGACCACGACGACGGTCCGCTCGCCGCCGCCGCGCAGCCCGTCGAGGGCGACACGCAGCCGCTCCCCCACGTCGGCGACGGACTCCCCGCCGGGCGGGCGCACGTGCCCGTCGACGTGCCAGGGCTCGAGGGTGCCGGGCCAGCGCTGCTCGATCTCGTCGGAGGTCAGCCCCTGCCAGGCCCCGAAGTCGGCCTCGCGGAACGCGGCGTCGGTGCGCACGGGCAGGCCGAGCCGCGCGGCGACGACGCCCGCGGTCTCCTGCGTGCGGACCATGGGCGACGCGACGACCTCGCCCGGGTAGGGCACGTCGCCCCACAGGTCGCGGCCGACGCGGTCGACGAGCTCCGCCGCGGACGCCGCCTGCGCGCGGCCGGTCGCGTCCAGCGGCGGGCCCGGCTCGGAGGAGCCGGAGTAGCCGCGGGAGACCGTCATCGCGGTCTGCCCGTGGCGGACGAGCACGACCGTGACGGGCTGCTCGTCGTCGAACCGCACGCCCGCCCCCGACGGCCCGGCGGTGCGTCGGCGACCCGTCGTCCCGGCGGGCACGACAGGTTGTGCCGGGCGCCCGGGCGTCCCGGGCGGCTCCTCCACCGGGCTCATGCGTTCGCGGGCAGCCGCACGAGGATGCGCCCGCACTCCTCGCAGCGCACGACCGCGTCCTCGGGACGCGCACGGATGGCCTCGAGGTCCAGCGGGTTGAGCTCGAGGCGGCAGCCGTCGCACCGGTTGCCGCGCAGCGGTGCGGCGCCCCGGCCGCCGAGCTGCCCGCGCAGGCGCTCGTAGAGTGCGACCAGCCGCTCGTCGAGGCCGGCGACGGTCTTCTCGCGCGCGGCCCGGACCCGGTCGGCCTCGGCGTCGACCTCGGCCCAGCCGGCGTCGCGCTCGGCGACGACGGCGGCACGGTCCGACGCGAGCGCCGCGTGGGCCGTCTCCAGCTCGGCGAGCGTCGACTCGTGGGCCTCGAGCCGCTCCATCACCTCGAGCTCGACGTCCTCGAGGTCGGACTGGCGGCGCGCCAGGCTCTCGAGCTCGCTGGTCAGCGCCTGCGCGTCCTTCGCGGAGACCTGGCCCTGCTCGAGCCGCTGCTGGTCGCGCGCGGCACGGGTGCGCACCTGCGCGACGTCGGCCTCGGCCTTGGTGAGCTCGCGCCGCAGGTCCGAGGCCGCGGTCCGCGACGTCACGAGGGCGGTGTACAGGTCGCCGACCTGCGCGTCGAGCTCGGTCAGCCGCGCGAGCGCGGGCAGCGTGCGACGGCGGTGGGCGAGCTGGTCGAGGCGGGTGTCGAGGTCCTGGACCTCGAGCAGGCGACGCTGGTCGGCGACGGGGGCGCTCGTCACGGGGTTCCTTCCGGCTGGGTGCGGGCGGGCTGCGGCACACGGCCCGTCCAGGGGTCGGTGCGCAGCGTGCTCACGCGGGTCTCCACCGTAGTGCCCGCAGCGGCCAGGTCGGCGCGCAGCGCGTCGGCGGCCCGGGCGAGCCAGGGCCACTCCGACGCGGAGTGCGCGAGGTCGACGAGCGCGGGGCGCGGCGCGCCGCCCTTGGCCTCGAACAGCGCCTGCTCCTGCTGCTCGGACGCGGGGTGGTGGCGCAGGTCCGCGGTCACGTAGGCGTCGACGTCGGCCGCGCGGACCGCGTCGAAGAGCGAGTCGCCGGAACCACCGAGCACGGCGACCCGGTGCACGGGCATCGCGGGGTCGCCCGCGTAGCGCACGCCCTGCACGGTGGCGGGCAGCGCGCGGGCCACGGCGGCGGCGAACTCCGCCAGCGGCAGGGGCCGGTCCAGCGTGCCGACGCGGCCGAGCCCCGTCTGCCCCGGCAGGGACGCCAGCTCCAGGACGTCGAAGGCCGGCTCCTCGTACGGGTGGGCGGCCCGCACGGCGGCCACGACCTGCGCCCGCGACCTGCGCGGGGCGACCATCTCGATGCGGGTCTCGCGCACCCGGGCGACCTCGCCGACCCGCCCGACCGCGGGCGCGGCGCCGTCGAGCGGGAGGAACGTGCCCTCCCCCACGGTGGTCCACGCGCACCGGGCGTACGCGCCCAGCGCACCGGCGCCCGCCGCGGACAGCGCGTCGACGAGCGCCTCGGCGTGCTCCGTCGGCACGAGGACCACGTGCTTGTCGAGCGACGGCACGACCGCGGGCACGAGCGGGACGGTGCCCCGCACGCCGATGGTGTCGGCAAGGGCGTGCGCGACGCCGTCGACCGCGGCGTCGGCGTTGGTGTGCGCGGTGTGCAGCGCGCACCCGCCCCGCACCAGGCGGTGCACGAGCGCCCCCTTGGCGGTGGTCGCCGCCACCGAGTGGACGCCGCGCAGCAGCAGCGGGTGGTGCGTGAGCAGCAGGTCGGCGCCCCAGCCGAGCGCCTCGTCGACGACGGCGGCGACGGGGTCGACGGCGAGCAGCACCCGGCGCACGGGGGCGTCGGGGTCCCCGACCGCGAGGCCGACCCGGTCCCAGGGCTCGGCCGTCCCGGGCGGGTACCGCCGGTCGAGGGCGGCGACGACGTCGCGGACGGTGGCGGTGGGGCTCACACGCGGCAACCTACCGGCTGGCCGCGAGGTCGCCGACCTCGCCCCGCCCATGCGTCACGGCCGCACGAGGGCCTTGGTGACGGTCCGGGCGTCCATCGCGGCGTAGGCGTCGGCGATGTCGTCGAGCGCGAAGGTGCCGTCGAACACCAGCCCGGGTCGGATCGCGCCGGACCAGACGTCGGCCATGAGCTCGGGGATGTAGCCGCGCACGGGCGCGATGCCGCCCCCGACGGTGACGTTCGTGTCGAAGAGCTGCCGCACCGGCAGCTCGGGCCCGCCCGCGGGCACCCCGACGAAGCCGATCCGCCCGCCCGGCCGCACGGTGGCCAGGGCCTGCGCCATCGACTCCTTGGTCCCGACGCACTCGAGCACCGCGTCCGGGCCGATGCCGTCGAGCAGGTCGCGCACGTGGGCCGCCCCCTCGTCACCGCGCTCGGCGACGACGTCGGTGGCCCCGAACCCGCGCGCGAGCTCCTGCCGGGCCGCGTGCCGCGACATGGCCACGACCCGCTCGGCGCCGAGCCGGCGTGCCGCGATCACCGCGCACAGCCCCACGGCACCGTCGCCCACCACGGCCACCGTCGAGCCCGGCCCCACGCCGGCCGACCGCGCCGCGTGGTGCCCGGTGCCCATCACGTCCGTCAGCGTCAGCACGTGCGGCAGCAGCGCCTCGTCGGGGTGCTCCGGGGTCACGACGAGCGTCCCGTCGGCCATCGGCACGCGCACGTACTCGCCCTGCGCGGCGTCGACGGGCTCGCCGTCCTGGTCGGGCGACCCCCACCACGCGACCCGCTCGCACGACGTGTGCACGCCGTTGCGGCAGTGCACGCACGTGCCGTCGCACAGCGAGAACGGCGCCACGACGAAGTCACCGGGCCGCACCGTCCGCACGTCGGCGCCGACCTCCTCGACCACGCCCACGAGCTCGTGCCCGATGCGCCGCGGCTCGTCCACCGGCCGTGCCCCGCGGTAGGGCCACAGGTCCGACCCGCACACGCAGGTCGCGACGACGCGCACCACGGCGTCGTGCGCCCGGCGCACCTGCGGGTCGGGCACCTGCTCGACGCGGACGTCACCGGGACCGTGGAGGAGGGTTGCGCGCACCCGCGCAGCCTACGGCGCCGGTAGGCTGTCCGACGCTCTTCGGGCCTGTAGCTCAGTTGGTCAGAGCGCCGCGCTTACACCGCGGAGGTCGCCGGTTCGAGACCGGCCGGGCCCACCAGAACACCGGGACGAGACGCCCCCGACCGTCGGCACGGTCGCGGGGCGTGCCGTCACAGGGCCGCGAGGGCCTCGCGGTAGGCGGCGAGGGGGCGGGCCTCGCCGCGGGGGTTGACCACCGACCAGCGGACCACGCCGTCGGCGTCGAGGAGGAACGAGCCGCGCAGGGCCAGGCCGTGGTCCTCGTCGAAGACGCCGAACGCGCGGGCGGCCGCACCGTGCGGCCAGAAGTCGGACAGCAGGTCGAAGCCGTGGCCCTCCTGCTGCGACCAGGCCCGCAGCGCGAACATGGGGTCGCACGAGACACCGAGGAGGCGGACGCCGGCGGCGTCGAACATCGCCAGGTTGTCGCGCAGCTCGCACAGCTCGCCGGAGCAGATGCCGGAGAACGCGAACGGGAAGAACACCACCGCGACCGGGCCGCCGCGCAGCTGCGCGAGCGAGACGGGTGTGCCGTGGGTGTCGGGCAGGGTGACGTCCGGGGCCGGCTCACCGACGAGCAGGGCCCCGGGCGCCGCGCCCGTCACTTGCCGCGACCCCGCGTAGCCAGCCGCGTCGCGGACCAGTCGGGACCGACGGAGAACGTCGTCATCGCGTGCAGGCCGGACGTGGTCGCGGCCTCCTCGATGTCGCTGTGGGGCACGTGGCCCCGGCGTCCGGCCTTGGGCACGAACACCCAGATCGGCCCGTTGTCCTCGAGCACGGTCATCGCGTCGACGAGCGCGTCGGTGAGGTCGCCGTCGTCGTCGCGGAACCAGATCACGGCGCCGTCGGTGACGTCGTCGTAGTCCTCGTCGACGAGCGCGGAGCCGGTGGTGGCCTCGAGCCCTGCACGCAGGGCCTCGTCCACGTCGTCGTCGTAGCCCAGCTCCTGGATGACCTGCCCGGACTCGAAGCCCAGACGAGCGGCCGCGTGCGTCGCGGCATCGTCCGCAGTGGAAGACACGTCCGGCCCGTTCCCTTCTTTCCCCCGGTGGCCCACGCCTGCGCGGGACCTCTGATGTGGGCACACGTTAGCCCACCGGGAGGTCCCCGGCCCCGGGAAGCCCCGTCGTGGACGTCCCGCGCGTGTCACGGACGTCACGGCCCCGCGGGGGCCCGTCGGTGTGACTTTCCGGGCGGGGAGGACCGAGAATGGATCGATCACCCGCACCCGCGGCCCCAGGCGCCACCGCGCCGGAGGCCGGGCCGGGACGAGAAGGCGCGCCGTGGCGGGACCGCCGGGCGCGCACGAGACGCGAAGGAGCACCGGTGGCTTCCATCGACGAGACGGGCCCGCTGATCGGCGGCCTGCTCAGCCAGGTCCCCGACATCGACCCGGAGGAGACCGGGGAGTGGGTCGACTCGCTCGACGGCCTGATCGACGAGAAGGGCGGCCCGCGGGCGCGGTACGTCCTGATGAGCATGCTGCGCCACGCGCGGCAGCGGAACGTGGCGATCCCGGCCTCCCTGAACACGCCGTACGTGAACACGATCGCGGTGCACAACGAGCCGTACTTCCCCGGTGACGAGGTCATGGAGCGCCGGTACCGCTCCTGGATCCGCTGGAACGCGGCCGTGATGGTGACGCGTGCGCAGCGTCCCGGCGTGGCGGTCGGCGGGCACATCTCGTCCTACGCGTCGGTGGCGACGCTCACCGAGGTCGGCCTCAACCACTTCTTCCGCGGCAAGGACCACCCGGGCGGCGGCGACCAGGTCTACTTCCAGGGCCACGCCTCCCCGGGCGTGTACGCCCGCGGCTTCCTCGAGGGGCGCCTGAGCGAGCACCAGCTCGACGGGTTCCGCCAGGAGCGCTCGCACGCCGGCGGCGGCCTGCCGTCGTACCCGCACCCGCGCCTGGCGCCCGAGCTGTGGGAGTTCCCCACGGTGTCGATGGGCCTGGGCCCGGCCGGTGCGATCTACCAGGCGTGGACCAACAAGTACCTGCACGAGCGGGGCATCAAGGACACCAGCCAGCAGGACGTGTGGGCGTACCTGGGCGACGGCGAGATGGACGAGCCCGAGTCGCGCGGCATGCTCCAGCACGCGGCGCAGCAGGGCCTGGACAACCTGACGTTCGTGGTGAACTGCAACCTGCAGCGCCTCGACGGCCCCGTGCGCGGCAACGGCAAGATCATCCAGGAGCTCGAGGCGCAGTTCCGCGGCGCGGGCTGGAACGTCATCAAGGTCATCTGGGGCCGCGAGTGGGACGTCCTGCTCAACGCCGACAAGGACCGCGCCCTGGTGCACCTGATGAACACCACCCCGGACGGCGACTTCCAGACGTTCCGGGCCGAGAACGGCGCGTTCATCCGCGAGCACTTCTTCGGCCGCGACCCGCGGACCAAGCAGCTCGTCGAGAAGATGACGGACGACGAGATCTGGGCCCTCAAGCGCGGCGGGCACGACTACCGCAAGCTCTACGCGGCCTACAAGGCGGCGCGCGAGCACACCGGTCAGCCGACCGTCATCCTCGCCCACACCATCAAGGGCTACGGCCTGGGCTCGGGCTTCGCCGGGCGCAACGCCACGCACCAGATGAAGAAGCTCAAGGTCGACGAGCTCAAGGCGCTGCGGGACTCGCTGCACATCCCGATCTCGGACGCCCAGCTCGAGGAGAACCCGTACCTGCCCCCGTACTACCACCCGGGGCCGGACGACGAGGCGATCCGCTACATGCTCGACCGGCGCCGGGCCCTCGGCGGCTTCGTCCCCGAGCGGCGCACCGAGCACACCAAGCTCACGCTCCCGGGCGACAAGTCCTACGAGAGCCTGGCCAAGGGCTCGGGCACGCAGGAGGTCGCCACGACGATGGCGCTCGTGCGCCTGTTCAAGGACCTGCTCAAGGACAAGGAGTTCGGCCACCGCCTGGTGCCGATCATCCCCGACGAGGCGCGCACGTTCGGCCTGGACTCGATCTTCCCGAGCGCGAAGATCTTCAACACCAACGGCCAGAACTACATGGCGGTCGACCGCGAGCTGATGCTGTCCTACAAGGAGTCCACCTCCGGGCAGATCATGCACACCGGCATCAACGAGGCCGGGTCGGCCGCGGCGTTCCAGGCCGTCGGCACGGCGTACGCCACGCACGGCGAGCCGCTGATCCCGTTCTACTTCTACTACTCGATGTTCGGGTTCCAGCGCACCGGCGACCAGTTCTGGGCCGCCGGGGACCAGATGGCGCGCGGGTTCCTCATCGGGGCCACGGCCGGGCGCACCACGCTGACGGGCGAGGGCCTGCAGCACGCCGACGGCCACTCCCCGCTGCTGGCGGGAACCATGCCGCACGTCGTGCACTACGACCCGGCGTACGGGTACGAGATCCGGCACATCGTGCGCGACGGCATCGCCCGCATGTACGGCGACGGCTCCGACGGTCGCGACCAGGACGTCATCTACTACCTGACGGTCTACAACGAGCCGATGGTCCAGCCGGCCGAGCCGGAGGACGTCGACGTCGAGGGGATCCTGCGCGGCATCCACCAGGTGGCGCCGGTCGAGGGCGAGGGCCCGCAGGCCCAGATCCTCGCCTCCGGCGTCGCGGTGCCGTGGGCGCTCGAGGCCCGGCAGCTGCTCGCCGACGACTGGGGCGTGCGCGCCGCCGTGTGGTCGGTCACCAGCTGGAACGAGCTGCGGCGCGACGCGCTGGCTGCCGAGCAGCACGCGTTCCTGCAGCCGGGCGAGGCGCCCCGCACGCCCTTCCTGACGCAGAAGCTGCAGGGGGCGCAGGGCCCGTTCGTCGCGACGACGGACTACGACCACCTCGTGGCCGACCAGGTCCGCGCGTGGGTCCCGGGGCGCTACGCGACGCTCGGTGCGGACGGCTTCGGCTTCTCCGACACGCGCGCCGCCGCACGCCGGCACTTCAAGATCGACGGCCCGTCGACCGCGGTGCGCGTGCTGCAGCAGCTCGCGCTCGAGGGCGCGGTGGACCCGTCCCTGCCCGCGCAGGCCATCGAGCGGTACCGCCTGCACGACGTCACGGCGGGCACGTCGGGCAACACGGGCGGCGACGCCTGACGCGCGGCACCTCCTGACGACGAGGGCGCCCCGGCCGGTCGGCCGGGGCGCCCTCGTCGTTCGTCCGCTGCGCGGTCAGGTGCCCGTGATCGACTGCTCCGCGCGGGCGACCTCTCGGGTCAGCTCGGCACGCAGGCCCGCGACCGCCCCCTGGTCCGGGTACAGGTCGAGGGACGCGAGGTGCTGCTTGGCCTCCAGCGGGCGGCCGGCCTGCACGGCGGCACGCACGAGCTGGCGGGCCACCGCGGGGTCGTGCTCGCGGGGCCGCCAGTGACCGACACCGAGGTTGAGGGCCTCGACGGGCTGGCCCGCCTCGCACAGGAGCGCCAGGGCCTGGGCCAGCGCGGTGCCGGAGGAGTCGCGCTCGGACGCGGTCGTCAGCCGGCGGATGGTGCCGTCGTGGTCGTCGTCGACGGACAGCCGGGCGAGCTCGATGAGCGGGTACCAGGCGCGCGGGTTGCCGGCGAGCTCCTCGCCGAGGGCCCACACCGCGAGCTCCGCGGCGCGCTCGCGCTCGTGCTCGACGTTCGGCGCGGTCAGCGGGTCCTCCTCGTGGACCTGCTCGGTGGCCCGGCGGCGCACGATCTCGGCGAGGGCCTGGAACGCGCGCTCGTTGTTCGGGTCGTCGCTCAGCATCGAGCGCAGCGCGTCCTCGTGGAGGGTGTCCCCCCGGCGCGAGGCCTTCGTCGGACGGCGCGCACCGACCCGGGAGGCCGAGGACGGTCGTCGCATCAGCTGGCGCAGTCGGGGCAGGAGAGCCATGTCGCGACCCTATCGGCTCTCTCCCCGACGCACCCGGGGCGGGCGCGCCACGACCGGCATGCGAGCCGCACGAGGCGTGGACCCTTTGTCGGCATCCCACAACCGCCGCCTATGCTCGGCCGCATGTCGACCTCCCGGGCGGGGCGCACCGCCCCCGCGCAGGCCCCCGCGAAGACCGCCGCGCAGACCACCGACGCCGGCACGCCGGGCGACGCGGACCCCCGCCGCGAGCCCGCCCGCCCACGGGCCGGCGCACCGGCGCGCGAGCCGGTCACCGAGACCCAGCGCCGCGTGCGGGACGGGGCGGGGCTGCTCGCCGCGGCGGCGATGCGCCGGCTCGACGCAGACCTCGACTGGTACCGGGCCCTGCCCGCGGAGGACCGGTCGTGGGTGGGACTGGTCGCGCAGGCGGGCATCACCGCGTTCGTCACCTGGTACGCGGACCCGACGAAGCCGCCGCACGGTGTCGGCGAGATCTTCGCCGCCGCGCCGCCGGAGCTGACCCGATCGATCTCGCTGCAGCACACGCTGCAGCTCGTGCGCGTCGTCGTCGACGTCGTCGAGACGCACAGCGACCGCCTCGCGGCCCCGGGCGAGGAGCGCGAGCTGCGCGAGGCGGTGCTCCGGTACTCCCGCGAGGTCGCGTTCTCCGCGGCGGAGGTCTACGCCCGCGCCGCGGAGGTCCGGGGTGCGTCGGACGCCCGCCTGGAGGCGCTCGTCGTCGACGCGCTCGTGCGCGGGGACGGCGGCGACGCGGTGCGCTCGCGCGTGGCCGCGCTCGGGTGGACGGGTCAGGGCCCGACCCTCGTGGTCGTCGGCACCGCCGGCGCCCACATGGACGAGGTGCGCACCGCGGACCTGCGCCGCGAGACCCGCCACGCGGCGGACGACGCGCTCGTCGGGACCCTCGGCGACCGGCTGCTGGTGTTCCTCGGCGGGCGGGGCGACCTGCGCGCTGCCGCACTGACGCTTCTCCCCCGGTTCGGGCCGGGTCCCGTGGTGATCGGCCCCACGGCGGACGGGCTGGTGGAGTCGACGCGGTCGGTGCGCGCGGCGCTGCACGGGCTGGCGGCGGCTGCGGCGTGGGACGGCGCCCCGCGCCCCGTCTTCGCCGACGACCTGCTGCCCGAGCGTGTCCTCGTCGGCGACGCCGACGCGCGCCGCGCCCTCGTCGAGCGCGCCTTCGCCCCGCTCGCGGCGAGCCAGGGCTCCCTGCTCGAGACGCTCTCGGCGTACCTGGGCGCGGGGCGGTCGCTGGAGGCGGCGGCCCGCACGTTGTACGTGCACCCCAACACCGTGCGGTACCGGCTGCGCCGCGTCAGCGACGTCACCGGCTGGGACCCCCTGGACGCGCGGGAGTCGTACGTGCTGCAGACGGCGCTGGCCGTCGGGCGCCTCGACGGCACCGGCACGGCCTGACCGCAGGCGCGGCGGCCCGCGCGCTTTGTCGGGGTACGACAAGACGCGGTCGCAAGGTTCGTACGTGCCGTGACCGGGTGAGGCCGGGCGGGACCGGCACAGTGGTCGGGTGCTCGTCGTCGCCTGCCCCGGCCAGGGGGCCCAGTCCCCCGGCATGCTCACCCCGTGGCTCGAGCTGCCGGGGTTCGCCGCGGACCTCGCCCACGCGGGTGACGTCGTCGGCCTCGACCTCGTCGGCCACGGCACCACGTCGTCGGCGGAGACGATCCGCGACACGGCGGTCGCCCAGCCCCTGCTCGTGGCCAGCGCGCTGGCCAGCCTGCGCGTGGTGCTCGACGCCCCGGCCGGCACCCCGTTCGCGCAGCTGACCGCCGGCGCCGTCGACGTCGTCGCGGGCCACTCGGTCGGCGAGCTCGGTGCCGCGGCGGTCGCGGGCGTGCTCACCGACGACGAGGCCCTCACGCTGGTCGCGGTGCGCGGGTCGGCGATGGCCCGGGCCGCCGCCGTCACGCCGACGGGCATGAGCGCGGTCCTGGGCGGCGACCCCGACGAGGTCCTCGCCCGGCTGGCAGCCCTCGACCTCGTCCCCGCGAACGTCAACAGCAGCGGCCAGGTCGTCGCCGCCGGCGAGCTGCCCGCCCTGGCCGCGCTCGCCGCCGACCCGCCGGCCCGGGCCCGCATCATCCCCCTCCAGGTCGCCGGGGCGTTCCACACCCGGCACATGGCCCCCGCGGTCGACGAGCTCGCGGCCGCCGCGGGGCGCGTCACGCCGGGCGCCCCGACGCTCACGCTGCTGGGCAACGCCGACGGCGCGGCCGTGGCGTCCGGCGAGGACGCCCTCGCCCGTCTCGTGGCCCAGGTCGCGCGCCCGGTGCGCTGGGACCTGTGCCAGACCACCCTCGCCGACCTCGGCGTCACCGCCCTCCTCGAGGTGGCCCCGGGCGGTGTCCTCACGGGCCTGGCCCGGCGTACCCTGCCCGGGGTCGAGACCGTCGCCCTGAAGACGCCTGCCGACCTGGACGCCGCCCGTGACCTCGTGCGACGCCACGCGGGCCCCGCTGCGTCCCAGGACCTCACCGCACAGGAGAACCCGTCGTGACCCGTCCGACCCTCACGCAGGCCACCGGCCCCGCCCACACCCGCATCCTCGGACTCGGGGGCGTGCGCGGCGAGAACGTCGTGCCCAACGACGACCTGGTCGGCCCGATCGACTCGTCCGACGAGTGGATCCGGCAGCGCACCGGCATCGTCACCCGCCGCCGCGCGGGTGCGGGCACCGACGTGCTCGACCTCGCCGAGGGCGCGGCCCGCGCGGCCCTGGAGAACGCGGGCCTGACGGGTGCGGACATCGACGCCGTCATCGTCTCGACCGTCACGTACTTCCACCAGACGCCGTCCGCCGCCGCGATCATCGCCGACCGGATCGGTGCGACGCCGGCCGCGGCGTTCGACATCTCGGCCGCCTGCGCCGGCTACTGCTACGGCATCGGCCAGGCCGACGCGCTGGTGCGGGCCGGATCGGCCCGCCACGTGCTGGTCATCGGCGCCGAGAAGATGAGCGACTTCGTCGACCCGACGGACCGGTCGATCTCGTTCCTGCTCGGCGACGGCGCGGGCGCCGTCGTCGTCGGCCCGTCCGACACCCCCGGCATCGGCCCGACCGTCTGGGGCTCGGACGGCGCGCAGGCGCAGGCGATCCGTCAGACGCACTCCTGGCTCGCGACCCGCGACGAGGGTGCGGGCTGGCCGACGCTGCGCCAGGAGGGCCAGTCGGTCTTCAAGTGGGCCGTCTGGCAGATGGCGCCGGTCGCGCAGAAGGCGATGGACGCCGCGGGCGTCACGCCCGACGACATCGACGCGTTCATCCCCCACCAGGCGAACATGCGCATCATCGACCAGATGATCAAGCAGCTGAAGCTGCCCGAGCGCGTGGTCGTCGGCCGGGACATCGCCGACACCGGCAACACGTCCGCCGCCTCGATCCCCCTGGCCACCGAGCGGCTGCTGCGCGAGGGCCAGGTGTCCTCGGGCGCGATCGCCCTGCAGATCGGGTTCGGCGCGGGCCTCGTCTACGCCGCCCAGGTCGTCGTCCTGCCCTGAGCCGGTGCGGACGGACCGCCGCGGGAGCTGCCCGCACGGCCGGTACCGTTCGACACGTTCGTCCCACCACCCACACGAAATGGAGTCACCGATGGCGTACACCGAGCAGGAGATCCTCGCCGGCCTGGCCGAGATCGTCAGCGAGGAGACCGGTCTGCCGACCGACTCCGTCCTGCCGGAGAAGTCCTTCACGGACGACCTCGACATCGACTCGCTGTCGATGATGACGATCGTCACGCTGGCCGAGGAGAAGTTCGACGTGCGCATCCCCGACGACGAGGTCAAGAACCTCGCCACCGTCGGCGACGCCGTCACGTACATCACGGGCGCCCAGTCCTGAGGCCCCCGGGCCACCCCGGTGGCCCCA
This sequence comes from Cellulomonas oligotrophica, assembly GCF_013409875.1. Taxonomy (GTDB): domain Bacteria; phylum Actinomycetota; class Actinomycetes; order Actinomycetales; family Cellulomonadaceae; genus Cellulomonas; species Cellulomonas oligotrophica. The sequence continues at coordinate 661,347 of NZ_JACCBK010000001.1, forward strand.
CCGGGCGGTGCGCGCCGCCCCGCTGCGCGCACCGCCCGAGCCTTCCGTCGTCCGTACCCGCGAGGAGCACCCATGAGCACCGTCCCCGAGGTCGTCGTCACCGGCCTGGGCGCCACCACCCCCCTGGGTGGTGACGTGCCCAGCACCTGGCGCGCCGCGCTCGCCGGCGAGTCCGGTGCCCGCCCCATGGACAACGACTGGGCGACCACCTACGAGATCGGCGTGAACTTCGCCGCGCAGCTGCGCGTGCCGCCGTCGGAGGTGCTCCCGCGGCCCGAGATCAAGCGCATGGACCCGTCGTCGCAGTACGCGATCATCGCGGCGCGCGAGGCCTGGGCCGACGCCGGGGCGCCCGAGGTCGACGGGGACCGGCTGGGCTCCGTCGTCTCGTCCGGCATCGGCGGCATCTGGACCACCCTCGACGGGTGGGACACGCTGCGCGAGAAGGGCGGGCGCCGCGTCCTGCCCATGACGGTGCCGATGCTCATGCCGAACTCGGCGACGGCGTACGTCTCCCTCGAGCTCGGCGCGCGCGCCGGCGCCCACGCCGTGGTGTCCGCGTGCGCCACGGGCGCGGAGGCCATCGGCTACGCGGCGGACATGATCCGCGCCGGCCGGGCAGACATCGTCGTCGCGGGCGGCACGGAGGCGGTCATCCACCCGATGCCCATCGCCGCGTTCGCCGCGTCCCGCACGCTCTCGACCCGCAACGACGACCCCGCGGGCGCCTCGCGCCCCTACGACGTCGACCGCGACGGCTTCGTCATCGGCGAGGGTGCGGGTGTCGTGGTGCTGGAGTCGGCCGCGCACGCCGCGGCCCGCGGGGCCCGGGTGTACGCGCGGCTCGCGGGTGTCGGCCTGTCCGCCGACGGCTACCACATCACCTCCCCCGACCCGTCGGGCGGCGGCCAGGTCCGGGCGATGCGCTCCGCGCTCGCCGACGCGGGCGTGGCGGCGCGCGACGTCGTGCACGTCAACGCGCACGCCACGTCGACGGTCGTCGGGGACCTCATCGAGGCCCGGTCGATCCGCGAGGCCCTCGGGGACGAGGCCGACCACGCGGTGCTCTCGGCGACGAAGTCGATGACGGGCCACCTGCTCGGCGGCGCCGGCGCCCTGGAGACGATCTTCACGGTGCTGGCACTGCACGACCGGCTGGCGCCGCCGACGATCAACGTCGCCAACCCCGACCCCGAGCTCGTCCTCGACCTGGTGCGGGACACCCCGCGCGCCCTGCCTGCCGGGCAGGTCGCCGCCGTGAACAACTCGTTCGGCTTCGGCGGTCACAACGTCGCGCTGGTCGTCACCTCCGTCTGACCCTGCGCGTCCGCACGGCCCCGCGTGACCGGGCGTCGGCGTCCGCCGGTGTAGCCGCTGAACACGTCGCGGCGCACACGGCGGACACCGACGGCCCGCAGCACGGGCACGGTGCCGGCCAGCATGGCGGGCGACCCCGAGGCGTAGGCGCGCCGCTGGTCGGCGTCGGGCACCGCGTCGGCGAGGTCCTCGGCCGTCAGCCGCACGCCGATGCGGTGCCACCCGTCGGGCAGCTCCCAGCCGGCGCCGTCCGGGTCGTGCGGTCCCCCGGCGCTCGGCCCGACCACGAGCGTCCGCACGCCCGTCGCGGCGAGCCGCTCGAGGTACGGCGGGGCGTCGTGGGTGCGCAGCACGAGGACGAGGACCGTGTCCGGGTGCGTGCCGGCCTCGAGCATCGGCACGAACGGCGTGACCCCGATGCCCCCGGCCACCAGGAGCAGCGGCGTGGCCGTGCTCCGCGGCAGCAGCAGGTCGCCGCCGACACCGGTGGCGTGGACCGTGGAGCCCACGGGCAGCGCGGCGAGGGTCTGCTTGAACGAGCTCGGCTCCGCCGGGACGGTGAAGGCGACTGCGAGGGCGTCGGCCGCGGGGCCGTCGGCCGGGGCACCCACGATCGAGAAGGTGCGCCGCTCGCCGCGGCCGTCCGCGCGGTGCGGGACGTGCAGCTCGACCCACTGGCCGGGCCGCCAGCGCACGGGGTGCGCGGGGCGCAGCAGGACCTCGTGCGCCCCGCCGCCCACGGCGGTGTGCGCGGCGACCTGCAGCCGGACGCCGCCGCGCTGGCCGAGCACGAAGGCGACGACGTTCGCGACGACCAGCCCCAGCTCGGGCGTGTTCGACACGGGGCCGAGGTGGAACGGCACGAACGCCAGGAGCGCCGCGAGCACCGCGAGGCCGATCTGCTGGCCGCGGCGCGGCGCGAGGGTCAGCGGCTCGGTGAGCATGATCGTCGCGGCGAACACCAGCGGGTACTGCGCGAGCGCGGACCACAGCGCGTCGCCGGGCGCCGTACCCAGCGCGACCTGCTGCTGCAGCACGACCACCACCCCGGTGACCAGGTACGCCACGACGGGGGCCACGTGCCGCGTGCGCTGCACCACGGCGAGCCCGACGACCGCCACGACGGGCAGCAGGAAGGGCGTGGCGACCCACCAGAACGCACCGAAGGTGCCCAGCAGCGGCCACCCGACGACGCCTGCGACGAGCGCGCCGAACGCCGCCGGGTTCACCACGTGACGCCCGCGCACCGCCACGAGGTACTTGGACGCCCCGGCGACCGCGCCCGCCCCCGCGACGGTCGCGAGCGCCGACGGCTCCAGCGACGGCTGGAAGAGCAGCACGAGGATCAGGCCGGTGATGACGGACGACTCCAGGTGCGCGGGGCGGCGCACGAGGCGCCCTCCGGCGGCGGAGACGGCGGCCGTGGCCCCGACCGCGACGGCCGTGCTGGCGAGGATGCCCCACGGGTCGACCCCGACGGCGCCGGTGAGGGCACCGACGAGCGCGGCCAGGACGGTCGCCGCCAGGGCGAGGGTGACGAGGCGGTACATGCTCAGGCGGCCGAGAAGGCCGTCGACGTGGCTCATGCGCAGAGCTCCCCGGGCAGGGCCAGCGCGTAGCGCGCGTGGCCGTCGGCGTGCAGCTGGACGTAGGTGTGCGCGTAGCGCGCCTGGAGACGGTCGGGGTCGGTGAGGAACAGCGCCGTGGCGAGGCCGTCGGCGACCATCGCGGTGGGGGCGAGCGCCCACGTGGCCACGACGTCGCGGACCGGTGCCCCGGTGCGCGCGTCGAGCACGTGGTGCAGGCCGTCGCCCCAGGTGCGCCGGTCGACGGCGGACCCGCAGACGGCGCCGTCACGCACCTCGACGACGCCGATCGCACGCGTCGGATGCCCCGGCTGCTGCAGGGCCACCCGCAGGGGCGTCGGCCCGCGGTGCAGGACGTCGCCACCGGCGTCGACCGTGTGCGTCCCGATGCCGCAGGCGAGCAGCTCGTCGCCGACGAGGTCGACGAGCTGCCCCTTGCCGGCGGCGCCGACGTCGAGCAGCACGGGCTCGTGCACGTGCAGCACGTGCCCGTCACGGCTCACGGCGGCCGGCGCCGCGGCGGGCACCGGGTCGCCGACCGGGCGCAGGGTGTACGCCGCGTCGTAGCCGAGACGCTCCAGGCTGCGGCCGACGAGCGGGGTCACCGCGCCGTCGGTGCACGCCGCGAGGACGTCGTAGTGGTCGAGCAGGGCGGCCGCGTGGTCCGGCAGCACGTACGTGCCGGGCTCGCGGGCCATCGCGGCCACGACGGAGTCGTCACGGAACCGCGACCACGTGCGGTCGTACGCGTCGATCACGGCGTGCACCCGGGCCAGGACCCGGTCTGCGAGCGGCTCCGGCGTCGTGATCCGCCACCGGGTGCCGATCGCGTCGAACGTGGCCTCAGGCGGCCGCATCGGCGGAGATCTGGGCGACGGCGTCCATGAACCCGCCGCTGGTCAGCGAGGAGCCGGAGACGGTCGTGACGTCGAGGTCGTCGATCGCGACGCCCACGACCTCGTCGGCGATCCCGGAAGCGAACTGCGTCTGGTACTGCCGGGACGTGGCGTTGGTGGCCTCGGGCGTGACCTCGACGGCGGTGACGACGCCGTCGGCGAGCGTGAGGCTCACCGCGACGGTCTCGGGCCCCCCGGGCGAGGTGTAGCTGCCGGTGGCGTCGTAGGTCCCGTCCGTGTACGCCGAGCCGGTCGCGGCCGCGTCGTCGTCGGCGGTGTCCTCGGCCGTGCCGTCCGCGGTATCGTCGGTGCCTGCCTCGTCGGTCGCGGTCTGCGTCGAGCTGTCGTCGGTGCCGGCGTCCGTCTCGGTGGCGGCGCTGGTGGCGCAGCCGGCGAGGACGGTGGCGGCGGCGATCCCGGACAGCAGGGCGAAGGAGCGGCGGCGGGTGGTCGGGCGCATCGGGTGTTCCCCTCTCGGCGGCGCGCGGTCGCGCGGCGTTGACGTGGGAGAACGTACGAGCGCTCCCTGGGGGATCCCTGGGAGCAGCGCAGGATAGTCCTGTACGCGCGCCAGGACCCGGGACGCAGGTCCCGGGTCCTGGGCGCGAGGTCCCTGCGGTGGCGCGGCGCGACGGTCAGCCGACGCGGTGCAGCCACCGCACGGGTGCACCCGCACCCGCATACCGGAACGGCTCGAGCTCGTCGTCCCACGCCTGGCCGAGCGCGAGGTCCAGCTCGGCGCGCAGCCGCTGGGCGTCACCGGCGTGCTCGAGCGCCGCACGGATGCGGTCCTCGGGCACCACGACGTTGCCGTGCACGTCCGTCTGGGCGTGGAAGATCCCCAGCTCGGGCGTGTGGCTCCAGCGCGAGCCGTCGACGCCGGCGCTCGGCTCCTCGGTGACCTCGTACCGGAGGTGCGCCCAGCCGCGCAGCCCGGACGCCAGGCGCGCGCCGGTGCCCGCGGGACCCTGCCACGAGTGCTCGGCCCGGTAGAACCCCGGACCGGCGGGCTGCGCGGTCCAGTCCATGCTCACGCGGGCGTCCAGCACGTTGCCCGCCGCCCACTCGACGTGGGGGCAGAGCGCACGGGGCGCCGAGTGCACGAAAAGTACACCGCGGGTGAGTCCACCAGCCATGTCGTCCTCCTTGAGCGGTTCGAGGGTCGCCTTCCCCAACGACCTCGGACCCGTGCAGGAGTACGTCACAGCGCACACGGCGTGCTGAGCACAGGATGCACCAGGCGGCCTGGTTGCACCAGACGCCACGCGCGGCATCACCCGCGCGGGCGCACCCGTGCGGTCAGAGCTGCTCGCGCATCGCGCGCATGGCCTTCTTGCGCACGGACCGCTCGAGGCGGTCGAGGTAGAGCTTGCCGTCGAGGTGGTCGACCTCGTGCTGCAGGCAGCGGGCCATGAGCTCGACGCCCTCGACCGTGACCTCCTTGCCGTCGAGGTCGGTGCCGACGACCCGCGCGTACCAGGCACGCCGCGTCGGGTACCACAGGCCGGGGACCGACAGGCAGCCCTCGTCGCCGTCCTGGTACTCGTCCTCGGAGAGCTCGACGATGACGGGGTTGAGGACGTAGCCGATCTCGTCGTCGATGTTCCAGGAGAACGCCCGCAGGCCGACGCCGATCTGGTTCGCGGCCAGCCCCGCGCGGCCGTCCATGTCGACGGTCTCGAGGAGGTCGTCGACGAGGGTCCGCACCCGGTCGTCGATCGTGGTGATCGGGTCGCACGGGGTGCGCAGGACGGGGTCGCCGACGGTGCGGATCTCACGCAGAGCCATGGGGCGATCCTTTCACGTCGGGAGCCGCCGCCCGACCCGGCGAGGGCGACGGGGCATGCTCTGCCCGCAGGCCGGCGACCTGCGGGCGCACAGCACGACGCCGGTGGTGACAGTGTCACCACCGGCGTCCGATGCCGTGCTGGCCGCCGCGCGGGGGCGGCGGGACCTCACTGGCCGATGCGCTGCTGCGGCACACCGGTGAGGAGCTGGCGGACCTCGGCCTCGTGGAAGCGGCGGTGGCCGCCGAGCGTGCGGACCGCGGAGAGCTTGCCGGCCTGCGCCCAGCGGGTGACCGTCTTCGGGTCGACCCGGAAGAGGACCGCGACCTCACCAGGCGTGAGGAGGGAACCCTGCGAGAGGGGGGCGGCGGGGATGTCGACAGACATGGTCATGCTCCTTCGTCGTTCGGTAGCTCGGCTGGCCCTGTGGGCCCCGTGGCTTTGCGTCCCCGCCTTGCAGCGGGTTTGCCGTTGTCGCTGACACGAATGACTATGCCCCATACGGGACATCCACGCAACAACCGTGCGGGACGAGTGCGGGTGAAACGTCACAGGCTTCCGAAGCGTGCCCGGACGAAGCAGTACACCCCGAACAGGACGAAACCGCCGGCCACCAGCACCAGCAGCACCGTCCCCATCGGCGCGTCGCGCAGCGCCGTGAGCGCTCCGTCCAGACCGGTGGCCTCCTGCGGGTCCTGCTGCACCGCGGCGACCACGAACAGACCGCCGACGACCATCAGAGCCGCGCCCTTGGCGGCGTACCCGAGCACGCCGCACCAGCGCGCGGCCCGGCCCGCACGGCCGGACGGCAGGCTGCGCAGGTCGTCGAGGAACTTCTTCCGCACGCCCTTGACCACGTGGTAGACGCCCACGGCGACGACGCCCAGGCCGACGGCGCCCACGAGGACCCGTCCCGCCGGCGCCTGCATCAGCTGGGCCGTCGCGTCCGACGTCTGGCCGCTGCTCGACGACCCCGACCCCTGCGCGAACGCGTACGACGTGCCGGCGAGCGCCAGGTACATGACGGCCTTGGCCCCGGCCTTGACGCGGTCCGCGGTCTCCTGGCCGGCGCCGCGCAGCGCGGCGGCCGCCTGCCAGGCCCCCAGCGCGACGAACGCCACCACGGCGAACCACAGCACGACGGCGCCGAACGGCGAGCCCGCGACGGCCTGGAGCGCGCCCGACTGGTCCGCGTCGGCGGACGACGAGCCCAGCGCGAGCTGCAGGGCGAGCACCCCGATCAGGGCGTGCAGCAGCCCGCTGACGGCGTAGCCGGCGCGCGCGCCGACCTCCCAGGCGTGCTGCGGATGACGTGCGGCGAGCGTGGTCACGCGGCTCCTTCGGGTCTCGGGCCCCCACCCCCTGGCCTCGCGCCAGCACCCGCGACGATCGTCGCAGCGACCGGCCGGGTCGGCGACCGGAGCGCGTCGGCCCGGTGGCGTGCCGTGCGCCGTCAGCGCCAGCCGCGCCGCACCGCGAGCACGCCGGCGACGGCCGTCGCCGCGGCCAGCGCGAGGAGCACCACGACGTCGACGACCCGCCCCGGGGCGCGCAGGGCGGCGTCGCCGACGGCCTGGGACCACAGGGCCACCAGGATCGCCGCGTGCAGCAGGACGGGGGCGAGGAGGCCGGCGCCGACGCGGCGGGCGCAGTACAGCAGGACGCCCGCGGCCACCGCGTAGCCGGCCCGCACGGGCGCGTCGCCCGGTCCGAGCAGCAGCAGGACGGCGCCGCTGACCAGCACGCTGCCGACGGCGACGGACGGTTCGTCCCAGCGGTCGCGCAGGAACGTCACGACGAACCCGCGGAGCACCAGCTCCAGGTCGAGTGCGACCACGAGGCACGCGACGACGAGCGTCAGGGTCAGCCCGGGCCCCGCGGCCCGGAGCGTGCCGACGTCGAGGGCCCAGACCGCCCATGCGAGGACGGCGGCCGGCACCAGCCACCAGGTGCGCGCGACGGTGCGGCGCTCGGTCCGCACGTCGCGGGCGCGGCCCCACAGCGCGGGGACGAGCGCGGCGACGACGAGGCCGCCGACGTGCGGGGCGAGCAGGTCGCTGCGCACCACGCGCGCGTCGGCGAGCCCGGCGGTGCCGCGGTCGAGTCCGTAGAAGATCGACACGAGGCCGATGACCGTCAGCCAGCCCAGCAGCACCGAGCCCAGCGCGACCCAGGGCAGCGCCCCCGCGGGCGCCGCGGGGCCCGTCCCCGGTGACCGTCGGCCTGCTGGCATGCGCAGAGTGTGGCGGCCCGGGCGGCGGCGTGCACGACGGGACGGGGACGAACCGGTCACGACCGGCGCGCCGGCCCGGCAGACTGTGCCGGTCGGGGGCGCGCCCGCGCCCCGGTGACGACCCGAGGACGAGGAGGAGCCCATGGCGGACGTGCCGCACGACAAGCGGGAGCAGCTGGACAAGGTGCGCGAGGGGCTGCTCGAGGGCGAGCAGGTGCTGGCCGTCTACGACTGCACCGGGACGGGCACGGGCTTCGTCGGCCTGACCGACCTGCGCATCGTGTTCCAGGACAACAGCTTCGTCGGCAAGCGCACGGCGATCACGTCCGTCCCGTACAAGCAGGTCCGCTCGGTCTCGATCGTGACGGACAAGTCCTGGACGGGAGGGTTCTTCTCCGGCGCGACGATCGCGGTCGACGCCGGCGGGACCGTGCACGAGGCGGAGTTCCGCGGGGTCGAGAAGGCGCGGCACGTGCACGACGTCGTGCTGCACCACATCGTGCGGGGTCGCTGACCTCCGCGACGACGCCGCGTGCGCCGGTCGGGCCGCTAGTCTCGACGCGGCGCCGCGGCGCCCCGGGCCAGTAGCTCAGCCGGTCAGAGCAGCGGACTCATAATCCGTCGGTCGTGGGTTCAAGCCCCACCTGGCCCACACCGCACCACCGGCCCGCACCGCGGGTAGCGTGACGGCGTGCGCCTGCTCCCCCGCCGTGACCGCCTGCCCGACGACGTGCGACGCGGGCTCGACCTCGGCGGCGACGCCGTGCTGGCCGCCGCACCGCTGAGCCCCGCGGGGTGGGTGGTGGCGAGCCGGCGGGCCCTGCACCTCGTCCGGGACGACGCACCGCGCGCACGCACGGCGTGGGCGGACGTCGACCACGGGTCGCTCGACGCGCAGACCCGCACGCTGACCGTGCGGTGGGTCAGCGGGGCGCGCACCGACCTGGTGCTCGCGGACGACTCGCGGGCCAGCCGGGACCTGGCGCAGGTGTTCCGCGAGCGCGTGCAGCAGTCGGTGGTGCACGTGGTGCACGTGCCGGTCGACGACCGCGAGAAGGTCGTCGTGCGGGTGGCGCTGCGCCGCGCGGAGGACGGCACGCTGTTCACGCAGACGCTCGGGGCGGGCACGGTGGACCTCGACGACCCGGGCGTGCGCCGCGCGGTGGAGGCCGGCGAGGGGCGTGTGCGCGAGGAGGCGGGGCTGCGCTGAGCGGGTGGTCACGGGCACGGCCGCGCTGCTGCTAGAGTTTCTGCCCGCACGATCCCTCGTAGCTCAATTGGCAGAGCATCCGACTGTTAATCGGACGGTTACTGGTTCGAGTCCAGTCGAGGGAGCGTCAGAAGGCCCCGATCATGCACCACGGTCGGGGCCTTCGCCGTTCCCGGACGGCGCGACGGGGCACCCGTCCGGCGCGCGGCGGTGCGGGCGCAGGAGCGTCGGCGGGCGCGTCGCCTGCGGGCGGGCCGCGACCCGTCCGGATGTGCCCGACGTCACACGGGTCTACCGTGGCCGCATGGTGCGCCTCCTGCTGCGGGCTGTCGTCTTCCTCGCCTCCGCCGCGCTCGGCCTGCTGGCCGCGTCGGCGCTGCTCGACGGGTTCGAGGTGCACCCGTCGGGGTTCGTGGTGGCGGTGCTGGTGTTCGCGCTCGCGCAGTCGGTGCTCGCACCGTTCATCGCGAAGATGGCGAACCGGTACGCGCCGGCGTTCCTCGGGGGCATCGGGCTGCTCTCCGCGTTCGTGGCCCTGCTGCTGGCGTCCACGCTGACCGACGGGCTCACGATCGAGGGCGTCAGCACCTGGGTGCTCGCCTCCCTCGTGGTGTGGCTCGTGACCGCGCTCGCGACGTTCTTCCTGCCGTTCCTGGTGCTGCGCGAGAAGCGCCGCGGCGACGGCGGCGCGCGGCCCGCCGCACAGCCTGCCTGAACGGTCGAACCCACCTCTGACCTGCGAGGACACCTTCGCCCGTCCGAGGGCTGGACGAACGACCGCATCGGCCTCACACTTGCCTCACCTCCGCGCGCCACGGAGGGTCACCACGTGCTCCACCCCACCTCGTGCTGCCCTGACGACCCCCGGGCCAGGCGTGGCGCGCACGGTCCCGCAGCACGCACGTCGCACCACCGCAGCACCCTCGCACGGCACCCCGCACGACCCAGCACCGGCCCCGCGCCGGCGTCGCCCGACCCCTGCACCGCCCTCCCCTCCCGCTCTGCCCCGACGTCGACGACCCGGTCGACGCCGCGGCCCCGCTGACCGGCCGCCGGCCGGAGAAGGAAGCGTCGTCCGTGCTGCGCTCCGTGGCCTGCCACCTGACCCTCGACGTGCGTGAACCCCTCGAGATGCTGCTGGCGGTCGCGGTCGCCGACGGCCCGTACGAACGCTCGGAGCAGATGCTCGTGCGGACCGACGACGAGCCGCTCGACGTCACGGAGATCAAGGGCCCCACGGGGACGCGCGTGCACCGCGTCCTGGCGCCCGCCGGCCGCGTGGTCGTCGACTACCAGGCGACGGTGACGGGCCAGGCCGGCCCCGCCCCGGTCGAGGACCTCGACCTGGTGGAGTACCGGCGGCCGAGCCGCTACGCCGACTCCGACCGGCTGCTGGCCTTCGCCCGGGACCAGTTCCGCGGCCTGGCCGGGGCCGAGCTGCTCGACGCGGTCGTGGAGTGGGTCGCCCGGCACGTCACGTACCTGTCGGGGTCGAGCCTGCCCACGGACGGCGCGACGGACACCCTGCTCAAGCGGCGCGGCGTGTGCCGGGACTTCGCGCACCTCGTCGTGGCGATGCTCCGGGCCCTCGACGTGCCCGCGCGCCTCGCGGCGGTGTACGCCCCCGGGCTGCGGCCGATGGACTTCCACGCCGTCGCCGAGGCGTACGTCGAGGGCGCGTGGCACGTGGTCGACGCGACCCGGCTCGCCCCGCGCCCCACGATGCTGCGCATCGCGACCGGCCGCGACGCGACCGACACGGCGTTCCTCTCGTACTACGGCGGCAGCCTGCGCCTGCGCACCATGACCGTCACCGCCGTCACCGACGCGCGCGTGCAGGACGACGGGACGGGGCTGGTCGCGCTGCGCTGAGCAGCCCGACCACGTGCGGCGCACGGTCGCCGTCGTGGGGAGCAGCGCCCCGTGCGGTCAGGCGCTCTCGCGCAGGGACCGGCGCCGCGTCTCGACGTCGAGGAGCGCGGCAAAAGCGGCGTTGTAGGCGACCGGGTCGACGGTGGCGTCCATGCGCTGCAGGCGTCCGCGCAGCTCGGCGATGTGCCGGGTGTAGCCGATCTCGACGAGGCGCAGCACGACGCCGCGCACGTAGCCGCCGACCATCTCGGGGCGGTCCTCGGGCATCGGCGCCACCGACAGCTCGGTGACGAGCGGGCGCACCGGCTCGGCGGCCTCCTCGAGGACGGCGCCGACCCACCCGGACGCGTCCTCCCCGCCCGCGGCCGCGACCAGGGCCCGCCCGGCCGCCACACCGCCGGCGGCCCGCACGGCCTCGTGCACGGCCCGGTACGCAGGAGCCGCGAAGGCGTCCGGGGCGAGGGCGTCGAACTCCTCCGGCACGAGCGCGGGGTGCTGCAGCGCCACCTCCAGGGCGGTGCGCTCGACCTGCGCGACGGGGTCGCGGCGGTCGGGGGCGGCCATGCGGGCCACCGGCACCGGCTCCGGCGCGGCGTCGCGCGGCCCCCCGCGGCGGTCCGGCTCCCGGCCCGGTCCCGACGGGCGGACGGGCCGGCGCGACGCACCGGCCACCGCTCGGCGGACCGCCGCCTGGTCGTCCATGCCGAGCCACCCCGCCAGGAGCCGCTCGTACTCCGGGCGCAGCGCCGTGTCCCGGATCCCGGCGACCACCGGCGCGGCCGCGCGCAGCGCCGCGACGCGCCCCTCGGCCGTGCGCAGGTCGTGGGCGTCGAGCGTCGAGCGGATCACGAACGCGAACAGCGGCTGCCGGGACGCGACCAGCGCCTGCACGGCGTCCGCCCCCCGCGCCTGGCGCAGCTCGCACGGGTCCATGCCCGAGGGCTCGACCGCCACGAACGTCTGCGCGCTGAACGACTGGTCCTCGCCGAACGCCCGCAGCGCGGCCTTCTGCCCCGCCGCGTCCCCGTCGAACGTGAAGACGATCTCCCCGCCCACCGACGTGCCGGCCGCGAGCTGCACGCCGCCCGCTCCCCCGGCGTCCCCGACGAGCCGCCGCACGATGCGCGCGTGGTCGGCGCCGAACGCCGTGCCGCACGTCGCCACGGCCGTGCGGATGCCCGACAGGTGCATCGCCATCACGTCCGTGTACCCCTCGACGACCACCACCTGCTTGGCCCGCGAGATCTCCCGCTTGGCCAGGTCGATGCCGTAGAGCACGTGGGACTTGCGGTAGAGCGGCGTCTCGGGGGTGTTGAGGTACTTCGGGCCGGAGTCCTCCTCGAGCAGCCGGCGCGCACCGAACCCCACGGTCTCGCCCGTGACCTCGCGGATCGGCCAGACCAGGCGCCCGCGGAACCGGTCGTACACGCCCCGCTGCCCCTGGCTGACCAGTCCCGACGCCGTCAGCTCGGCCTCGGTGAACCCGCGCCCGCGCAGGTGCCGCAGCAGCCCGTCCCAGCCCTGCGGCGCGAACCCGACGCCGAAGTCCTCCGCGGCCTGCCGGTCGAAGCCCCGCTCGGCGAGGAACGTCCGGGCGACCGCGGCCTGCGGCGTCAGCAGCTGCTCGCGGTAGAACTCCTCCGCGACGCCGTGCGCGTCCAGCAGCCGCCGCCGACGCCCCGGCTCCTCGCCCGGGCGGGTCGGGCCGCCGTCCTCGTACCGCACCTGCAGCCCCACCCGCGCGGCGAGGTGCTCGACCGCGTCCGTGAAGCCGAGCCCGTCGACCTTCTGCACGAAGTCGAGGACGTCCCCGCCCTCGCCGCACCCGAAGCAGTGGTACCGGCCCACCTGGGGGCGCACGTGGAACGACGGGGACCGCTCGTCGTGGAAGGGGCACAGGCCCTTGAGGGACCCCACGCCCGCGGGCTTGAGGGCGACGTGCGCGCCCACGACCTCCTCGATCCGGACGCGCTCGCGGACGGCCTCCACGTCCTCCCGCCGGATGCGTCCTGCCACGCCCTGGAGTCTAGGTCGTCGCCCGGGCGCGCCGGTCCCCGCGGCCGGCGGCGCCCCGGGCACGATGGCACCGACGCACGCACCCGGCACCCGTGGGTGCAGCTGTGTCGAGATCCGGCCGGCTCGCGCGTCGTGCCGGTGCCGGGGTCGGCGACGTGCCGCACCCCACGGACGAGGAGGTTCCCGTTGCAGTTCCTGATGCTCGTGTGCACCGACCAGCAGGGCGAGCCGGCGGCGCCCGGCGACCTGACCATCGAGGAGTGGGGCGCCGACGTCGACCGTCGCGGCGTGTGGCTCGCCGGCGACCGCCTGCGGCCCGCCGCCGACTCGCGCACCGTGCGCCGTCGCGGCGGCGCCACGCTGGTCACCGAGGGTCCGTTCGCGGAAGCCGCGGAGGTGATCGCCGGGTTCGACGTGCTGGAGTGCGCGAGCCTGGAGGAGGCCGTCGAGATCGCCGCGGCGCACCCGATGTCCCGGGCGGGGCGCATCGACCTGCGCCCGGTCTGGCCGCTGAGCCTGTGACCCACGGCCGGGGCCGACGCGCGGCACCCGCGCGTCAGCCCCGGCCGCGCACCAGCCGGGCGTGCAGGGCCAGCGCGGAGACGTCGGTCAGCGACGCGACCTGGTCGACGACGACCCGCAGCCGCGCCGCGTCGTCCGCGGCCGCGTGCCAGTCGGCGGCGAGCGGCGCCTCGAGCGCGTCGGGCCCCCGGTCGGTGAAGTACGTGACGAGGTCCGTGAGGACCTCGCGCTGCCGGTGGTACAGCGGCTCGAGCTCGCGCGGCGCCATGACGTACGCGACGGCGAGGCCCTTGAGCACGTGGATCTCCGCGACCGTCTCGGGCGGCACCACGAGCTCGGCGGCGTACCGCGTCAGCGGCCCGGGGCCGTAGCGCTCCCGGGTCGCCACCTGGGCGGCCTTCGCGAACCGGCCGATGAGCTGGCTCGTCGCGTCCTTCAGCCCCGCGAGCGCGCGCCGGGACCCGTCGAACCTCGGCTGCCACAGCTGCGCGGCCAGCAGCCGGTCCATCGCACCCTCGAGGTCGCCGGGGCCGACCTGGTCGCCGTACCAGGTCTCGATCGCGTCGACGACGCGGGCGCGCTCGGCGGGGACGGTGAGCACGTCGAGGTCGAACCGGCCGCCGACGACCGCGTCCTCGACGTCGTGCACGGAGTACGAGATGTCGTCGGCTAGGTCCATGACCTGCGCCTCGAGGCACTTGCGCCCGTCCGGGGCGTCCTGGCGCAGCCACGTGAACACCGGCAGGTCGTCCTCGTAGACGCCGAACTTGTGGGTGGGGCGCCCGGACGCGGGGCTGACGGGCCCCTGCCGGAACCGCCACGGGTACTTCACGGACGCGTCGAGGGACGCGCGCGTGAGGTTGAGGCCGACGGACGTGCCGTCGGCGTGCACGACCTTGGGCTCGAGCCGGGTGAGCAGCCGCAGGGTCTGGGCGTTGCCCTCGAACCCGCCGACGTCGCGGGCGATGGTCGCCAGGGCGCGCTCGCCGTTGTGCCCGAACGGGGGGTGCCCGAGGTCGTGCGCGAGGCACGCGGTGTCGACGACGTCGGGGTCGCAGCCCAGCGCCTTGGCGATCTCGCGGCCGACCTGGGCGACCTCGAGGGTGTGGGTGAGGCGGGTGCGCACGAAGTCGTCGGAGGACGGTCCGAGGACCTGCGTCTTGGCGCCGAGCCGGCGCAGCGCCGAGGAGTGCACGACGCGCGCCCGGTCGCGCTCGAACGGGGTGCGGGCCCCGGACTTGCGGCCCTCCTCGACCCAGCGCTCCCGGTCGGCGTCGGCGTACCCGTCGACGCCCGGTCGGGTGCGGTCGGGTGCGGTCACGTGCCCAGGGTAGAGGCTCGTCGGGGCACCGCCCGGTGGCGTCCGGCGGCGTCGACGGTGGTCAGCGCACGCGCCAGACCTGCACGCCGGGGCCGTCGCCGGGCAGGCGCAGCACGGGTCCGCGGTCCGGGCCGGTGCCCTCGACCCGGGGCAGCGCGGCGCCGCCGTAGAGGTTCTCCGCGCCGTCGGGGGCGAGCCACGCGGGCAGCTCGGCGCCGGGCCACGGGGCGCGCGCGGCGAGCACGAGGACGCGCTCGTCGGCGGTCTCGCGGACGAACGCCAGGGCGTCGTCGGTGACGACGGCCCAGCGCAGGCCGCCCTCGCGCAGGGCCCGCGAGGAGCGGCGCAGCGCGATCAGCCGCTGGTAGGTCGCGAACGTCGCGGCGTCCCAGCGGGGTCCGCCGCCGGCGTCGACGTCGGCCCACGGCATGGGCACGCGCGCGTGCTCCCCGGTGGTGCCGGTCAGCCCGCCCTCGTCGCCGGCGAAGACCACCGGTGTGCCGGGGTAGGTGAGCAGCAGGCCGGCGGCGACCTCCTGGAGCTCGCGGGTGCCGACGACGGTGCGGGTGCGCGGGGTGTCGTGGGAGGCGAGCAGGTTCCACTGGTGCGTGGTGACAGCCCACGGCACGGCGGCGTCGAAGTCGCGCATGGTGGCCACGACGTCGGGCCCGGGGCGGCGCGGCAGCGGGACGTCCAGCCCGAGGGTCGGGGTGCGGCCGGCGGGGTCGGCCAGCCACGTCCACACCGGGCGGCTGAACCCGGAGTAGTTCATGTTGGCGTGCCAGCCGCCGGCGCCCATGTCCGTGCCCGCGTCGTGGAAGTGCTCGGAGACGAGCACCGCGTCGGGGTTCACCGCCCGCATGGTGGCGCGGATGGTCCGGGCGACCTCGTGGGTGCGGTCGTCGGCGCCGTACCGCCCGGTCATGTTGGCGACGTCGATGCGCCAGCCGTCGAGCGCGACGGGCCCGCGCAGCCAGCGGGCGACGACCGAGTCGTCGCCCGCGGTCAGGCGCCGGGCCAGGCCGGGGGCGCCGTGGTCGAGCTTGGGCAGCGAGCGGTGGCCGAGCCAGCCCACGTAGCCGGGGTCCTGCGCGGTCCAGTAGTAGAAGGACCGCTCCTCGCTCGTGGGGTCGGCGAGGGCGCGGCGGAACCAGTCGTGGCCGGCGCCGGTGTGGTTGGTCGTCAGGTCCCCCACGATCCGCATGCCGCGCGCGTGCACGGCCGCGGACAGTGCGACGAGCGCGTCGTCGCCGCCCAGGAGGGGGTCGACGTGGTCGAAGGTCGTCGCGTCGTACCGGTGGTTGGAGCGGCCGGGGAAGACGGGGGTGAGGTACAGGGTGTCGACGCCGAGGCGCTGGAGGTGGTCGAGGCGGTCCTGGACGCCGCGCAGGTCGCCGCCGGCGAGCTGGCGGCCGGTGTCGCCGGTGGCGACGGGCTCGTCGTCCCAGCCCATCGGGGTGGCCCAGCCGGGCAGCGCGCGGACGTCGGCCTGCGCGGAGCGGGCGAAGCGGTCGGGGAACACCTGGTAGACGACCGCGTCGTGCAGCCAGGCCGGGGCGGCGTCGTGCACGGACAGGCGGTGGTCGTGGGCGTCGGTGACGTCGCGGGCGTGCACGCCGCGCTGGTTGAGCCACCGGTACCCGCCGGGCTCGTCGAGCAGCAACCGGTAGCCGGTGACGGGGTTGTGCACGCGCACCGTGGCCTCGTACCAGCGCTCGTGCGCGTCGGCGCGGTCGAGGCGGGCGGGCACGGTGCGGGGCTCGCCGTCCTCGACGACCCGCAGCCAGACGGCGCGCTCGGCACCGCCGGCCGGGACGCGCACCCGCACCGGCACCTCGTCGCCGAGGGCGGGCGTGCCCGGCGGCACGTAGAGCTCCGAGCCGTCGTGGTGCGGGTCGTCGAGCAGGTGGGGCACGGGTGCGGTGCTCACCCCTTGACCGACCCGGCGGTCAGGCCCGAGACGATGTACTTCTGCAGGAAGAGGAACAGCAGCACCACGGGGATCGCGGCGAGCACGGCACCGGCGGCGAACAGACCCCAGCGGGCGGTCCGCTCGTCGGCGGCCCAGTAGTAGAGGCCGAGCGCGAGCGTGTACTCCTGCGGGCGCTGCAGCACCACCTTGGCGATGATGAACTCCCCGAAGCTGCCGATGAACGACAGCAGCCCGACGACGGCGAGGATCGGCGCGACCAGGCGCAGGATGATCGTCCAGAAGATCTGCCCGTGGGTGGCGCCGTCGATCTTGGCCGCCTCGTCGAGCTCGCGCGGGACGGTGTTGAAGAACCCGTACATGAGGAACGCGTTGACCCCGAGCGCACCGCCCAGGTAGACCGCGACCAGGCCGAGCCGGCTGTTGAGGCCGAGCGCGGGGAACACGTCGCCGATCGACAGCAGCAGCAGGAAGACGGCGACGAACGCGAGCATCTGCGGGAACATCTGCACCAGCAGCAGGAAGGTCAGCCCGCCGCGGCGCCCCGTGAAGCGGAACCGGGAGAACGCGTAGGCGGCGGCCGAGCCCATGAGCACGGTGCCGACCGACGTGGCCGTGCACACCACGAGGGAGCCGACGAACCAGCCGCCGTACCCCCGGCCCCACAGATCGGCGTAGTTCTGCAGGTCGACGGTGCGGAACAGGTCGTTGGAGCCGGTGAGCGTGCCGCCGGGGTTCAGCGATGCCGACACCACGTACACCAGCGGCAGCACGCAGACCGCGATCATCACGACGCCGACGACGTGCCGCCAGCCGACCTCGGCCCACCAGCGCCTCCCCCGCAGGACCGGTGCGGACGCGGTGCGGGACATCAGATCTCCTCCAGGGTGCGGGTGCGCCGGAACCCGAGCCAGGACACGACCCCGACGACGACGAAGATGAGGATCGACAGCGCGCTGGCCAGCCCGTACTGCTTGGTCCCGCTCTCGAAGGCCACGGAGTAGACCATCGAGATGAGGATGTCGGTGTGGCCCACGACCACCGGCGTGCCGACGAAGTTCGGGCCGCCGCCGGTGAGCATGTAGATCAGCGAGAAGTTGTTGAAGTTGAAGGCGAACGACGAGATCAGCAGCGGCGCGACCGACACCATGAGCAGCGGCAGCGTGACCGAGCGCAGGATCCGGGCGGGCCCGGCGCCGTCGATGCGGGCGGCCTCGATCGTGTCCGCCGGGATGGACTGCAGCGCTCCGGTGCAGACCAGGAACATGTAGGGGAAGCCGAGCCACAGGTTGACCAGGACGATCGACACCTTGGCCAGCCACGGGTCCTGCAGCCACGGCACCTGGGCACCGCCGAGCAGGACCTCGTTGACGAACCCGAACTTCTCGTTGAGCATCCCGCGCCACACGAGCGCCGAGAGGAACCCGGGGAACGCGTACGGGAGGATCAGCAGCGACCGGTAGACCTTGCGCCCGCGCACCCGCGCGTCGTTGAAGACGATCGCGAGGAACAGCCCGAGCGCGAAGGTCGTGACGACCGACAGGAACGCGAACGCGAACGTCCACGCGGTGATCTGCACGAACGGGCCCGACAGCCGGGAGTCGGTGAAGGCGCGCGTGAAGTTGTCCAGGCCGACGCCGACCCGCCAGCCGGGCGTCAGGACGGTGCCGTCCGCGGAGACGAAGTTCCCGCCGTCCGAGGGCGCGTACGTGGTGCCGTCGACGGTGTCGACGAACGTGTCCGTGGCCTCGTCGTACGCCAGGGTGGGCCGGAACACGTACCCGGTCGAGCCGTCCTGGGTGCGCACGGAGCCGTCCGCCGGGTCGTCGGAGAACGGCACCCGCAGCACCGTGACCTCGTCCTGGCGGCCGGCGACGTCGACGAACTGCAGGACGTCCCACCCGGGGACGGCGGTGACGCGACCGGCCTCGACGGTCGCGTCGGGCGCGGGCGCGAGCGGCTGCTGCGCGGTGCCGACCTCGACGACGCCCTCCTGGACGACCGCGAAGCCCAGCTCGCCGTCGCGCTCCACGACGCTCAGCGGCAGGGTCGGCGACCCCTCGACGCGGGTCTCGTTCTGCTCGGCGATCGAGGCGATCGCGTCCTGCTTCGTCGAGTTGTGGCCGTCGCCGTAGTTGGTGAAGGCGACCCAGCCCGTGTAGGCCATGGTGAAGATCTGGTACACGAGCAGGAGGACCAGGCCGGGCACGAGGTACTTGGCCGGCAGCGCCCGCGGCGAGAAGTACGCCCAGTTGACGACCACGAGGGCCAGCACCAGGAAGGCCACGATCCCCCACGACGCGACCGCGGCGGCGGCGAGGACGCCGTAGACGCCGAGCGCGTCGACCGTGGCCACCAGGGCGAGCTTGACGAAGAAGCCGGGGCTCGGCCGGCGGCGGGCGTGCGGGGTGACGGTGCCGCCGCCGAGGGTCGGCGGGGGCGCGGCCGTGGTGACGGCCTGCGGGTCGCTCATGCGGGTCCTCCGGGCGGGCGCGGTGCGCGCGGGGCGTGCGAGGGGGAAGGTGCTGGTCGGCGGGGCGCGGGTGCCCGCGCCGGAGCACGACCCGGCCCGCGGGACGACGTGTCCCGCGGGCCGGGTCGGGTCGGTCAGGCCTGGTCGATCGCGTCCTGGATGGTGCCGACCATGGCCTCCCACGCGGAGGCGGGGTCGCCGGCCTGGCCGCCCACGATCTGCGCCTGCGTGGCGCCCCACGACGCCCACACCGAGCTCATCGCGGGGATGGCGGGCATGGGGGCGCCGGTCGCGCCGGCCTCGTTGAAGCCCTGCAGGATCGGGTCGTCGACCTTCTCGGCCGACGCCGTCAGGGCCGGCATGCGGCCGCCCTCGGTGTAGAGCATGTCCTGGGCCTCCTCGGTGGCGAGGAAGTTCACGACGAGCTCGTTGGCGAGCACGGGGTTGGCCGACTTGGCCGAGACGAACACGCCCTGGACGCCGACGAACGGCTGCGCGGGCTCACCGCCGGCGCTCGGCACCGGCAGCACCGAGATCTCCATGCCGGCCTCGAGGAACGCGGACGTGTTCCACGGCCCGGTGATGATGTAGGGCGCCTGGCCGTCGAGGAACGCCTGCTTGGCCTTGTCGCCGTCGATCGCGAGGTCGAGGACCTGCTCCTGCCCGAGCTTGGCCAGGTAGGCGGCGAACGCGTCGCCGGCCTCGCCGCCCAGAGCCAGGGTGTCGGTGTACGACCCGTCGGCGGTGGACTCGAACACCGGGGCGCCGAAGGACGTCTGCAGCGGGTACAGGTGGTACGGGTCGGACGCGTCGCCCTGCTGGATCAGGACCGAGAAGTCCGTCCCGGCCTCCTTGGCCTCCGCGACGAGCTCGTCGAAGGTCGTGGCGGTGGTGTCGGGGTCGAGCGCGTCGTTGCGCACGAGCGCGATGTTCTCGATGGAGATCGGGGTGCCGTAGGTCGCGCCGTCGTAGGTGACGCCGGCGATCGCCGCCGGGGAGAACGCGGCCGCCTGGTCGCCGAGCTCGAGGGGCGCGACGACGCCGTTGTTGACCCACTCGCCGAGCCCGTCGTGCGCCGAGACGATGACGTCCGGGCCCTCGCCGGTGGGCGCCTGGGCGACGAAGTCCTTGCCGATGTCGCCCGAGGCCTTCTGCACGAGCTCGACCTCGACACCGGTCTTCGCGGTGAACGCGGCGACGACGGGTTCCATCTCGGTGATGCGGGTGTCGTCGACCCACATCGTCAGGGTGCCCTCGGCGGTGGCGGCCCCCTCGGTGGTCGCCTCCGCCTCCTCGCCCGAGCCGGACGAGCAGGCGGCGAGGGCGAGGGTGAGCCCCAGCGCCGCCGCGGTGGTCGGGATGCTCCGTCGCATCGTGTGTCTCCCGGATGGTTCACGGTGGTTCGCCCCGTGCGGCCGGCCCGTGGGCCTGGCCGACGCTGGCCTGATGAAACGGACCGTAACGGCGTTGCGTATGCAGTTGCAAGTCGTTACCGTAACGATCCGGCAGCGGTGCCCGACGTCCTCGTCGGCCCGCCGGACGCCCGGTCCGGGACCGGGAACGGGCCGACACCCACGGACGAGGACGAGGAGGCTCGGTGCACCCCAGTACGCTGCCGCATGTGCGGACCAGACTGACCGACCTCGCCGAGCAGGCGGGCGTGAGCACCGCGACCGTCTCGCGTGTGCTCAACGGGAAGCACGGCGTGTCCGCGCAGGCCCGCCAGGCGGTCCTCGCCGCGCTCGACGTGCTGGGCTACGAGCGCCCGGAGAAGCTGCGGATGCGCTCGGCCGGACTCGTCGGACTCGTCGTCCCCGAGCTGACGAACCCGGTGTTCCCCGCGTTCGCGCAGGTCATCGAGACGATGCTCACGGACCGCGGCTACACCCCGCTGCTGTGCACGCAGTCACCGGGCGGCACCACCGAGGACCAGTACGTCGAGCTGCTGCTCGAGCACGGCGTCGACGGGATCCTGTTCGTGTCGGGGCTGCACGCCGACACGTCCGCCGGCAAGGAGCGGTACCACCGCCTGCGCGGGCGCGGCATCCCGGTCGTGCTCGTCAACGGGTTCGCCGAGGGCGTCGACGCGCCGTCCGTCTCCACCGACGACGCCGCGGCGATGCAGCAGGCGTTCCGGCACCTCTACCAGCTCGGGCACCGGCGCATCGGCCTGGCCGTCGGCCCCACCCGGTTCGTGCCGTCCCGCCGCAAGCGCGACGCGTTCGTCGCCCTGCTCACCGAGCACCTGGGCGTCACCGACCCCGACGCGCACGTCGTCTCGACCCTGTTCACCGTCGAGGGCGGGCAGGCCGCGGCCGCCGAGCTGTTCGCCTCGGGGCACACCGCGGTGGTCTGCGGGTCCGACCTCATGGCGCTCGGCGCCGTGCGCGCCGCCCGCAGCATGGGCCTGTCCGTGCCGGAGGACGTGTCCGTCGTCGGGTTCGACGACTCGCCCCTGATCGCCTTCACCGACCCGCCCCTGACCACCGTGCGCCAGCCGGTCGCCGCGATGGGACACGCCGCCGTCTCCGCGCTCGTCGCGGAGATCACCGGCAACCGTGCCGCCCGCGCCGAGCTGCTGTTCCACCCCGAGCTGGTGGTGCGCGGCTCGACCGGCGCCGCCCCGGCAGCCGCCGCGGACGACGCGGTCACGCCCACCGCGGACGCGAACGCCTGAGCCGCAGGGCCGCACCGGCCCAGCAGACCGCCCCCCAGCCCCAGCCCCGCACGCCCCCAGCACGGCCGGCACACCCGGCCGTCCCGGCGACGCCGCCGACCCCTCCCCGCACCCGACGAGAGGCACGTCCCCCGTGACCACGCAGACCCTCCCCGACACGCTCGTGCACCGCCCGGACGGTGACGACAGCCCGTGGTGGCGGCACGCCGTCATCTACCAGGTGTACCCGCGGTCCTTCGCGGACGGCGACGGCGACGGCGTCGGCGACCTGCCCGGCATCACCGCACGCCTCGACCACCTGGTCGACCTCGGTGTCGACGCCGTGTGGCTGTCGCCCTTCTACCGCTCGCCGCAGGCCGACGCCGGGTACGACGTCGCCGACTACCGCGACGTCGACCCCCTGTTCGGCACGCTCGCCGACGCCGACGCCCTCGTGGCCCGCGCGCACGCCCTCGGCCTGCGCGTCGTCGTCGACCTCGTGCCGAACCACACGTCGGACGAGCACGCGTGGTTCGTCGAGGCCCTCGCCGCCGCCCCCGGGTCGCCGGCCCGCGAGCGCTACCTGTTCCGCGACGGCCGCGGGCCGGACGGCGCCGAGCCCCCGAACAACTGGGAGTCGATCTTCGGCGGCCCCGCGTGGACCCGGACGACCGACGCCGACGGCACGCCGGGCCAGTGGTACCTGCACCTGTTCGACGCCAAGCAGCCGGACCTCAACTGGGAGAACCCCGAGGTCCGCGCCGAGTTCGAGGACGTGCTGCGGTTCTGGCTGGACCGGGGCGTGGACGGGTTCCGTGTCGACGTCGCGCACGGCATGGTCAAGGAGCCGGGGCTGCCGGACTGGCACGGGCACGTGTCGATGATCGAGGGCACCGACGACGCGGACGCGACCGAGGCGGTCGACGGGTCCGGCAACCACGGGCCGATGTTCGACCAGGACGGCGTGCACGAGATCTACCGGGCGTGGCGTGCGGTGCTGGACGAGTACGCGGGGCGCGCGATGGTCGCGGAGGCGTGGGTCGAGCCGCTGTCGCGCCTGGCCCGGTACGTGCGGCCGGACGAGATGCACCAGGCCTTCAACTTCGCGTTCCTGGCCGCCGGGTGGCACGGGCCGTCGCTGCGCCGGGTGATCGCCGCGTCGTTCGCCGCGAACGACGCGGTGGGTGCGCCGACCACGTGGGTGATGTCGAACCACGACGTGGTGCGGCACGCGTCGCGCCTGGGCCTGTCGGACCCGACGCACCGGCCCAACGGCATCGGCGCGGGCGACGAGCAGCCCGACGCCGCGCTGGGGCTGCACCGGGCGCGGGCCGCGACGCTGCTCATGCTGGGCCTGCCGGGGTCGGCGTACCTGTACCAGGGCGAGGAGCTGGGCCTGCCCGACCACACGTCGCTCGACGACGACCTGCGCCAGGACCCGGCGTTCTTCCGCACCGGGGGCGCCGAGCGCGGCCGCGACGGGTGCCGGGTGCCGCTGCCGTGGGAGGGCGACGCGCCGGGCCTGGGCTTCTCGCCGACCGGGGCGACGTGGCTGCCCCAGCCGGCGGCGTGGGCCGACCTCGCCGCCGACCGGCAGCGCGGGGTCGAGGGCTCGACGCTCGAGCTCTACAAGGCCGCGCTGCGCCTGCGCCGGGAGCGCGCGCTGGGCAGCGGCGGCATGGCGTGGCTGCCGGAGGTGACGGACGAGCACGTGCTCGCGTTCCGCAACGGCGACGTCGTGGTGGTCGCGAACCTCTCCGAGGACGACCACCCGCTGCCCGCGGACGCGCCGGTGCTGCTGGCCTCCGACCCGCTGGGCGGCACGGCCGCGGCCCCGGTGCTGCCCGCCGGGACGACCGTGTGGCTGCGCGCGCAGGACTGACCTGCCGGTGTCACGCGACGGTGGCCTCGACCGCGTGCTCGACCACGCGGGACAGGCCGCCGTCGCGGGCCCAGCGGCGCTGCTCGGCGGCGCCCGTGCCCCGCACCCACACGGCGCCGAGGAGCTCGGCGACGAGCGCCGAGTCACCGGTCTCGTCGAGCGCGGGACCGACGTGGTCGAGCAGGGCCCGCACCCCGGCCTGGGCGCTGACGGGCGCGAACGCGGGCGGGACCACGAGCTCGGACGTCAGCCCGGACCGGCCGGCCCGCCAGCTCGCGGCGCGCAGGAGCTCCTCGCGGTCGGTCGCCGGGGGGACGCCGTCGGCCGCCTCCCGCGCCGCGGTCTCCACGAGCGCCCGGGTCAGCGCGGCGACGAGGAGCGCGTCGTCGGCCCGCAGGCACACGTCGGCGACCCGGACCTCGACCGTGGGGTACCGGTGCGAGAGCCGGGCGTCGAAGTAGACCATCGCCTCGTCGAGGGCCGCCCCGCTGGTGACGAGGCCGTCGACGACGCCCCGGTAGGCGGCGGCGGAGCCGAACGGTGCGGTCGGACCCGCGGTCGGCCAGCGGTGCCAGACCTGGGAGCGGTAGCTGGCGTAGCCGGTGTCCTCGCCGTGCCAGTACGGGGAGTTCGCGCTGAGCGCGAGCAGCACGGGCAGCCAGGGGCCGATGCGGTCGAGGACGGCGACGCCCTCCTCGTCGTCGGCGACGCCCACGTGCACGTGGCAGCCGCCGGTGAGCTGCTCGCGGGCGACGACGGCGTACTCGCGGAGCATGCGGTGGTACCGCCAGCCCGGGCTCGTGCGGGACTCCCCGGCGAGGGGCGACGTCGCCAGGGCGGCGAGCCGGGCGCCGGCGTCGGCGGCCGCAGCCGCCGCGCGGGAGCGACCCTCGCGCAGCTCGGCGCGCAGCGTGACCAGGTCGGTGCAGGGGTGGGTGCCCGTCTCGAGCTGCTCCGCCTTGAGCTCGTGCTCCAGCGCACCGCCCGGGCGCGGGTCGTGCTCCTGCGCGGGGTGGGCGCGCCCGTCCGACGCCAGCGCCTCGTCGGCCGCCGGTGCCGGTTCTCCCCCGGCCCCGACCAGCAGGTACTCCTCCTCCACACCCACGGTCCGCATGGGGGAAGAGTCTGCTGCCACCGGGACCGGTGCGCATGGCGGGCGGCCGTAGGGTCGTGCCCGTGAGCGACCGTCCCCGCGTCCTGGTCACCGGTCCCGCGTCGTGGAACACGGTGGTGCACGTGGCGCGGCTGCCCGAGCCCCGCCCGCACACGGCGTTCGCGCTCGGATGGTCCGACGGCCTCGGCGGCACGTCGGCGGGCAAGGCCGTCACGCTCGCGGCGCTGGGCGTGGACGTCCACCTGCGCACCCTGCTCGGCGACGACGACGCGGGAAGGAAGGTGCGGGCCGCGCTCGAGCGACCGGGCCTGACCCTGCACGCCCTGCCGGCCCGCGACGGCGCGACCGAGCGGCACCTGAACCTCCTCGACCCCACGGGCGGTCGTGTGTCGCTCTACCTCACGCTGCCCGAGGCGGCCGGGCCCGTGCGGCCCGACGACCTGGGGCGGGCGCTCGCCGGCGCCGGTGCCGCAGTCGCCGACCTGGCCGAGCACAGCCGGCCGCTGCTGGTCGCCGCCCGCGAGCGCGGGGTGCCGCTGTGGTGCGACGTGCACGACGACGACGGCGCGGCCGACGGGTACGCCCGGGCGTTCACGGCGGCGGCGGACGTCGTGGTCGCGAGCGCCGTGCGCCTGGACGACCCGGCCGGGTACCTGCGTGCCCGGCTCGCCGAGGGCGCGGGCCTGGCCGTGTGCACCCAGGGCGCCGCCGGCGCCCTCGCGCTGGCACGGAACGGTGACGGGGAGCGGTGGTACGACGTCGGCACCGTCCCCGTCGACGGTGCCGTGCACGCCGAGGGCGCCGGCGACGCGTTCGTGGCGGGTCTGCTGCAGGCCACCCTGGAGGGCGTGCCCGTGCCGGCGGCTCTCGCCCGCGCCGCGGCGACCGGGGCGCTGGCGGTCGGGCAGGAGGGGCTCGGCGCGCCGGGGGCGAGCGCGCAGGCCGTCGCGGCCCTCGCCGGCAGCGTCGAGGTCCGTCCCCGGTGAGGCGGCCCGCTCAGCCGCCGGAGACGGACAGCTCGGCCTCGTGCAGGTCGCGGCGGAAGTCCTCGGACAGCTCGCGCGAGTCCAGCCACCCGTAGGGCAGGATCGGGCGCTTCGGGGAGCCCGCGCGCCCGCGCGGGCCCTCGGCGGCGTCGCCCGGGTACGGCTGGTCGAGGTCGAGACCCGCGAGGCGGTCGTCGAGCTCGGCGAGGGAGGACACCAGCCCGAGCGCGGCACGGGTCTCGCCGCCGACGACGTAGCCCTTGAGGTACCAGGCCATGTGCTTGCGCATCTCGCGCAGCGCCTTCGACTCCTCGCCGAAGTGGTCGACCATGAGCTCGGCGTGGCGGCGCACGACCCGTGCCACCTCGCCGAGGCCGGGGCGGATGCGCTCGTCGGAGCCGGCGAACGCGGCGGCGAGGTCGGCGAACAGCCACGGGCGGCCCTGGCAGCCGCGGCCGACGACGACGCCGTCGCAGCCGGTGTGCGCGACCATCGCCAGGGCGTCCTCGGCGGACCAGATGTCGCCGTTGCCGAGCACGGGGATGTCGGTCACGGCCTCCTTGAGGGTGGCGATCGCGTCCCAGTCGGCGGTGCCGGAGTAGTAGTCGGCGGCGGTGCGGCCGTGCAGCGCGACGGACGCGACGCCGGCGTCCTGGGCGGTCAGGCCGGCCTCGACGTAGGTGAGGTGGTCGTCGTCGATGCCCTTGCGCATCTTCACGGTCACCGGGACGCCGTACGGGCGGGCCGCGTCGACGGCGGCGCGCACGATCGAGGCGAACAGCTCGCGCTTCCACGGGAGCACGGCGCCCCCGCCGCGGCGGGTGACCTTGGGCACCGGGCAGCCGAAGTTCAGGTCGACGTGGTCGGCGCGGTCCTCCTCGACGAGCAGGCGCACCGCGGCGCCGATCGTCGTGGGGTCGACGCCGTAGAGCTGGACGGAGCGCGGCACCTCGTCGGGCTCGAACGAGATGATCCGGAACGACTCGGGGCTGCGCTCGACGAGCGCACGGCTCGTGACCATCTCGGCGACGTACAGGCCGGCGCCCGACTCGCGGCACAGGCGCCGGAACGCGGCGTTGGTCACCCCGGCCATGGGGGCGAGCACCACGGGCGTCGTGACGGTGAGGGGGCCGATGCGCAGCGGGGGGAGCACCGCGCCGGGGGCGCGCGCGTCGCCCGGGGCGGCCGGGAGCGTCTCGGGCGTCGTGGTCATGCCCCCATTGTCGCCCGACGGCGGGGCTGGTCCGCGGGCGGGGCCCGACCTGCGACGATCGGGGCGTGACCGACGACTCCTCGCTCCCCTCGTTCCTGCCGCCCGGCGTGCCCGCCTTCGTCGAGGGAACCCCCGGCGACGCGGTCGACGGCGTGGTCGCCTCCCTCGCCATGGCGGCCGCCCTGCGCGGCGGCCCGTCCGCCCTGACGGACGAGCAGGTCGCCGCGCTGCTCGGGCGCGCCGGCCTGCCGGGCGACGCGGACCACGTCGCCCAGGTCCGCGCCCGCGCCGGGGCGGACCTGCTGGCGGCGCCGCCGCAGGCCTGAGCCACCGGCGCTGCCGCACCACCGGGCACGGTCGCGCTGTCGGGCACGACCGGTGCAGGCTGGCACCGGGACACGCCCGTGCCCCGGACCCCCCGAGGAGCACCCATGGCCGACTGGAACGAGCAGATCGTCGCCGAGTTCCGCGCGAACGGCGGCACCGTGACCACGATGGGCTTCGGCCGCAGCCTCGTCCTGCTGCACCACACCGGTGCGCGCACGGGTACCGCACGCGTCTCGCCGGTCTTCGCGATCCGTGACGACGAGGACACGTGGCTCGTCGCCGCGTCGAAGGCCGGTGCGCCCGAGCACCCCGCGTGGTTCCGCAACCTGCTGGCCCACCCCGACACCGTCGTCGAGACCCCCGACGACGGCACCGTGCCCGTGCACGCGCGCGAGCTCACGGGCGCCGGGCGCGACACCGCCTGGGCCCGGTTCACCGCGGCGTCCGACGGGTTCCGCGGCTACCAGGAGAAGACGACGCGGACCATCCCCGTGGTCGCGCTGACCCGTCGCACCCCCTGACGGCCCTGGCGCTCCGACGGGCGCGGAACCGCACCGGCAAGTCCCGGACGCGGGCCGTACCCGGCCGCTAGCCTGCGAGGACATCGGCACCGGCTCGGGGGGCAGCATGGGGGACGTCACGGTTCGCGCGGGTGCGGCACGCAGGCCGCTGCGCGCGGTCGGCGGGACGGCGGGGGTCGTGGGCGCGCTCGTCGTGGCCGCGCTCGTGTGGTTCCTCGTGACCGAGGGGCTGATGCTGCACGGCACCCGCACGGGCCTGGCACCGGGGGTCGGTGCGGTCACCTCCGTGGACCCCGGCGCCACGGACGTCGGGTCGCTGCACGGGCGGCAGGTCACGCTGCAGGTGCGCGACGGGGTCCTCGACGTCGGCTGGGGCGTGGAGCACGCAGGCCTGCCGCTCGACGAGGACCTCGCGTCGGCCACGCTGGGCGACGACCTCGGACGGGTCGCCTACGCCGGGCTCGTGCCCGACGGCGTCACGCACGTGCTGTGGTGGGTCGGCGACGCGCAGGAGGGCCGCACGCTCGTCGAGGTCCCGACGTTCGCGCTCGACGCGGACGCCACGGACCGCCGCGCGTACGTCCTGGCGGTCCGCCCGCCGGCCACGGACTCCTTCGCCGAGGTGTCGTCCGCGGTGGCCTACGTCCGCGGCGGCGAGGTGGAGGTCGCCGGCTGCACGACGGACGACCAGGCCGGCTGCCAGGCCGGCGAGGTGCCGGCCGCGGTGCACGACCTCGCGGCCCGGCTCGCCGGCTGACCGGCCGGGACGTCGGACGTCAGGGCGCCCAGCGGCGCACGAGCGCACGGAACCCGTCGGCCGCCCGCGCCCGGCGCGCCGGCTCGGTCGCGTCGTGGGCGGCCGGGAGGTCCGACCGGTCGAGGCGGCCCTGCACCCAGGTGCGCAGGACGGGCGGCACGACGCCGGTGCCGAGCTCGCGCGTCACGGCCTTGGCCGCGACCAGGTCCGCGACGGCGGCGCGCACGTCCGCGGGCACGGGCGCGTCGTCGAGGAGCGCGTCGAGCGCCATCGGCGGGACCAGCGCTCCCGGGTGCGCGTCGAACCACGCCAGCACCGCCGCGGGGCGCACCGCGTAGAGCACCTTCTTCAGCGGCACCGTCCGCCCCTCGGCCGCGCCGGAGCGGTCCCAGTGGTCGGCGCCGACGTGCGCGTAGTGCCGCACGACGCGCGCCCGGTCGCTCACGGCGTCGACGAGCGCGAGCAGCTCGTCGCGGAAGTCCTCGTGGCCGGCGTACACGTGCGGGGACCGCAACCACTCCCCGACCGTCGCGTTGCCCGCCACCGCCAGCCGCACGGCCTTGAGCACGTCCCACCCGCTGACGTCGAGGACAGCGTCCAGCGGGGTCTCGACCACGTCGCGCGCGGGCCACGGGTCGAGGTACGCGTCCACGGTGCGCACGTACAGGAACCGGCAGTCGTAGTCGCTGTCGGGCGAGGGGAAGCCCCACGCGCGGCTGCCGCTCTCGACCGCCCACGGCACGGCCACGCCGTGCTCGCGCGCGACGCCCGCGAGGCGCGCCTCGACCGCGGCCACGACCTGCGCGTCGAAGGACGTGGGCAGGTCGCGGCCGCGCGACGCGACGCCGACGGGCGCGCCGCTGCCCGCAGGCACGGGTGCGCCCGTCGGCACGGGCCTCAGGCGCCGACGAGGCGCTGGGCGAGGTACCCGGCGACCTGGTCGAGCGCGACCCGCTCCTGCGTCATCTCGTCCCGGTGCCGGATGGTGACGGCGTGGTCCTCGAGCGTGTCGAAGTCGACCGTGATGCAGAACGGCGTGCCGATCTCGTCCTGGCGGCGGTAACGGCGCCCGATCGCACCGGCGTCGTCGAAGTCCACGTTCCAGCTGCGGCGCAGCTCGGCCGCCAGGTCGCGGGCCATGGGCGAGAGCTGCTCGTTGCGCGACAGCGGCAGCACCGCGGCCTTGACGGGGGCCAGGCGCGGGTCGAGGCGCAGCACCACGCGGGTGTCCACGCCGCCCTTCGTGTTGGGCGCCTGGTCCTCGTGGTAGGCCTCGACGAGGAACGCCATGAGGGAGCGCGTCAGGCCCGCGGCGGGCTCGATGACGTACGGCACGTACTTCTCGTTCTTCGCCTGGTCGCGGTACGCCAGGTCCTGGCCCGAGTGCTCGCCGTGCGTCGACAGGTCGAAGTCGGTGCGGTTGGCGATGCCCTCGAGCTCGCCCCACTCCCCGCCGGTGAAGCCGAAGCGGTACTCGATGTCGACCGTGCGCTTGGAGTAGTGCGAGAGCTTCTCGGCCGGGTGCTCGTAGTGGCGCAGGTTGTCCGGGCTGATGCCGAGGTCGGTGTACCAGGCGGTGCGCGCGTCGATCCAGTACTGGTGCCACGTCTCGTCGGTGCCGGGCTCGACGAAGAACTCCATCTCCATCTGCTCGAACTCGCGCGTGCGGAAGATGAAGTTGCCGGGCGTGATCTCGTTGCGGAACGACTTGCCGATCTGCCCGATGCCGAACGGGGGCTTCATGCGCGCCGCCGTGTAGACGTTGCGGAAGTTCACGAAGATGCCCTGCGCGGTCTCGGGCCGCAGGTAGTGCAGCCCGGACTCGTCCTCGACGGGGCCGAGGTACGTCTTGAGCATCATGTTGAAGTCGCGCGGCTCGGTCCAGCGCCCGCGCGTGCCGCAGTTGGGGCAGGCGAGGTCGGCGAGGCCGTTCTCGGGCGCGCGGCCCTTCTTGGCCTCGAAGTCCTCGAGCAGGTGGTCCTCGCGGAAGCGCTTGTGGCACGACAGGCACTCGGTGAGCGGGTCGGTGAAGACGCCGACGTGGCCCGAGGCCACCCACACCTGGCGGGGCAGGATCACCGAGGAGTCGAGGCCCACGACGTCGTCGCGGCCCTGCACCATGGTCCGCCACCACTGGCGCTTGATGTTCTCCTTGAGCTCGACGCCCAGCGGCCCGTAGTCCCAGGCCGACCGCGTGCCGCCGTAGATCTCACCGCTGGGGAAGACGAACCCGCGGCGCTTGGCGAGGGCGACGACGGCGTCGAGGCGTGAGGGTGCTGCGGACGGTGCCACGAGGTTCTCCTGGGTCGAGGAAGCCCGCGACCGGATGCCGCGGGGCACAACCTCTCCAGGCTACCGGCGGGCACGCGCGGCCCGGACGGCCGCAACGCCGCGCGCACCCGTCGGCACCTGCGACTTTGACAACCATTCTCGGGTTCGGTGAGAATCGGTCTCATGTCCAGGTCCTCCCGCGCGCTCGCGCTGCTCGCCGTCCCCGCCCTCCTCGTCGCCGGCTGCTCGTCCGGCGCCGCTCCGGCCGGGGGCTCGGACGACGCCGCGGTCGAGGCCCTGGCGTCGTTCTACCCGCTGCAGTTCGTCACCGAGCAGGTCGGTGGCGACCGCGTCGCCGTCTCCTCCCTCACCCCCCCGGGCGCCGAGCCGCACGACGTCGAGCTCTCGCCCGCCCAGGTCGCGTCCGTCTCCGCCGCGCAGCTCGTCGTCTACCAGTCCGGCTTCCAGGCCGCCGTGGACGAGGCCGTCGAGCAGTCCGCCCCCGCGCACGTCGTCGACGCCACCGACGTCGCCGACCTGCAGGTCACGGGCGCCGACGACGGCCACGACCACGGGGCGGAGGACGAGCACGCCGACGAGGAGCACGCCGAGGACGAGGACGAGCACGCGGAGGGCGAGCTCGACCCGCACTTCTGGCTCGACCCCAGCCGCATGCCCGCCGTCGCGCAGGCCGTCGCCGACGCCCTCGCCGAGGTCGACCCCGACGGCGCCGCCACCTACCAGGCCAACGCCGACGAGCTGGCCGACCGCTTCACGGCCCTCGACGAGGCCTACGCCACCGGCCTGGCCACCTGCGAGCGCACCACGTTCGTGACCTCGCACGAGGCGTTCGGGTACCTCGCGCTGCGCTACGACCTCGAGCAGGTCGGCATCTCCGGCCTCGACCCCGAGGCCGAGCCGTCCCCGGCCCGTCTGCGCGAGGTCGGCGAGCTGGTCGAGGCCGAGGGCGTCACGACGATCTTCTTCGAGACCCTCGTCAGCCCCAAGGTCGCCGAGACCCTCGCCGCGGACCTCGGCGTCGAGGCCGCCCTGCTGGACCCGCTGGAGGGCCTGGCCGACGAGACGCAGGACTACTTCTCGGTCGCCGAGGCCAACCTCGACGCGCTGAGCGTGGCATTGTCCTGCTCGTGACCGAAGCAGCGCTCGAGGCCACGGGCGTCCACGTGACGCTCGGCGGCCAGCAGATCGTGCGCGGCGTCGACCTGCTCGTCCCGTCCGGCCAGGTGCTCGCGCTCCTGGGCGCCAACGGGTCGGGCAAGTCGACGCTCGTGCGCTCCCTCCTCGGGGTCGTGCCCCTGGCCGCCGGGCAGGTCCGCCTGCTCGGGGCGCCGCTGGGCCCGCGCGTGCCCTGGGACCGCGTCGGGTACGTGCCCCAGCGCATGGCCGCCGGCGGGGGCGTGCCCACCACCGCCCTCGAGGTCGTCGTCTCCGGCACCCTGCACGGGCGGCGGCTCGTGCCGCCGCGCGACCGCCGGGCCCGCGCGCGGGCCGCCCTCGAGGAGCTCGGCGTCGGCGACCTGCAGGACCGTCGCGTGCAGGAGCTGTCCGGCGGGCAGCAGCAGCGGGTCCTCATCGCCCGGGCGCTCGTGCGCCGTCCCCGGCTGCTCGTGCTCGACGAGCCGACGTCCGGCATCGACCTGCCCACCCAGGAGGCCTTCGTCTCCACCGTCGCGCGCCTGCGCGACGAGGGCACGACCGTCGTGGTGATCCTGCACGAGATCGGCCCCTTCGCCCCGCTGATCGACCGGACCGTGGTGCTGCGGCACGGGCGCGTCGTGCACGACGGCGACCCCGTCCACGCGCGCGCCGAGCACGGCGGCGCCGGGCACGACCACACCCACCCGCACGCCGACCCCGCCACGCCGCAGGACGGCCCCGACCTCACGCTGGGGGTGGCCCCGTGACCTGGTGGTCCGAGCTCGCGCTCATGCTCACCTCGCCCCTCATGCAGCGGGCGCTCGTCGCGGCCGTCCTGGTGGGCGCGACCGCCCCCGTGGTCGGCACGTTCCTCGTCCAGCGGCGCCTCGCGCTCATGGGCGACGGCGTCGGCCACGTCGCCCTCACCGGTGTGGCGCTGGGCTGGCTCGTCGGCAGCTGGGCGGCCGTGAGCCCGGCCGACGCGCTCGCCGTGCCCGGGGCGGTCGTCGCGGCCGTCGTCGGTGCCGTCGTGATCGAGCTGGTGCGCGAGCGCGGCCGCACGAGCGGCGACCTCGCGCTGGCGATCATGTTCTACGGCGGCATCGCGGGCGGCGTGCTGCTCATCAAGGTCGCCGGCGGCACCAACGCGAACCTCATGAGCTACCTGTTCGGCTCGATCGCCACCGTCACCACGGCCGACCTGTGGTGGACGGTGGCGCTGGCCGTGCTGGTGCTGGGTGTCGGCGTGGGCCTGCGGTGGGTGCTGTTCGCCGTCAGCCACGACGAGGAGTTCGCGCGCGCCAGCGGCCTGCCCGTGCGCCTGGTGTCGATGGCCGTGGCCGCGCTCGCCGCCCTGACGGTGACCATCGCCATGCGCGTCGTCGGGCTGCTCCTGGTCAGCGCGCTGATGATCGTCCCGGTCGCGACCGCGCAGCTGTTCGCCCGGTCGTTCGGCCGCACCATGGCGGTCGCGTCGGCGATCGGGGTCGTCGTCAGCGTCGTCGGCCTGACGTTCACCTACTGGAACGACGTGCCGCCCGGCGCGACCATCGTCGTGCTCGCGATCGGCCTGTACGCCGCGGGCTCGGTGCTGCGCCCCCTCGTCCAGCGCCGTCGACCGACGCCGGGCGACCCGCACCCGTCGGTCCCGGACGACGTCGACCTTCCCCCGCAGGACCGCACCGAGCTCGGTGACGACGTCTGCACGCCGGCCCCGGCGGCGCGGCCGGCCGGGTGACGACCCGCCGGCAGGTTAGGCAGACCTCAGACGCCACGTAGGATCGGGGACGTGACGGACGTGGCGCGCGAGTACGGGCTGGGCGGGCTGCCCGTCGCCGTCGTGCTCGTGGCGCTCTTCGCCATCGTGCTCGCCCGCTCGCACCTGACGTACTGGGCCGGGCGGGCCGTCGCCCGCGGCGCCCAGCACGAGGGCCTGCGCCGGCGCGGACCGGCGTGGTGGCAGCGGACCGTGGACCGGGCCGGTCGCGTCTCGGCCACCCCGGGGGCCCGGCGGGGCATCGCCCTCGTGCACCGGTGGGGGCCGGCGGCCGTGACCCTGGCCTACGTGACCGTCGGCGTGCAGACCGCGGTCTTCCTCGGCTCGGGACTCGTGCGCATGCCGTACCTGCGCTTCACGCTCGCGTCGGTCCCCGGGTCGATCGCCTGGGCGGTCGTGTGGGGCACGGTCGGCATGGGCGCCGTGTGGGGCGCCGTCACGCTCGCCGCCGGGTCCCCGTGGGGGCTCGCCGCGCTGGGCGCCGTCGTGCTCGTGCTCGGGACGGTCGTCGGCGCCACGGTGCGCCGCCGCCGGCGCACGGAGCCCGCGCTCGTGGTCGCCGAGCCCGACCACCACGACGCCTGACCCACCTTCGGCCCGACGCGACGTGCGTGCCTGACCGACGCCGGCGCTGACGACCCGGGCGGACCCCGCGCCGTCAGGAGCCGTGCGCGGGCGACACGCAGAACTGGTTGCCGTCGGGGTCCGCCAGCACCGTCCAGGTGAAGCCGTCCGGCAAGGAGTGCTCCCCGACCGGCTGCGCCCCCGCGGCGACCAGACGCCCGACCGTGGCGGGCACGTCGTCCGCCGCGAGGTCGAGGTGCTGCCGGTTCTTGCCCGGGGTCGGGTCGTCGAGCTGCTGGAAGCCCAGCG
Organism: Cellulomonas oligotrophica; assembly: GCF_013409875.1. GTDB lineage: Bacteria > Actinomycetota > Actinomycetes > Actinomycetales > Cellulomonadaceae > Cellulomonas > Cellulomonas oligotrophica. The sequence goes on from NZ_JACCBK010000001.1 coordinate 696,045, forward strand.
TCAACCCGCCCGGCGCGGTCGGCAGCAGCATCGCGAACCCCTCGTGCTGCTCGACCCTGCCGCCCAGCGCGCCCGCCCACCACGACGCCAGCCGCGCCGCGTCGCGCGTGTCGAACGTGACCATCCCCACCCGCACACCCGTGCTCGTCATGGACGGCACGCTAGCGGGCGCCACCCACGGGCGCGGTCGCCCCGGGCTTGTCCACCGCCCCGCCGTAGCGCCGGTCGCGCCGCGCGTACTGCTCGACCGCCCGCCACAGGTGCCGGCGGTCGACGTCCGGCCACGGCTCGTCGAGGAAGATCATCTCCGCGTACGCCGACTGCCAGAGCAGGAAGTTCGAGATCCGCTGCTCGCCCGACGACCGCAGGAACAGGTCGACGTCCGGCATGTCCGGCTCGTCGAGGTACCGCGCGAACGTCTTCTCGTTGACCTTGTCCGGCTTGAGCCGGCCCGCCGCGACCTCCCGGGCGATGGCCTGCGCGGCGTCGGCGATCTCCGCCCGGCCGCCGTAGTTCACGCACATCGTCAACGTGCACGTCGAGTTGCCCGCCGTGGCGCGCTCGGCCTCCTCCAGCTGGGAGACGACCGACCGCCACAGGCGCGGACGGCGCCCCGCCCAGCGGATGCGCACGCCCCACGCGTCCAGGGTGTCCTGCCGGCGACGCAGCACGTCCTTGCTGAACCCCATGAGGAACCGCACCTCGTCGGGCGAGCGCGACCAGTTCTCCGTCGAGAACGCGTACGCCGACACGTGCGTCACCCCGACCTCGATCGCACCGGCCACGACCTCGATCAGCGAGGCCTCGCCCGCCTCGTGCCCGGCCGTGCGCGGCAGGCCACGGGCGTTGGCCCAGCGGCCGTTGCCGTCCATGACGACGGCCACGTGCTTGGGCACCAGGGCGCGCGGGACCGCCGGGGGGCGGGCACCGCTCGGGTGGGGCGGGGGCGGGACGGGCATCAGATCCTCTCGACCATCGGCAGCGAGCGCAGGCGGCGCTCGAGGTGGAACTGGCAGAAGGCCGCGACGAGGCCGTTGCCCTCGACGCGGTGGCGCTCGTGGCTGGCGTCGGCGACCGGCCAGTCGCCGCTGAGCAGCGCCGCGAGCAGCGCGAACGTCTCCGGGGCCGGCGCCGCCGCGCCGGGCGGGCGGCACGCGCCGCACACGGCACCGCCGACGGCCGGCGCGAACGCGTGGTGCGGCCCCGGCTCGCCGCAGCGGGCGCAGTCGGTGAAGCTCGGCGCCCACCCGGCGATCGCCAGGGCGCGCAGCAGGTACGAGTCCAGCACGAGGCCCGGGCTGTGCTCCCGGGTCGCGAGCGCACGGACCGCCCCGACGAGCAGCCAGTACTGCGGCACGGCGGGCTCGTGCTCGGCCTCGACCAGGCGCTCCGCGGTCTCGAGCATCACCGTGCCCGCGGTGTAGAGCGTGTAGTCCTCGCCGACGCGGCGGCCGTACGCGCCGATCGTCTCGGCCTGCGTCACGACGTCCAGGGAACGACCGGTGCTCAGCTGCAGGTCGACGTGCATGAACGGCTCCAGCCGAGAGCCGAACCGCGAGGTCGTGCGACGCACGCCCTTGCCCACGGCACGGACCTTGCCGTGACCACGGGTCAGGAGGGTGACGATCCGATCGGCCTCGCCCAGCGCGTGGGTCCGCAGCACGATCGCCTCGTCGCGGTAGAGGCTCACCGGAGCATTCTGCCCCGTGCCGCCCACGCCGCCGCACGGGAAGGCCGGAGAGGGCCGACAGTGCCGGCACGGTGCGCGAGGATGGCGACGGGACCCGCCACCGCCGGGGTGGCCGACCGTGAGGACAGCCGATGACGACCGACCACAAGAGGCTCGTCCCGACGTACCGCGCGCCCCGGGGCGCCGTCGAGCTGGTGACCGTGCCGGTGCTGCAGTACCTCATGGTCGACGGCGAGGGCGACCCCAACACCTGCGACGCCTACCGGGACGCGCTCGCGACGCTCTACCCCGTCGCGTACAAGGTCAAGGCGCTGTGCCGCGCGCAGGGCGAGGACCACACGGTGATGCCCCTGGAGGCGCTGTGGTGGGCCGACGACATGGCGGCCTTCACGACGGCGCGCGAGAAGTCCCGGTGGGCGTGGACGGTGATGATCATGGTGCCCGGCACCGTGACGCCCGAGGTCGTCGAGACCGCACGGGACGCCGTGCGCGCCGCCGGACGCGGACCGTCCCTCGACGCCCTGCGCCTGGAGACCCTCGACGAGGGGCTGTGCGTGCAGACGCTGCACGTCGGGCCGTACGACGCCGAGGGGCCCGTCCTCGCGCGGATGCACGACGAGCACATCGCCGCCCGCGGGCTGCGGATGAGGGGCCGGCACCACGAGATCTACCTCGGCGACCCCCGGCGCACCGCACCGGAGCGCCTGCGGACGATCCTGCGCCAGCCCGTGTCCCCCGCCCGGACGTCGGCGACCGGCTGACGACGGAGGACGGCGGGACGCGGACGGCCGGACGACGACGGCCGGCCCCGCACCCGGGACCGGCCGTCGTCCGGCTGCTGCCGGACCGTCGTCGTGGACCGCGTCAGCGCTCGTGGCGGTTGACCGCGGAGACGATCGCCTTGAGCGAGGCCGTCGTGATCGAGGGGTCGATGCCGACGCCCCACAGCACGTCGTCGCCGATGGCGCACTCGACGTACGCGGCCGCGGTGGCGTCGCCGCCGGACGACAGCGCGTGCTCGGCGTAGTCGAGGACCGACACGCGCGCGCCCACCTCGGCCAGCGCGTCGACGAACGCCGCGACCGGGCCGTTGCCCGTGCCGCGCAGCGTCCGCTCGACACCGCGGTCGACGAGGTCGACCTCCAGCGTGTCCTGCCCGCCCTCGGTACTCGTGGCGCGCGTGCCGCGCAGCGCGAACCGGCCCCACGGCTCCAGGTGCCCGCCCGGCGTCGCCGGCAGGTACTCGTCGCTGAAGATCGACCACAGCTCGTCGGCCGTGACCTCGGTGCCGTAGGTGTCGGTGTGCCGCTGCACCACCTGGGAGAACTCGATCTGCAGGCGGCGCGGCAGGTCCAGGTCCCGCTCGGACTTCAGCAGGTAGGAGATCCCACCCTTCCCGGACTGGGAGTTCACGCGGATGATCGCCTCGTAGGAGCGGCCGACGTCCTTCGGGTCGATGGGCAGGTACGGCACCGCCCACTCGACCTCGTCGACGCTCGTCCCGGCCGCGTCCGCGCGCACCTGCAGCGCGTCGAGGCCCTTCTTGATCGCGTCCTGGTGCGAGCCGGAGAAGGCCGTGAAGACGAGGTCGCCGCCGTAAGGGTGGCGCTCGTGCACGGGCATCTGGTTGCACCGCTCGACCGTGCGACGCACGCGGTCGATGTCGGAGAAGTCGATCTGCGGGTCGATGCCCTGGCTGAACAGGTTCATGCCCAGGGTCACCAGGTCGACGTTGCCCGTGCGCTCGCCGTTGCCGAACAGGCAGCCCTCGATGCGGTCCGCACCGGCCAGGTAGCCCAGCTCGGCGGCGGCCACGGCCGTGCCACGGTCGTTGTGCGGGTGCAGCGAGATGACGACGTTCTCGCGGTGGTGCAGGTGCCGGCCCATCCACTCGATCGAGTCGGCGTACACGTTGGGCGTGGCCATCTCGACGGTCGCGGGCAGGTTGATGATGACCTTGCGCTCGGGCGTCGGCTCCAGCACGTCGAGGACCGCGTTGCACACGCGCACCGCGTACTCCAGCTCGGTGCCCGTGTACGACTCGGGGCTGTACTCGTAGAACACCTCGGTGTCCGGCACGAGCTCCTCGTACTTCTTGCAGAAGCGGGCGCCCGAGACCGCGATGTCGGCGATCCCGTCCTCGTCGGAGCGGAACACGACCTCGCGCTGCAGCACCGACGTCGAGTTGTACAGGTGCACGATCGCCTGCTTGGCCCCGGCGATCGACTCGTAGGTCCGCTCGATGAGGTGCTCGCGCGCCTGCGTCAGGACCTGGATGACCACGTCGTCGGGGATGCGCCCCTCCTCGATGAGCATCCGCACGAAGTCGTAGTCCGTCTGCGAGGCCGACGGGAAGCCGACCTCGATCTCCTTGTAGCCCATCGAGACCAGCAGCTCGAACATCTCGAGCTTGCGGGCGGGGCTCATCGGCTCGATCAGCGCCTGGTTGCCGTCGCGCAGGTCGACCGCGCACCAGCGGGGGGCGGTCGTCATGCGCCGCGAGGGCCAGGTCCGGTCGGGCAGGTCGACGGTGATCTGCTCGTGGAACGGGCGGTAGCGGTGCGCCGGCATGCCCGACGGCTGCTGCGGGTTGCGCCCGGCGTCGGGGGCGCTCGTCATCCGGGGGGTCGTGCCGGGGGTGGTCGTCTGCTCGCTCATGGGGTCGTCCTTCGTCGCGGGGGTCTCGGCGGGGCTCAGCCGGCACGGCGCACACCGCGGCGAGGATCCGGCCTAGAAGGCCTCGCCGCGGCGACGAAGGAGAAGCAGGGACGTCGGCACCAGGCGACCATACCCCCGCGGCCCGCACCTGCGGCAACCCGGCGCGCGACCGGTCCGCACCGCGGACGCCCCGGCACTCCGCTCAGCCGAGGACGACCGCCTCGTCCGGCGTCCGGACGACCATGCGGCCGCCGACGACGTCCAGCCCGCGGGCGTCGTCGGGCAGCGAGACCGACCAGGCCCGCACCCCGTCGCGCAGCCCGCGGCCGACGAGCGCCCACCCGCCGCCGCGCGCCGGCTCGGGGCCGACGACCACGAGGCCGTCGGTGACCGGCGCGAACGGCACGACCTGCGGCACCCGCTGCTGCCACAGCACGGTGCCGTCCGCGGCGTCGACGGCACCGACCCCGACGTCGCCGCCCAGCACCACGACGCCGTCCACGACCGCGACGGGCGACAGCGGCACCACCTGCTCCCAGCGCTGGGCCCCGTCGTCGGGGTCGACCGCCACGACCCGGCGCCCGAGGTCGACCAGGAGCGCGTCCGACGAGCGGTCGTCCGCGGACAGCCGCGCGGGCAGGCCCACGACCTCGGCGCGGATCTCGCCGTCGGCGTCGTGCAGGCGGGCGTCGCCCGTGGACGCCCACGAGGCGAACCCGCCGGCCGTGAGCGGCACGACGAGCAGCTGGCGGCCCGACGCGCTGCCGGAGAGCCGTTCCCCGTCCGCCGCGTCGAGGACCGCCGTCGAGGTGCCGGTCAGCACGACCAGGTCCTCGCCGACCTCGAGCCGGGGGTCGGGCCGCGACCCGTCGGTCGTCACGAGCTCGTCCTGGCTGGTCACGCCCCACCGCAGGGTGCCGTCGGCACCCGCGCGGCGCTCCACACGGACCCGCCGGTCGGCGGTGGCCGTCGCGACGACCAGGTCGTCGCCGACACGGTCCACGCCGACCAGCCGGTCGCGCACCTGCCACGCGCCCACGGGCTCGCCGGACGTCGCGTCGAACGCGACGAGACGGGTCACCGGCACGACGGGCTCCGGCGTCTGACGACGCCCGTAGACGACGCCCGGCTCCACCCAGCCGCACACCAGCAGCGTGCTGGCGGCCGGGCCCGGCAGGCACACGACCGACACGGTCTCGAACCCCGCCCGGGAGACCTCGACGACCTCCTGCGCCCACGCCGCGCCACCGGTCGCGGGGTCGCGGCCCGTGACCGTCCACGTGCCGGTGACGTCCGAGACCGTCACGAGCGTGCCGCCCGCCGCCAGGACCGTCCCGTACCGGTGCGGCACGGCGGTGCGCCACACCTCGCGGGGCGTGTGGTCGAGCGCGCGCACGAACCCCGGCACCTGCGCGAGCCGGTCGGCACGGGCGTCCGCGCGCCGGGCGACCGCACCGGTCGCGACGGCGGCCGCCGCGACCAGCAGCACGAGCACCGCCGCGAGGGCCCACGCCCACCCCGGGAGCCGCGGCGCACCGGCCGGGGACGGACCGTCGCCCGGGGTCCGCGCCCTCGGCGGGCGCGCGCGGGACGACGCCGGCCCGGGCGGGACGTCCTCGTCCGGGTCGGCGATCTCGACCAGCTGCATCCGCGCAGCCGGGCGGTCGCCGGCCATGCCCCGACTCTAGGACCGTCAGGGCACGGACGCCCGTCCACCTCCCGCCGGGACGGCCAGCACCCGGAACGTGCAGTCCCCGAGCTGCACGGTCGCCCCGGGCCGCAGCCGCACCGGGTGGTCGACCCGGCAGACCACCTGCTGGCCGTCGGGCAGGGTGACGACCGTGCCGTTGGTCGACCCGCGGTCCGCCACCCACGCGCCGTCCGCGTCGACGCCCACCTGCAGGTGCGTCTTGGACACCGAGCGGCCCGGGTCCATCACGCGCACGACCTGCACGCCCGGGGCCGGTGCGGGGTTGCGTCCGACGAGGGCGCTGGTCTCCACCACCACGACCCGGCCGTCGTCGAAGGCGAGCCGCGCGCCGCGAGCGCCCGGCTCGGGCTGCACGGGACGCACGTCGGCCCGCGGCGGTGCCGGCCGTGTCATCTCCAGCTCGGGGGCGAGCCCGAAGACCAGGTCGGGCGAGCCTGGGCGCACCAGCGGCACTGCACGGGTGTCGAGGTCGGGGCCCGAGCGCTGCTGGTGCAGGGGCGCCAGGCGCAGCGCGCCGGTGGCGGTCGGCACCCCGCCCGACGGCGTCCGCGGCCCCGCTGCGGGGAGGCCGGCCCCTGCGACCACGGCCTGCGCCGGGACGGCCCGCGCGGGCACCGGGACGACGTCGCCGACGCCCGGCACCGGCGGCACCAGGCCGGGCCCGTCCGAGCCCCGTGCACGGGCGCCCGCACGGGCCGCCCTCCGGGCGGCCTCCTGACGGTCGACCCGGAGCACCTCGGCGCCGACGGCCTGGTCGTGCCAGCCCCGCCGCCGGCCGGTGCGGTCCAGCAGCGGCGACGCCAGCACCACGAGCTGGCCGACCCCGCACGCCAGCGACCCCGCGGCCACGACGAGGCCGCGCACGAGCACCCGCCACGCCCCGACGGGCGTCCGGGCGTCGGCGTCGACGGTGCGCACGCCCAGCAGCAGGCGCCCGAGCGTCCAGCCCAGCCGCCCGTGCAGGAGCCACTGCACGAGGGTCAGCACGGCGGCCACGACGGTGCCGGCGACGAGCAGCGGCACGGGGACCGCGCCGGCGACGGACCCGGGCTCCGCACCGCCGACCACGGCACGGACGGCGTCGGCCAGGGCCAGCACCACCAGGCCGCCGCCGAGGAGCAGGACGAGCACCTGGTCGACGGCGACGGCGACGAAGCGTCGCCCCAGCCCCGCGGGCTGGTCGCCGACCGGTGGTCGCAGGGACGTGCGGGTCATCGTTCTCCTCGGGGACGAGGGGGACGACGCGCGGACCGGCCGCGCGTCGGACGGGACCGGGGGCCGGACGCGCCGGCCCGCCGGGAGGGGCGCCGCAGCGACGCCACCGAGGCCAGCGCCCGCACACGGGCGCGGCGGGACAGGGTGCCGCGGAGCTCGGCGACGACGGCCTCGACGTCGCTCCAGTAGGCGTCGACCTCCGGGGGCGCGGGGTCACCGGCGCCGAAGACCGCGCGGTCGGCGCGGGCGGCGAGCGCCCGCAGACGCGCGGCGACCGCCGGGTGCGCGGCCGCGAGCGTGCCCGCCCACGACCCGGCGGCCTCCTGACGGGTCGCGGACCCGGGCGGCGGCGCGCCCATGTCGTGGGCGGCGTCGACGACCTCGTCCCACCCGCCCGCGACCCGGTGCACGGGGTCCGCCAGGGCGCGGCGACGCCGTCGGCGGCGTGCCTTGAGCGCCACCACGACGAGCAGCGGGCTGAGCAGCACCAGCAGCCCGGCCAGCCCGATCCCGGTGGCGGTGAGCACGAGGCGCAGCCAGCGGGCGACGGCGCTCTCGCGCTCCTCGTCCTCGGTCTGCGGCTGCTCGGTGTCGTCCTCGGGCGGGTCGACGCGGTCCTCGGGCAGGTCCGGCGGCTGCACGACCTGCGGCTGCGGGTCCGAGGGGGTGTTCTCCTCCTCCTCCTCGGGGGTCTGCGACGACGGGGGCGTGGGGTCGAACGCGACCCAGCCGTGCCCGGCGAACGCGACCTCGACCCACGCCTGGACGTCCTTGCCGCGGATCTGCACGGCACCGTCCTCCGTCGTCGGCACGGTCACCTCGCCGGCGTCGCCGGCGTCGCCGGCACCCGGCACGAAGCCGAGGACGACGCGGGCGGGCAGCCCCATCTGGCGGGCCATGAGGGCCATCGCCGCGGCGTACTGCTCGCCGTCGCCGACCATGATCGACGACCCGCCGAGGAGTGCCGCGAGACGCGCCGCGCCGTGACCGGCGAGCGAGGGGTGGTCGCCGGCGTCGGTGAGGCCGTGGCTGAAGAACCCCTCGGTGGCGAGCCAGGTCTCCAGCGTGCGCGCCACCTGCACCGGCGTGCCCGCGTCGCGCGCGACGTCGGCGGCGGTGACCGCCACGCTCTGCGGGACGCCCGTCGGCGGGGGCTGCACGACGGGCGCGCCCGGCGCGGCGCCGATGGTCTCGTCGTCGGGCGTCGTCGGCACCACGACGTCCACGGCGTACGTCTGGCCCTGCTGGACGCCCGAGGTGAGGACCGCACCGCCCGTCGCGTCGTTGTAGCGCAGGTCCGCCGCGTCGGCGCCCAGGTCGAACGCGGTCGCCTGGCCGACCGTCGGCAGCCACACCCCGCGCAGCGCCTCGATCGTCACCCGGACGGTCGCGCGCTCCCCTGTGACCGAGGTCTCGACGACGTCGCCGACGCGCCGGAACTCCCCGGACGCCTGCGCGGAGCCGTCGCCCGCGACGTTCCACACCACGCCGTCGTACCGGTCGAACGTCGCCAGGCGCACGCGGGCGTCGGCCGGGAGCCCGTCGACCGTGAACAGCACGGTCTCGTCCTGCTTGACCATGCGCCGGAACGCGGCCAGGGGGCTCGGGTAGTCGCGGGGGTCGAAGGGCGGGGTGATCTCGTCGCGGACGACGAACCGCGGGGTCGAGCCCGTCACGAGGGGTCCGCCGACCAGGCCGCCGGCGGCGACGACCGCGGCCATCAGCCCGGTCGCCAGCACCCGGCGCGGCCGGAAGGTGCCCGTGCGGGCCGCCGCCCACGGCAGCAGCACGAGGGTCATGAGCACGCCCGCGAGGACCGGCGGGACCGGCGGCGTGCGCGTCCCCAGCACCACGGACGCCACGAGCACCACCGGCGGCACGAGGGCCGCCGTCGTCGCCGCGCCGGCCCGGCGCACCCGCAGCGTCAGCGCCGCCGACGCCGCGCTCCCGACGAGGGCCACGACGAGCGCCGCGACGAGCAGCGTGCCCGACGCCCCCACCGGCGGCTGCAGCGTGACCACCTGGGCCCACGTGGACACCAGCCCGCGGGCCAGCGCCGTCACGGTCGCCGGCGTCGGCACGACGCCCGCCACGGTCGTGGTGGGCGCCGCGAGCGCGCCGCCGAGCAGGAAGTACCCGGCCAGGAGCGCCGCGACCACCGTCAGCGCCGACCACCGGCGCACGGCCCCCAGCAGCGCGGCACCCGTGCCGAGCACGAGCCCGCCGACGAGGGCGGGCAGCACCGCGCCCGTGCCGTACGCGGGCAGGAGCGGGGTCAGCGCGAGCGCGAGCGTCGCGAGCAGGACCAGCAGGTCGGCCAGGGCCGCGGACGGTGTCCGCACGCCCACCGCCCGCCGGGCGGGCGTGGGGCTCATCCGGCCACCCGGCGCAGGGCCCGCGGCAGGTCCTCGAGCCGGCCGAGCGTGGCCAGCGTCGTCGAGCCCTGCGTGCGGACGGCGACGTCCGCCCCCCGGGTGCAGCGCAGCACGACCGCGCGGGTGCCCGCGGGCAGGTGCCGGGTGCCGAGGCGCACCTCCGCGTCCGTGGGCACGCCGCCGGTGACGAGGAACGCGACGGACACGTCGGGGGTCTCGCGCACGACGCGGCGGCCCAGCAGCGCGACACCCGCACCGGCGGCGGTCGACGCCACCCGGGCGCAGTCGTCGAGCAGGAGCGGCGGCGTCCCGGTGCGCAGACGACCCGGTCCGGCGAGCACCTCGACCTCCCGCTCGTCCCGGATGGCCTGCACGGCGATCGATGCCGCCACCGACACGGCCGTCTCGAACTCGTCGGCGTCGGCGTAGTCGCCCGTCGCGGTGGCCAGCGCCACGGTCGTCAGCGTGCGCCGGGTGTCCTCGAACTGCTTGACCATGAGCTGGCCCGTGCGGGCGGTGGTGCGCCAGTGGATGTACCGCCGGTCGTCACCCGCGACGTAGTCGCGCAGCGCGTGGAAGTTCAGGTCCGAGTCGGACAGGTCGCGCGTGGCCTGGCCCTCGAGGTCGCGCAGCAGGCCCGCGTTCGCCCCGCCGAGCGCCACGACCTCCGGGTGCACGAACAGCTCGTACGGCTCGGTCCACCGCAGCCGGCGCCGCGCCAGGCCCAGGGGGTCGCCGCGGCGCGAGAGCACCGGGCCGACGACGACGACGGCACGTCGGTCGGTGGGGATCGCGAACAGCTCGTCGTGCACGGCGCCGGGCGCCAGCGACGGCACCGCGAGCTCGGCCGTCCGCTCCCCCACGGGCAGCTCGACCTGGGACGGCAGCGACCGGCGGCGCGCCGCGTTCCGGACGTCGAGCCGACCCACGGCACGCTGGCCGATCCGCACGCGCCGGTCAGCGAGGTCCAGCACGACCCCGTACCGGGGCCGCCCCGCGGTCATCAGCACGGACACGAGCAGGGCGCAGACCAGGGCGACGCCCAGGCCCGCGAGCTCGCCCCAGCCCAGGAGCCGGCCGGCCACCAGCGACACCACGGCGAGGACGGCCACCCCCCACCCGACGGGCGAGACGTGCACCGGTCAGGCCACCCGCATCGTCGGCGGCGCGACCTGCTCGAGCACGCGGGCGACGACGTGCTCGGCGGTGACGCCGGCGAACTCCGCCTCCGCGTCGAGCACGAGCCGGTGCGCGAGCACCGGCTGCGCCAGCACCTTGACGTCGTCGGGGACGACGTAGTCACGCCCGGCGGCGGCCGCGGAGACCTTCGCGCACCGCACCAGCGCCAGGCCGCCGCGCACGGACGCGCCGAGCGCGGTCTGCGGGTCGTCGCGGGTGGCCTCCAGCAGGCGGGCGATGTAGTCCAGCAGCGCCGGGTCGACGTGCACGGTCAGCGCGAGGTCGGCCATCGTGCCGATCGCCTGCGTCGTGATCCGCGGGTGCAGGGCGAGGGTGCGGTCCTTCGCGCCGGCGAGGATCTCGACGGACGCGGACCGGTCGGGGTAGCCGAGCGAGGTCTTGAGGATGAACCGGTCGAGCTGGGCCTCGGGCAGCCGGTACGTGCCGGCCTGCTCGATGGGGTTCTGCGTCGCGATCACCATGAACGGGCGCCCCACGGGGTGCGTCACGCCGTCGACCGTGACGTTGGCCTCCTCCATGACCTCCAGCAGCGCCGCCTGCGTCTTGGGCGACGCCCGGTTGATCTCGTCGGCCAGCACCACCGAGGCGAAGATCGGGCCCGGGTGGAACTCGAACCGCTGCGTCGACTGGTCGTAGATCGTCACGCCCGTGACGTCCGACGGCAGCAGGTCCGGCGTGAACTGGATGCGGTGGTGGCTGCCCTGGACGGTGGCCGCGATGGCCTTGGCCAGGGACGTCTTGCCGGTGCCGGGGGCGTCCTCGAGCAGGACGTGCCCCTCGGCGAGCATCGCGACCAGCACGAGGCGGATCGGCTCCTCCTTGCCCAGCAGGGCACGGCCGACGTTGGCGACGAGGGCCTCGAAGGTCTCGCCGAACCAGGTGGTCTGCTCGGGGGTCATGTGCGGGGCGCTCCTGGTTCGCGGGCGGGCGGGCGGGACGGTCGGGGCGGGCGGGGTCGGACGGGCCGGCGTCACTGCACCATCACCTCGAGGGGTGCGGTCCAGCCGCTCCAGCCGACGGCGTTGCGGGCGCGCAGCGTCAGCGTGTACGTGCCCGCGTCGAGGTCGTTGAGCGTGACGGTCTCGTCGACGGCGGCGTTGTTGTCGGACCGGTTCTCGGGGCCGGCGAGCTGCCACTGGACCTGCTCGACGCTGCGGCCTCCGTCGCTCTCCAGCACGACCTGGAACCGCAGCGCACCCGTGCCGGACCCGTCGAGGACCTGCGCGCGCACCGTGGCTGTGCTGGGCTGACCGGGGTCGGACTCGGCCGAGGCCCAGGGGCTCCAGCCCGCGGCGTTGCGCACCCGGTACTCGAACCTCGTACGGTCCTGCGTGCGGTACGGCGAGTCCACCGACCCGACGGCCGCACCGTCGACGCGGTACTCACGGGCGTCGACCGGGGCACCGCCCGTGCCGTTGTCGGCGAACGACACCACGATCTCGTCGACACCGCCGGGTGACGCGGTGACGGTCGGCTGCTGCGGCCGCGTGCGGATCGTCACGCTCCCCGAGGTCGCGCCGTCACCGCTGAGCCCGCGCGAGCTGGTCGCCGTCACGGTGAAGGGCCCGAGGGCGCCCGCGCCGAGGCCCGAGAAGGACCGGGACCGGACCGTGGGGCCGACCGTCGTGTCCAGGTTCGGACCGGTGATCCGGTAGCCGGTGATCGTGATGCCCGCCCCGCCGGTGCTGGTGGGCGCGTTCCAGGTCAGCTCGGCCGTCCCCTGGCCGAAGTCGGCGTCGGGGCCGGCGGTCAGCGCGACGTTCTGCGGCGCCGTCGGCGCGCTGATCGTCTCGCCCGTGGTGGTGCCGGCGGCGGACCACCCGGCCTTGTTGCGCGCCCGGACGGCGATCGCGTACGTCCGGCCCCGCTCGGCGGGGCTGATGGTGCAGGACGTCGGGCCGTTCGACACGCACGTCTCGGACCCGTCGACCCGCACCTCGTACTGCGCCACCTCGTCGCCGTTGCTCGACGCCACGGTCCAGCTCACCTGGATCGCCGCGGTGTCGCCCCACGGCTGGGTCTTGCGCTCGGCGGTCACCACGGGGGTGGCCGGCACGCCCGCGGGGGTCTGCGGCGCCGACGACGGGCTCCACGCGCTGGGCTCCGGCGCACGGTTCTGCGCGCGGACCCGCACGGTGTAGGCGGTGCCGTTGGCCAGACCCGTGAACCGGTAGGACGTCGTCGGCGTCGTGACGACCGCCGGGCCCGACGCCGGGGCCGGGGTGATCTCCAGCGTGTAGCTGGTGATCGGCGACCCGGTCGACGTCGGTGCGGACCACGTGGCCGTCAGCGCACGGTCGCCGAACTCCAGGGACGGTGCCGCGGGGGCGTCCGGCACCGCGTCGGGACGCGCCGGGGCCGACGACGCGCTCGGCTCGGACCAGCCGACGGCGTTGCGCGCCTCGACGGTGAACGTGTGCTCGACGTCGTTCTGGAGCTCGTCGATCGTGCAGGTCGTGCTGGCGCACGCGTACGTGCGCCCGCCCGGGGACGCCGTGACCCGGTACTCGGTGATGGGCTCGCCCCGGCTGTCGGGCGCCGTCCAGGACAGCACGACGGTCCGGTCGCGGACCTCGCCGACCCGCGGGGGCACGGGCGTCGCGGGCACGCCACGCACGCGGACGGTGACGCGCCCCTCGACCTCGCGCGCCGGGTCACCCGTGGCGTCGCGGACCCGGTAGCGCACCGACATCTGACCGACGAAGTCGTCGGCGGGCCGCACCGCGACGCTCGAGCTCGTGGCCGACGCCGTCCCCGCGCCCGGCGTCTCCACCGTCGCACCGGTGACGGTGAGCGGGGAGCCCGGGAACGGGTTGTAGGCGTCGTCGAGCACGGGCACGGACGTCGTCTGCCCCTGGACGCCGTCGGGCACGTCCCACGCCCGGACCGTCGCCAGCGGCTGCGTCGAGGCGACCACCGCGAGGTCGACGACGGCCGTCATGCTGCCGGCCCGCCCGTACCCGATGGTGACCTCGACCTGCGCCGTGGTGCCCCGCGGCGTCGACGCGTCCGCCGACACCCGCAGGTCCGAGCCGTCGAGCGCCACGGTGAACCCTGGCGCCGGCGGGGACGTGATGCGGTAGGTGTAGCCGTCCTCGACCGTCGCCGGGCCTTCGGGACCCGTGGTGAACGACAGGAGGTCGACCGCGCGCGCCGCGTCGCCCTGGCCCACGTCGAGGGCGGCCGGCCCGAAGGTCGGGGGGTAGTCGTCGAGCGCGTACACGGTGATGGGCAGCGTGATGAACGACGTGCGGGCGGTCTCGTCACCGGCACCCGTCGCGTCGGTGACGAGGACGCTGATCGACGCGGGACCGACGTACCCGTCACGGGCGCGGAAGAGCAGGGTCTCGAGGTCGTTCTCCGGGACGAGCGCCGACCCGTCGGAGTTGACCGCGGTGACCTGGCTGACGTCGGCGATCCGGGCGGTGCGCCCGGGCGCCACCTGCACCTGCTCGCCGAGGTCGATCCGCAGCTGCTCGCCTGCGGGGACGCGCAGCTCCGGGGCGCGGGGGCGCATCTGCGGCGGGAAGAAGCCGAGCGCGGGCACGGTGATGAAGGCGTACGCCGACGCCGACCGGTCGGTCGTGTTCACCAGCACGTACGGCACGGTCTGCGCCTGGTCGGCGAGCGTGACGACGACGTCGCCGTCGTCGGTGACCCGTGCGACGTCGCGGTGCGAGGTGGGCACGCCGACCTCGAGGTCGGACGTCGGCCCGGACGGGTTCTGGGCGACCTCGAGCACGTCGACCCGCACCTCGGTGCGGCCGAGCGTGTCGATGGCGGGGACCGTCACGTCCCGGGCGACGGGCGGCAGCACGGGTGCCTCGGGGTCGACCGTCACGGTGAGCACACCGGTGTCGGTGCCGCCGCGGCTGTCGGCCACGCGGTAGACGACCAGCAGGACCCCCGCCTCGGCGGGCGCGGTCAGCGCGATCCGCCGCCCGGCGACCTCGGCGTCGAGGCCCTCGGGCATGTCGACGATCTCCTCCAGCGTGAGCTCGCCGGCACCGGAGGCCAGGTCGTTGGCCAGGACGCGGACCTCCACCCGCTGGCCGGGGCGCAGCGTCACCTCGTCGGGGCGCGCCTGCACGGTCGAGGCCTGGGTGGGCCGGGGGGCGACGCCCACGCGGACGGTCGCGACCGCGCGCTGCCCCACCCAGTCCTCGACGGCGTACGTGAAGGTGTCGGTGCCGGTGCTCCCCGCGAACGACTCGTACTCGAGCCAGTCCGGCCCGGTCGCGGTGACCCGGCCCAGGGTGGGGGCGCTGGCCTGGCCGAGCAGCGTGACGCCGTCGCCGTCGTCGTCGATGCCGACCAGCGGGATGGGGATGCGGACGGTCTCGCCCTCGAAGACGCGGGCGACCACGTCCTGCGGGCGGGGCGGCGACTTCGTCGACGGGTCGGACTCGTGCACGCGCACCGTGACGGTCGCTGCGGTCACGTTGCCCGTCGCGTCCTCGACGGCGAACGTCGCGCGGGCCGTGATCGGCTCGTCCGGCGCCTGGTACCGCAGCACGTCGCCGGAGACGAACAGCAGGCCCTGCCCCTCGGCGAGCGGCTCGGGCAGCTGGCGCAGCAGCGTCAGCTCGTCGCCGTCCGGGTCGGACGCACCCTCCAGCACCGGGATCGTCACCACCCCGCCCGTGCGGACCCGGACCTCGACGTTCGGCACGACCGGTGGCTGCTGGGACGCGTTCGGGGCGACGGGCTGCACGACGATCTGCCCGACCGCGCTCGCCGAGCCGTTGGACACCTGGTAGTCGAGCACCACGGGCGCGTCCAGCGTGCGTCGGGCGCTGATCTGCACGTACCGGTGCTCGAGGAGCGCGACCTCCAGCCCGCTGCCGTCCGGCACGTCGACGCGCTGCAGCACGAGCACGTTGCCGGCGGGGTCCTCGTCGTTGGCGAGCGGGTCGACGGTGACCTCGCCGCCGGCCGGCAGGTACGCCACGTCGCGCACCGCCACGGGCGGCAGGGCCTCCTCGGGCCACTCCAGCACGTCGATGCGCGCGAGCCCGGTGGCCTGCTGCGGTGCGGCCGTCACGACGAACTGCACGTAGAACGGCCCCGAGCGCGCGGCCCGGAACGTGAAGGTGCCCGCCTGCAGGTCCGGCACGATGGTCGCACCGGCGACCTCCCCGACGGCGGCGAGTCGGGCGGGCTCGGCCGACCCGCTGCGCACGGCGTCCAGGGGGCGGAGCGTGACCTCCTGGCCCACGTACGTCACGGCGTGCACGGGGTCGATGCGCGGCGGCACGGACCCCGCGGCGCGCACGTCGACCTCGACCACGCCGTCCACGACGTTCGTGCCGTCGCTGACCTGCACGGTGACCTGGGTGCGCCCGAGCGTGCCGCCGTCGGCGGTGAACGTCAGCACGCCGTCCTGCCGGAACCGCGCGGTGCCGGCCGCGGGGTCGGCGCTCGCACCCACGAGCAGCAGGTCGTCGCCGTCGGGGTCCGCGAAGTCCGCGAGGACCGCGTGCTCGACGAACCCGCCGGCGTCGACGGTCGCCGTGGACGTGCGCACCTGGGCGGGCGGCGCGTCGCCGTCGCTGACGGTCAGCACGACGGTGGCCGTCGACGGGGCGTTCTGCCCGCGCCCGTCGGTGACGGTGTACGTCAGCTCGGCGGACCCGGTGGCACCGTCGGCGACCCGCACCTGCAGCGCGCGACCGCCCTGCACGGCCTCGACCGTGCCGAAGTCCTCCGGCAGCGGCGCGAACTCCGACACGACGAGGATCCCGCAGTCGGACGACGAGTCGTTGTCGATGACGGGCAGCAGGCGCGAGCGTCCGGCCCGGACGCCGAAGGCGTCGTCGACCGCGACGGGCGCCGTGCTCTGCTCGGCGCACTCGGTCACCGGCTGCTGCGTGACCTGGGCCCCGTCGGACTCCTCCTGCGAGTCCTCCGGGTCCTCCTCGGGGACGACGTCCTCCCAGTTGGGCACGCGGACCTGGGTGTCGAGCTGCGGCAGCCACACGCGCCCGCCCGCGGTCTCGTTGAGCACGACCATGCCGCGGTTCACGCGGAACGCGAGCGTGTCGCCCGGCCGCATGCCCTCGAGGTCCTCGACGACCGCGTCCTGCCCGTCGCAGAGCCGCAACGACGAGCCGACGGTCGACGACCACGCCGCGTACGCGCACGACCCGACCCGCACGGGCGCCGCCGGCGGGCCCGAGCCGGTCGTCGGGTGCTCGCGCGCGGCGCCCCCGTCGAGCGGCACCTCCCAGAGCGCGGACGACCCCGCGACGAGCACGGACGACGCCTGCGGGCCCGGCTGCTGGAGCACGAGGTCCTCGTCGTCCACGGTGACGGCGCCGCCCGGCGTGTGCACGGTGCTGCCCGACAGCGCGACGGCCTCGTCGCCCACCGCCGTGAGGGCGTCGAGCTCGAGCGCGCCGAAGGAGCCGGCCTCCTCCGCCTGCACGACCCCGTCGAGGGCCGGCACACGGGTCACGGCGCCGTCCTCGGGCGCGACCGCCAGCACGACGCCGGACGTCGCGACGACGGCCTTCCCGCCCTCGCCGAGCTCGAGGTCCGGGGCGTCGTCCTCGACGCGCAGCCCGTCGAGCGTCGTCATGGTCCGCACCCACACGCCGCCGTCGGCGTCCACGAGGACGACCCGGCCCGCGGCCATGTCGACATCGACGTCGCCGATCGCGACCTGCGTGGTGGTCGTCACCGTCACGGGGTCGACGACCGACAGGACCGCGGGCTCGACGAGGAGGACGTCCCCGGCGTCCTGGAGCACGTCGAACGTGCCGCCGGTGGTGACCAGGCCCCCGTCGAGCTCCTCGACGGGCACGTTGTACCGGCCGAGGCTGAGCTGGCTCGTGGCGGTCAACCACACGCCGCCGTCGTTCAGCTCGACGCGCGCGAGCGGGAACCCGCGGTCGAGCAGCGCGAGGGAGAGCACGAGCGCGGGGACGGTGACGACCGCGGCGGCCGTCGTCACCGGCCGCCGGCGCCACGTGCGCAGGTCCCACCAGGTCACGGCACGCACCCCTGCGCCGGACGGGCGGAGGAGCTGCGGTCGGCGCGCACGATGGACACCTGGACGCACACCTCCTCACCGGCCTGCTGCGCGGGCACGACGGCCCGGGGCTCGTCGACGAGGACGAGCTCGGGCTCGCCGGTCGCGGTCAGGACCCCCCACAGGTAGGCGTCACCCTCCTGCGGGTCCGGATTCTGCCACGTGACCTCGACCGACCCGTCCGCCAGACGGGTGCCGCCGATGCCCACCGGGGCGGGCACCGCGGCCGCGACGGGCTCCTGGGGCGGGGACGTGAACTCGGTGCTGGCGGGCCCCGGCCCGGGCGTGCCCCGCCCACCGAGGGTGACGACGAGCAGCACGGCTGCCGCGGCGAGGACGACCACCGCGGACACGGCGGCCGCGACCCGGCGCCGCGTCGGCGGTGCGTCCGGCTCCCCCGTCGGCTCGGCCACGCCGGGCACGGGTGCGGGGTCGAACGTCAGCACGGGCCGCCGCCGGGTCACGCCGTCGTCGAGGTCGGCGGGGGCGGGGGCGGGCGCGGGCCCCGGGTCGAGCTGGAGCACCGACCGCACGCGTGTCGCGTCGTCGGGGTCCGGCGCCGCGGACGGTCCGGCGTCGACGGGCTCGCGCAGCCCCTCGTCGGGCAGGTCGAGCGCGGTGACCGGCAGGTGCAGCGACGCCTCGACCTCCTGCAGGGCGCGTGCGACCGCGACCGCCGAGGGGTACCGGCGCGACGGGTTCTTCGCCATCGCCCGGTCGAGCACCGCGTGCAGGGCCGCCGGGACGTCGTCGCGACCGATCGGCGGCACGGGCGCGCGCTCGATGCGGGCGACGAGCTGCTGGGCGCTGTTGGCCCCGCCCGGGACCTCGAAGGGCGTCCGCCCGGCGAGCAGCGAGTAGATCGTCGCGGCGAGGGAGTACACGTCGGAGCGCACGTCGCCCGCGGGCGGCTCGGCCAGCAGCTCCGGCGGGGACCACGGGATGGACATGCCGGTGGCGGCGCCCGCGCCGGGGCCCGTCGTCGCGGCGATCCCGAAGTCCGTGAGGGCGGGCCAGCCGAAGTCGGTCGTCAGCACGTTCGCCGGCTTGATGTCGCGGTGCAGGATCCCCGCCCGGTGCGCGGTCTCGACCGCCGACGCGAGCCGCACGCCCACGCGCAGCACCTCCGCCACGGACAGCCGCTCCACGCGGTACCGGTCGGCCAGGCCCGGCCGGGAGCAGTACTCCATGACGAGGTACGGGCGGCCGTCGTCGGCGATCGCCGCCTGGTGGATCGTGACGATCGACGGGTGGTGCGACAGCTGGGCCATGAGGTTGGCCTCGGTCTGGAACCGCTCGCGCACGTCGTCGTCGAGGCTCCCCGCGAGCAGCACCTTGACCGCGACGTCGCGGCGCGGCAGCAGCTGGCGGTACAGGAACACGTCCGCGAACCCGCCGAGCCCGAGCACGCGCACGTGCTCGTACCCGGGCAGGCGCGGGGGCGTCGACGGCGCGCGCCGTGCGGTCACGTCGTGCGCTCCACCGTGAACGTCACGCCGTCGCCGAGGTCGACGACCTCGTCGGTGGCCACGACGCTCGGCTCGCCCGGGTGCAGACGACGCACGCCGTCGCCCGCGCGCGAGACGTGCACGCCGTTGGTGGAGTCGAGGTCGGTCACCACGACGTGCTCGCCGTCGACCCGGACCTCGGCGTGGGTGCGCGAGATGTCCTGGTTGGGGCTCGGCACGGTGACCAGGCGCGGCAGCTCGCGGTTGGTGACGCGGGCGACCTGCGGGGCGCGGCCGAGCAGCACGGAGCGGTCCAGGGGCACGACGAGCCCGGTGGACAGCACGAGGCGCGCGGACAGCGGCGCCGGGACCGGCGCGAGGAACGGGCCGGGCACGGCGTCCTGGCTCCACGTCGGCAGCTGGTCGCGGATCTGCGCGAGGTCGCTCGACAGGATGGTCATGCCGTCGTGGTCGTCGTCTCCGGGCTGGTGCGTGCCGACCCGGATCATCGGCACGTCCGCCACGGCCGGCGTCGGCACGTCCGCCGGGGTGAGCACGAACGGCTCGTCGTCGACGGGCTCGAGCCCGGGCACGCCCGGCGCACCGGCGCCGCCGACGAGGTCGGGCAGGTCCGGCACGGGGTCCGCGGCGGCGGCACCGTCGTCGCCGGCCCACCACGGCGTGGCGGTGCCGGAGGCCTCGGGCGCCAGGTCGGGCACGGTCTCCAGGTCGGGGACGAGGTCGAGCGGCTGCCGGTCCGTCGGGGCGGGCAGGGCCACGGCCGCCGCGTCCCCGGCCGGCTCCGGCGCGGGTGCCACGACCGGGGCGCCCAGCGTCGCCGCGGCGATGCTCGCCTCCGAGCGCGCGGCCCGGCCGGAGCCGCGCCGCTCCCGCAGCGCACCGGGTGCGGCACCCGACGCGGGGCCCGCGACGTCCGCCGCCCGCGCCGGTGCAGCGGTGCCCGCGGCGTCCAGCACCCCGGCCAGCCGCACCGCCGCCGCCCGCACGACGCCCGACCGCACCGGCCACCACGCCCGCCCCTGGGTGCCCGCGCCGCCGACGCGCACGGTGGCCCCGCCCGTGCTGCTCGCCCGGTGCTCGGTCCACACGGCGCCGAGCTGCGCCTCGACCTCCTGCACGCCGTCCGCACCGGGGACCGCCAGGTGCACGTCGCCCCGCAGCACGGCGTGCACGTCGCCGCCGGAGGCGAGGTCGACGACGACGAAGTCCGGCAGGTCGGCGAACCCGCCGGCAGCGAGCACGCCGAGGGCCGCGAGCACGCCGCCGCCGTCGCGGGCCACCTGCCACAGGCCGTCGACGGTCGCCGCGGCCGTGCCGGGCTCGACGAGGGCGACGAACCCGTCGCCGAGGACCGCGGTCCAGTCGCCCGGGACGTACTCGTGGTGCTCGTGGGCGCTCATCGCGGGTCCTCCTGCGGCTCGGGCCGCTCGCTCGTGCCGGCGTCCTGCCCGGCGTCGGTGGTGTCCCTCGGCCCGCGCGGGACGGTCGATCCGTTGAGCATCTCGTCCCACAGGTGCGGGCCGAGCTCGGCGGGCCGCGGGACGGTCATCTGCACCTGCTCCTGGGCCCCCGCGGGCGACGCGACGTCGACGACGACGACGCTGACGTTGTCGCGCGCGCCGTGGGCGAGCGCGTCCTGCACCAGGCGCGCCGCGGCCTCCTGAGGGTCCGCGGACTGCACGAGCGCGCGCTCGACGTCCAGGTCGGTCAGCTCACGGGTCAGGCCGTCGGTGCAGATGACGAGGCGGTCGTCGACCCCGGCGGGCAGCAGCCAGTAGTCGGGCTCCGGGGGCTCGCCGGTGCCCAGGGCGCGGGTCAGCACGTGCCGCTCGGGGTGCCGGCCCGCCTCCGCGGGCGTGATCCGACCCGCCTCGAGGAGCTCCTGCACCACCGAGTGGTCGACGCTCACCTGCTCCAGCGCGGAGTCCGACCAGCGGTACACCCGCGAGTCGCCGACGTTGAACACCAGCCAGTAGTACCCGCCGTCGTGCTCGGTGACGGCCACGCCCGCGACGGTCGTGCCGCCCTGGCGCCCGCCGGTGAACTCGGCCCGGATCCGGGTCGAGGTGCGCGCGAAGCACGCGTGCACGTCGTCGGCCGTCGCGGTGGGCTGCCCGGCCAGCTGGGCGAACTCCTCCACGGCGATCCTGCTGGCCAGGTCGCCCGCGTCGTGCCCGCCCATCCCGTCGGCGACGAGGAACACGGGCGGGTACGCCAGCAGGGCGTCCTCGTTGACCTCGCGGACCCTCCCGCGATCGGTCGCCGAACCCCACGACGTCCGCACTGCACCACCCGACCTTCCGTCACCCGTCACTGCACCGGCGCACATGGTGCCCCACGCGGGACCCGGGGTTCATCCCCGGCGCGCGTCAGATGCCCAGCTGGTACACGCCCCAGTAGGCCAGCACCACGAGCAGCACGCCCGCACCGGCCACCACGACCCCCACCGCGGCCGTGCGGACCAGCCCGGGGGCGACCCGCCGCCCGGCCCGGCGCGCCGCCCCGACGCGACGCCCGAGCAGCACGGCGGCCACGACCGTCATGATGCCGAGCAGGCGCACCGCGAGCCAGCCGCCCTGCACGACCCACGGGTCGCGCTGGTAGTCCATCGCCAGGCGTGCGACCGCCAGCAGGTACCAGACCAGGGCGACGACCGTGACGGCGGCGCCGGCGCCGAGCGCGACGAGCGGGCCCACGACGCCGGGCGCGAGGCGGTGGCCCGCCCGCTCGTCGGCCGTCAGGTCCCGCCGGCGCCGCACGCGCACCTCGTGCACGCCCCGGTCGAGGGCCACGGCGGTCCCGGCGAGCGCCAGCATCCCCGCCGCCGCGACGACCGTGGCGAGCATGACCGACCCGTCGACGAGCCACCGCGGCTGCGGCACGGGGCCCGCGACGTACACCTGGGTGGGCTGCTCGCCGGCCACCTGCGGCGTCGCCCCGGCCGTGCCGGGCAGCCCGCGGACCCACCCGGACAGGTCCCGCAGGAACGACGGGACGACGTCGCCGCCGACGCGGATGCCGTGGTTGGCGCCGTCGTAGTAGCGCACCGTGACGTCGTCGTTGCCGGCCTGCGCGGTGTCGTGCAGCACCTGCAGCGCGCCCTGCTCGATGGGCATGGACACGTCGCCCGTGCCGTAGACCACGAGGACGGGCTGCGTCATCCGCTGCTGGTACGGCGTGACGTCGAAGTCGATGTAGTCGAAGTTGCCGCCGGGGAAGGACGTGAGCCCGACGGCCCGCGGGATGGCCCGGAAGACGCCCTGCGGCACGCCGGTGTTGCGCAGGTAGGCGTCGACGGCGAACGCGGCCTGCTGGCGCGGCGGCACGACGGGCGACGACACGAGCACCACGAACGCGAGGTCGGGGTCCTGCGCGGCCATGACGGGCGCGATCCAGCCGCCCTCGCTCTCCGCGTACACCCCGACCCGGGCGGGGTCGACCTCGGGCCGAGCGCGCAGCACGTCGACGGACCGCGCGTAGTCGGCCGCCATCTCGACGTAGTCGCGGTGCCGCAGCGTGTAGGTGTCCAGGCGCTTGTTCGGCACCATCGCCACGACGCCCGACGCGGCCAGCGCGTGCGCCTGCGTGACGAACGCCTGCGCGAACCGCCCGGTGCCCGCCCCGTGGACGAACACCACGCCCGGCAGCGGCCCGGTGGCGCCCACGGGCAGGCTCAGCCGGGCCTCGACCCACCCGCCGTCGAGCTCGACGCGGACGTCCTCGGTGCGCACCTCGTACGTCTGGGCGAGCGGTGCGTCGCCGATCGCGGTCGACCGGGTCGTGACCGGGATCGAGTCGTGCATCAGCTCGGGGTCCCACTGCGGCCCGAGGACCGCGCCGAGGGCCGCCAGGACGAGCAGGGCGAGCGCGACGGCGGCGGCGACCCGGTAGGCGGCGGTCGGCACGCCGTCGCCCTCGCCGGTGCGGGTCACGCGGCGCCACGCGGCCGTCGTCGTCATGCCCATCGGCGCGCGGTCCTCACGCCGGGGCCGTCGGGGTCGGCGCTGCCGTCACGAGCCCTGCCGCCACGAGCCCTGCCGTCCCGAGCTCTGCCGTCCCGAGCCCCGCCGTCACGAGCACCGCCATCAGAAGCCCAGCCGGCCGAGCTGCTTGGGGTCGCGCTGCCAGTCCTTGGCGACCTTGACGTGCAGGTCGAGGAACACGCGCGCGCCGAGCAGGGCCTCGATCTCCGTGCGCGCGCGGGTGCCCACGTCGCGCAGCCGGGCACCGCCGCGGCCGATGACGATGGCCTTCTGGCTGTCGCGCTCGACGAACATGTGCACCCGCACGTCGAGCATCGGCACGCCGTCGCGGGCCGGCTCCTCGCGCTCGACGATCTCGTCGACCACGACGGCCAGGGAGTGCGGGAGCTCGTCGCGCACGCCCTCGAGGGCGGCCTCGCGCACCAGCTCGGCGACCATCACCTGCTCGGGCTCGTCCGTCAGCTCGCCGTCCGGGTAGAGCGCCGGCCCCTCGGGCAGGTGGCCCACGAGCACCTCGGTGAGCTCGCCCACCTGGTAGCCGTCGCGGGCGGAGACGGGCACGACGTCGGCCCACTCCCCCAGCGCGTCCACGGCGAGGAGCTGCTCGGCGAGGCGGCCCCGCGGCACGAGGTCCGCCTTGGTGACGACCGCGACCACCGGGGTCCCGGCACGGCCCTCGGGCGCCAGTCGTGCGAGCTGCTCGGCGATGTACCGGTCGCCGGGGCCGATCTTCTCGTTCGCGGGCAGGCAGAACCCGACGACGTCGACCTCGGTCAGCGTGTCGCGCACCAGGTCGTTGAGCCGCTCGCCCAGCAGGGTGCGTGGCCGGTGCAGCCCGGGGGTGTCGACCAGCACGAGCTGGGCGTCGTCGCGGTGGACGATGCCGCGCACCACGTGCCGCGTCGTCTGCGGCCGGCCCGACGTGATCGCGACCTTCTGCCCGACGAGGGCGTTGGTGAGCGTCGACTTGCCGGCGTTGGGGCGCCCGACGAAGCAGGCGAAGCCGGAGCGGTGGGTCATCGGGTCGCCTCCGAGGCGGACGTCGGGCGCACCTGGGGCGTGCCACGGGCGGGGGTGCGCGCGGCGGTGCCGCGGCCAGGGGTGCGTGCGTCGTCGGCGTCGGCCTCGGGGTCGGGGGCCCGGCTGACGAGCAGCGTCGCCAGGCGCTTGCGGCGGCCCTCGGCACGCTCGGCCACCAGGTGCAGGCCGTGGACGTCGGCCGCGGAGCCGGGCAGCGGGACCTTGCCGATCGCCTTGGCCAGCAGGCCGGCGGCGGTGTCGACGTCCTCGTCCTCGACCTCGAGGCCGAACAGATCCCCGAGCTCGTCGCGGCCCATCCGTGCCGGCACCCGGTAGACGCCGTCCCCGAGGTCCTCGACGACCGGTGCGCTGGGGTCGTGCTCGTCCGTGAGCTCGCCGACGATCTCCTCGAGCGCGTCCTCGATGGTGACGAGGCCGGCGATGCCGCCGTACTCGTCGACGACGAGCGCGATGTGCGAGGAGCCGTCGCGCAGTTCGCGCAGCAGGTCGTCGACCGGCTTGGACTCCGGCACGAACACCGGGGTGCGCGCCAGCGACGCGGCGGGCGCGTCGAGCGGGTCGGGGTCGCCGGCCGCGGCGGCACCGCGGTCGGGCAGGCGCCGCACGACGTCCTTGAGGTACAGCACGCCGACGAGGTCGTCGACGGAGTCGCCCACGACCGGGACCCGGGAGAACCCGGAGCGCAGCAGCAGGGCGAGCGCCTTGTGCAGCGGGGTGTCCGCGTGCGTGGTGATCATGTCGGTGCGCGGCACCATGACCTCGCGCGTGAGCGTGTCCCCCAGCTCGAGCACCGAGCGGAACATCTCCCGCTCGGTGTCCTCGATGGCCTCGGACTCGCTGACGCGCTCGACCATGTCGCGCAGCTCGTCCTCGTCCTGCTCGCTGGGCCCCTCGCCCGCCGGCTGCGCGCGCGAGACCACCGGGGCCAGCCACGCGACGGCCAGCAGCAGGCCCGACAGCGCGGTCAGCACGCCGGCCGGGTGGCGGCGGCCCATGGACCGCGGGCTGACGCGCACGAGCCCGAACGCCACGACGCCGCACGCCGCGGTGGCCAGCAGCGCGGTGGCCCACCACGACAGGCTCCCGGCGCTGATGGCCAGCGTCAGGCAGACCGCGGCGGCCGTCTCGGCGAGGATCCGCACGAACGACGCCGCGGCCACGACCCGCTCGGGCTGCTCGACCAGGCGCAGCACCCGCCCGGCGGCACGGTGCCGCTCGGCCTCGAGCTCGGCGACCCGCGAGCGCGTGACCCGCAGCACCGCGACCTCGCCGGCGGACAGCGCGGCCGCGAGCACGAAGCCGACGACCGCGACGGCGAGCAGCAGCGCGACGGGCGTCCCGGTCATCGGCCG
This sequence comes from Cellulomonas oligotrophica, assembly GCF_013409875.1. Lineage (GTDB taxonomy): Bacteria > Actinomycetota > Actinomycetes > Actinomycetales > Cellulomonadaceae > Cellulomonas > Cellulomonas oligotrophica. The sequence continues at coordinate 721,772 of NZ_JACCBK010000001.1, forward strand.
GCGAGGAAGGTCAGGAGCAGTCGTCGCTGGAGGGCGAACATCTCCTTCTCCTCCTCCGGCTCGGCGTGGTCGTAGCCGAGCAGGTGCAGGATCCCGTGGGTCGTCAGGAGCAGGAGCTCCTCGACCGTGGAGTGCCCGGCGGCACGCGCCTGGGTCGCGGCCACCTCGGGGCACAGGACGACGTCGCCGAGCACGCCGGGCGGCGTGGGGTCGCCCTCGCGGCCGGGGCGCAGCTCGTCCATGGGGAACGAGAGCACGTCGGTCGGGCCGGGCTCGTCCATCCACTTCACGTGCAGGTCGCTCATCGCGTCGGTGTCGACGAGGCGGACGAACAGGTCCGCCTGCGGGTGCACGTGCATCGCGTCGAGCACGTACCGGCCGAGCGCGGCGAACTCCGCCTCGTCGACCTCGTGCCCGGACTCGTTGCTGACCTCGATGCTCATGACCTGTCCCACCTCGCGTAGGCGTCGATGATCTCCCCCACCAGGCGGTGGCGGACGACGTCGTGGGAGCTCAGCCGGCAGAACGCGACGTCGTCCACGTCGGCCAGGATGCTCTCCACGACGCGCAGGCCCGACGTCGTGCCGGACGGCAGGTCGGTCTGCGTGACGTCGCCGGTGACGACGACCTTGGAGCCGAAGCCCAGACGCGTGAGGAACATCTTCATCTGCTCGGTCGAGGTGTTCTGCGCCTCGTCGAGGATGATGAACGCGTCGTTGAGGGTGCGCCCGCGCATGTACGCCAGCGGGGCGACCTCGATGGTGCCGGCCTCCATGAGCCGCGGGATCGACTCCGGGTCGACCATGTCGTGCAGCGCGTCGTGCAGCGGCCGCAGGTAGGGGTCGATCTTGTCGGCGAGGGTGCCGGGCAGGAACCCGAGGCGCTCGCCGGCCTCGACGGCGGGCCGGGTCAGCACGATGCGGTTGACCTGGCGGGCCTGCAGCGCCTGCACGGCCTTGGCCATGGCCAGGTACGTCTTGCCGGTGCCGGCGGGGCCGATCCCGAAGGTCACGGTGTGCCGGTCGATCGCGTCGACGTAGTCCTTCTGCCCCGCGGTCTTGGGGCGGATGGTCTTCCCGCGCGAGGACAGGATGTTGAACGTCAGGACGTCGGCGGGCCGGGCGTCGGCGCCGGCCGCGAGCATGGTGACGGTGCGGCGCACGACGTCGGGGCTCAGCGGGGTGCCGGCGGCGGCCATGTCGACGAGCTCGTCGACGAGGCGGGTCACGAGGGCGACGTCCCCGGGGGTGCCGGCGAGGGTCACCTCGTTGCCGCGCACGTGCACGTCGACGGTGCGGAAGCCGTCCTCGACGGCGCGCAGCACCTCGTCGCGCTGCCCGAGGAGCTCGACCATCGAGACCTCGGCGGGCACGGTGACGCGGTGCTCCACGCGCGGGTGCGGTGATGAGGTCTCAGTCATGTGCTCGGCGGGGTGCCGTGCGCTCCTTCGGCTCGTGGGGTGCGTCCCGGCGGACCGGGCACCTGGCCGCCGGGACGTGCGCGGCGGTCTCGGCCGAGTCTACCGACGCCCCGGGCGGGTGCCGGGTCGACGACGCACGCGACGGGCACCCGCGTGGGCCCTTCGTCCCCCGGCGCGTCGTCGTGGACCGGAGAACACTGGGGCCAGACGCCGGGCGAGGGGGCCCGGTGCGGTGGCTGCGACGAAGGAGGCACCATGGCCCGCTACGTCAGGGACTTCAGCGAGGGCGACAAGGACCAGAAGGACCTGCTCGGCGGGAAGGGGGCGAACCTCGCGGAGATGACCCGGCTGGGGCTGCCCGTCCCGCCGGGCTTCACGATCACGACCGAGGCCTGCCGGGCGTACATGCGCACCGGGGAGGTGCCGCCGGAGCTGCGCGTCGAGGTGACGATGGCGGTGCGGCACCTGGAGGACACGCTCGGCCGGCGGCTCGGGGACTTCCACGAGCCGCTGCTGGTCTCGGTGCGCTCGGGCGCGAAGTTCTCGATGCCCGGGATGATGGAGACGGTCCTCAACGTGGGCCTCAACGACGCGTCGGTGCAGGGCCTGGCGTCGTTGTCGGGCGACGAGCGCTTCGCGTGGGACTCCTACCGTCGGCTGGTCCAGATGTTCGGGCGGACGGTGCTGGGCATCGACGCCGACCTGTTCGCCGACGCGCTCGACAAGGCGAAGGCGGCCCGGGGCGTCAGCGCGGACGTCGACCTGGACGCCGCCGACCTGCGCGGGCTGGTCGACACCTACAAGCAGATCGTCCGGGACGAGTCGGGGCGCGAGTTCCCCCAGCACCCGCGCGAGCAGCTCGACCTGGCGATCGTCGCGGTGCTGGACTCGTGGGGCACGGAGCGGGCCCGGCTGTACCGCCGCAAGGAGCGGATCCCCGACGACCTGGGCACCGCGGTGAACGTGTGCACGATGGTGTTCGGCAACCTGGGCCCGACGTCGGGCACGGGCGTGGCCTTCACGCGCGACCCCGCGACGGGCCGCACGGGCGACTACGGCGACTACCTGGTCAACGCGCAGGGCGAGGACGTGGTCGCGGGCATCCGCAACACGCTGTCGCTGGCGGACCTCGAGGGCGTCGACCCCGCGGCGTACGCCGAGCTGCGCCAGGCCATGCGGCGGCTGGAGACGCACTACCGCGACCTGTGCGACATCGAGTTCACCATCGAGCGCGGCAAGCTGTGGATGCTGCAGACCCGGGTGGGCAAGCGCACGGCGCCGGCGGCGTTCCGGATCGCGTGCCAGCTCGTCGACGAGCACCTCATCACCATGGACGAGGCCCTGGCGCGGGTCAGCGGCGCGCAGCTCTCGCAGCTGCTGTTCCCGCAGTTCGCCGCCGACGTCGCCGGTGCCGAGCTGCTGACGCGCGCGATGCCGGCGTCGCCGGGCGCCGCCGTGGGGCAGGTCGTCCTGGACCCGGCGCGGGCCGAGGAGTGGGCCGCGCAGGGACGGGACGTGGTGCTGGTGCGCCGCGAGACCAACCCCGACGACCTCGGCGGCATGATCGCCGCGGTCGGGGTGCTCACGGCCCGCGGCGGCAAGACGTCCCACGCGGCCGTGGTGGCCCGGGGCATGGGCCGCACCTGCGTCGTCGGCGCCGAGGAGCTCGTCATCGACACCGAGGCCGGCACGGTGACCGCCCGCGGGCGCACGGTGCACGAGGGCGACGTCGTGGCGCTCGACGGCACGACCGGCGAGGTGTTCGTCGGCGACGTCCCCGTGGTGCCCTCACCCGTGAGCCGGTACCTCGAGGACGGCCTGGACGTGGCGCTGGCCGAGGCGGCGGACGAGGAGACGCGCGACCTGGTGCGCGCGGTCGACCGGATCCTCACGCACGCGGACACCGTGCGGCGGCTGCGCGTGCACGCCAACGCCGACACGGCGGCCGACGCCGGGCGCGCCCGCCGCCTGGGGGCCCAGGGCATCGGGCTGTGCCGGACGGAGCACATGTTCCTCGGCGAGCGCCGCGTCCTCGTCGAGCGGGTCGTGCTGGCCTCCGACGACGCCGGGCGGCAGGCCGCGCTCGACGCGCTGCTCCCCCTGCAGCGCGCGGACTTCGTCGAGCTGCTCGAGGCCATGGACGGGCTGCCGACGACGATCCGGCTCATCGACCCGCCCCTGCACGAGTTCCTGCCGGACCTGACCGCGCTCTCGGTGAAGGTCGCGGTGGACCGCGAGCGCGGGCACGTCGACCCGGACGACGAGCGGCTGCTCGCGGCCGTCGAGCGCATGCACGAGGCCAACCCGATGCTCGGGCTGCGCGGCGTGCGCCTGGGCCTGGTGGTGCCGGGGCTGTTCGACCTGCAGGTGCGGGCGATCTGCGAGGCGGTGGCCGACCGGATCGCCGCCGGCGGGTCCCCGCACGCGGAGGTCATGGTGCCGCTGGTCGGCTCGGTGCAGGAGCTGCGGATCGTGCGCGAGCGGGCCCTGGCGACCATGGCACAGGTGGGCGCGGACCGGGGCGTGCCCCTGACGCTGCCCGTGGGCTGCATGATCGAGCTGCCGCGCGCCGCGCTCACGGCGGGCCGCATCGCCGAGGAGGCCGAGTTCTTCTCGTTCGGCACGAACGACCTCACGCAGACCACGTGGGGCTTCAGCCGCGACGACGTCGAGGGGGCGTTCTTCGCGCAGTACACGGCGAACGGCGTGCTCGCGGTGTCGCCGTTCGAGACCATCGACGTGCGGGGCGTCGGGCGCCTCGTCGAGGTCGCGGTCGCCGAGGGCCGGGCCACCCGTCCGGGCATCGGCCTCGGCGTGTGCGGGGAGCACGGCGGCGACCCGGAGTCGATCCGGTTCTTCCACGGCGCCGGGCTCGACTACGTGTCGTGCTCGCCGTTCCGGGTGCCGATCGCCCGGCTGGAGGCCGGCCGCGCGGCCGTCGAGGACGGGGGCAGCGACGCCCGGTGAGCGACGTCCCGTCCGGCGCCCCACCCGTCACGCGCCGGACGGGCCACGGCGGGGCCGGTGCACCTGCGTCCGGGTGCGCCGGCCCTCGCCCGCACCGGCCCTGAGCGGCACGGCGGTGAGCCCAGGAGCACGACGGTCAGCCCCAGCGGCCCAGGCGCTGGGCGAGCAGGGCCAGGGCGACGGGCCCGGCGGTCGACGTCCGCAGCACGTGCGGGCCGAGCCGGACGGTCCGCGCGCCGGCCGCGACGAGGTCGTCGGTCTCGCGGGCGCTGATGCCGCCCTCGGGCCCGACGACGACGAGCAGGTCCCCGGCGACGGGCAGGTCCACGTCGGCGAGCGGCACGGTGGCCTCCTCGTGCAGGACGAGGACGGCACCGCCGGCCGCGACGGTCGCGGCGGTGCGCTCGCGCAGGCCCCGCCCGTCCAGGGCGTGGTCCACGTCCGGGGTGCGCGCGCGGCGGGCCTGCTTGGTCGCCGCGCGCACGGTGCCGACCCAGCGCTGGCGGCTCTTCTGCGCGCGGTCGCCGCGCCAGATGACGATGGAGCGCTCCGCCTGCCAGGGCACGACCGCGTCGACGCCGACCTCGGTCGCCGCCTCGATCGCCATCTCGTCGCGGTCGCCCTTGGCGAGAGCCTGCACGAGCACCAGCCGCGGTGCGGGCTCGGGCTCGACGTCGACGCGGAGCACGGCGACGCGCACGCCGTCGGGGTGCACGTCCGCGACCGTGCCGACGGCGCGCACGCCCGCACCGTCGACGACGTCGACCCGCTCGCCGGGGGTCTTGCGCTGCACGACGCCCGCGTGCCGCCCCTCGGCCCCGGTGAGCACGAGCTCGCCGCCGGCCACGACGTCCGCGAGGTCGCCGGGCTCGACGAGGAAGACCGGTGCGCTCACCGGCCCGCGAGCTTGTCGCGCAGCTTGGCGAACACCCCCGGGTTCGCGGCCGCCAGGCGCGCGTCGGGGCGCTCCTCGCCGCGCAGGGCCGCCAGGCGCCGCAGCAGCTCGGTCTGCTCGTCGTCGGCGGGCAGCGGGACCGCCACGTCGACGTGCACGTGCAGGTCGCCGCGCCCGCCGACGTGCAGGTGCCCGACGCCCAGGCCCTTGAGGGTCACGACCTGGCCGGGCTGCGTGCCCGGGCGCAGGTCGATCTCCCGCTCGCCGTCGAGGGTGTCGAGCGCGAGCACGGTGCCCAGGGCGGCCGCGGTCATCGGCACCTCGAGGGTGGCGTGCAGGTCGTCGCCCTTGCGCACGAACGTCTCGTGCTTGCGCTCGCGCACCTCGAGGTAGACGTCGCCGGCCGGGCCGCCGGCGGGGCCGACCTCGCCCTGCCCGGTGAGCTTGATGCGGGTGCCGGTGTCGACGCCCGCGGGGACGTCCACCGAGAGCGTGCGGCGCGAGCGCACGCGCCCCTCGCCGGCGCACTCGGTGCAGGGCTCGGGGATGACGGTGCCGAAGCCGTGGCACGCGGCGCAGGGCTGGGTCGTCATGACCTGACCGAGGAACGAGCGCGCGACGCGCTGCACCGAGCCGCGGCCCGCGCAGACCTCGCAGGTGCGCGGCGACGTGCCCGGGCGGCAGCACGTGCCGCCGCACGTCGGGCAGAGCACGGCCGTGTCGACCTGGATGTCGCGGTGCACGCCGAACACGGTCTCGGCCAGGTCGAGGTCGAGGCGCACCAGCGCGTCCTGGCCGCGCCGGGCCCGGGACGCGGGCCCGCGCTGGGCACCGCCGGCCGCGGCGCCGAAGAACGTCTCGAAGATGTCCTGGAACCCGAACCCGCCGCCGGCACCGCCGCCGGGGGACGCGGGGTCGGCGCCCATGTCGTAGGCGCGGCGCTTGTCGGCGTTGCCGAGCACGTCGTACGCGCGCGAGACGTCCTTGAAGCGCTCCTCGGCCTGCGGGTCGGCACCCGCGACGTCGGGGTGCAGCTCGCGGGCCAGGCGCCGGTAGGCCTTCTTGATCTGCTCGGGCGCCGCGTCGCGCGGCACCCCGAGGACCTCGTAGTAGTCGGTCACGTGCGGTGGGGCTCGCTTCCTGGTCGTGGTCGCCGGCGGGCCGGCGCGATCGGTGCGGGGATGTCGGTGGGGTGGTGCCGTAGCCGGTCAGCCGGCGAGGATGCGCGTGAGGTAGCGGGCCACGGCCCGCACCGCCGACATCGTCCCGGGGTAGTCCATGCGCAGCGGCCCGACGGACCCGAGGAGGGCCACGGCCGACCCCTCGCCGCCGTAGCCGCTGGTCACGATGCTCGTCTCCGACAGGCCCTCGTGCTGGGTCTCGCGGCCGATGCGCACGGCCACGCCGGCGCCGTCCTCGGCCATCTCCGACAGCAGGCGCATGAGCACCACCTGCTCCTCGAGGGCCTCGAGGACCGGGCCGAGGGTGTGCGTGAAGTCCGTGCCGGCCGTCCGGGCCAGGTGCCCGACGCCGGCGACGACGACGCGCTCCTCGCGCTCCTGCGCGAGGGTCTGCGCGACGACCTCGACGACCGCGCGGGCCAGGGGGGCGCCGTCGGTGCCGACCTCGTCGACGAGCGCCGCCAGCGCCACGTCCAGGTCGGCCAGGCGCAGCCCCGCCGCGGCGAGGTTCAGCCGCACCCGCAGGCTCGCGACGACCGCCTCGTCGAGGTCCTGCGGCACCTCGACCGTGCGCTGCTCGACCCGGCCGGTGGTGGTGATGATCACCACGAGCAGGTGCCGCGGGCCGACGGGCACGAGCTCGACGTGCCGCAGCGCGGAGCGGCGCAGCGACGGGTACTGCACGACCGCGACCTGCTGCGTGAGCTGGGCCAGCAGACGCACCGCACGGTCGATGACGTCGTCGAGGTCGACGGCCTCCTCCAGCAGCGCGCCGATGGCCCGCTTCTCCGCCGGGGACAGCGGCTTGACGGTCGAGAGGCGGTCGACGAACACCCGGTACCCCAGGTCGGTCGGCACCCGGCCGGCCGACGTGTGGGGCTGGTGGATGAGCCCGGCGTCCTCCAGGGCGGCCATGTCGTTGCGGATCGTCGCGGGCGACACCCCGAGGCGGTGCCGCTCCGTCAGGGCCCGCGAGCCGACGGGCTCACGGGTGGCGACGTAGTCCTCGACGATCGCGCGCAGCACGTCCAGCCGCCTGTCGTCGCTCATCGCCACCTCCTCGCCTCGTCGTCCGGGCCGGCTCCGCGGGCGTGCGGCCGGTGCCCGCGGGCCCCGACCGGTAGCACTCGCGGCTGCCGAGTGCCAATCCTACGCGTCCCGCCGCGGGGCACCAGGGTGCACCCCGCCCCGCCGACGCGCCGGGCCGGCCGCGCGGCGTCCGTGGGCCCCGCGCCCTACAGTGCCCCGGTGACCAGCGACCGCTACGGATCGGACGTCCTGTCCACCGGCCCGACCGCCCACCACGCGCCGCGCCCGACGGCCCGAGAGCAGCCCGCCGAGCGCGGGCTCGTCGTCGAGGACGTCGAGTCCGGGTGGGTCGGCGCGGTCGTGCGCGTGGAGAAGTCCGGCGGCCTGCACGTCGTCGTGCTGGAGGACCGGCGCGGGCGCACCCGCACGTTCACCCTCGGGCCCGGGTTCTGGGTGGACGGGGCCCCGGTGGTGCTCACCGCCCCCGTCGCCCGCCGTGCCCCCGCCGCACCGGCCCGCACGGCGTCGGGCTCGCGGGCCGTGCCCGACGCGCCCGCACGGGTCGCCCGCGGGTCGCGCATCTGGGTCGAGGGCAAGCACGACGCCGAGCTCGTCGAGAAGGTCTGGGGCGACGACCTGCGCGTCGAGGGCGTCGTCGTCGAGCTGCTCGACGGCGTCGACCACCTCGCCGACGCGCTGCGCGACTTCCGACCCACGACCGACCGGCGCGTCGGGGTGCTCGTCGACCACCTGGTGCCCGGGTCCAAGGAGAGCCGGATCGCCGCCCAGGCGGTCCGCGGCACCCCGACCGGGTCGGTGCTGGTGCTCGGCCACCCGTACGTCGACGTCTGGCAGGCCGTGCGGCCGCAGCGGCTCGGCCTCGACGCGTGGCCGACGATCGAGCGCGGCACCGAGTGGAAGCACGGGATCCTGCGCGAGCTCGGCTGGCCGGCCGCCGACCAGGCCGACGTCGCCCGCGCGTGGCAGCGGATCCTGCGCTCGGTGCGCAGCTACGCCGACCTCGAGCCGAGCCTGCTCGGACGCGTCGAGGAGCTCATCGACTTCGTCACCGCCTGACCGCCCGAGCCCTGGGACGTCTCCGCCCGCCGGCACGGGGCGCGGGCGGGCGGAGACGGGCAGGCACGACGGGTCAGGCGGGTGCCACGGGCCCGCCGGTGAGCTGGCGGAACGCGTACACCGACAGCAGCACGGCCACCGGGACGCCGACCAGCGCGCCGATGCCGCACAGGGCGCTCCCCACGGCGACGGCCACCCACGCGAGCAGCACCACGAGGATCGTCGAGCCGACGTCGCGGGTCTGCATCTGCACGGAGGCACGCACGGCGTCGATCGGCGCCAGCCCCCGGTCGAGGACGTGGTGGTAGGCGAAGAACCCGAGGTAGACGACCGCGATCGACAGGATCCAGCCGAGGAACGGGATGAGGCTCGCCACGAAGTTCGCCGCGGCGAACAGCAGCCCGACGACGAAGACCGGCCCGACGCGGGAGAAGTCGAACATGTCCCCGACGCTGATCGGGCGTCCGTCCGCCACCTTGAGCGCCGCGGACACGAAGGACCCCGTGAACAGCGCACCCAGCAGGACCGCGACGGCGGACACCACGGCGTAGGCCAGGCTCGCGCCGAAGCCCGCGAACATGCTCGTGTCACCGCCACCGGCACCGATCAGCGCGCCGAAGCCGCCGAACACCAGCGCGACGACGCTGACGACCATGGCGATGACGAGGAACCACGCGACCCCGCCGAGCACCCAGGCGCCCCAGCTGCGACCGAACGCCGAGAACGCCCACGAGAACGCAGCCCCGGCGTCCACGCGCGGCCCCTGCGGGGCGTAGCCGGCGGCGCCGTAGCCGCCGGGTCCCGCCGTCGGGGCGGGCCCGTAGGGCTGGGCCGGCGGAGGGTACGCGCCGCCGGGCGGCGGGTACCCGCCCGCAGGGGGCGGGGCGGCACCGGGCGGCGGCGTCGGGCCGGGGGCGCCGGCGGGCTGGCCGTAGGCCGGGGGCGGGTACGACCCGCCGGGCGGGGGCGGCGGCGTGGGGTCGTCGTCGCGCGGCGGCTGACCGCCCGGGTTCTCGCTCATCATGACCTCCGGTCACCAGGTGGGCGTGATCACGCCCGTCCCGAGCGAACCGAAGCGGGGCAGACCGTGTCAAGGCTCCACGCCGCGCGCCGACCCCCCGCCCGGTACGCTGCCCGCACCGCCCGACGACCCCTGGAGACCGCCCCGTGTCCTACCCGCCGCCCGGCCCGCCCGCCTCGTCGGGCACCCCGTCGAGCACCCCGTGGGCGGTGCTCGCGCACCTCGGCGGGATCCTCGCGTACTTCTGGGCCGGCTGGGTCGTGGCCCTGGTCGTCTGGCTCGTGCACCGCGAGCGCGACCACGCCGTGGCGCGGGAGGCCGCCGTCGCCCTGAACTTCCAGCTCACGGTGCTGGTCGCCCTGGTCGCGGCGCGGATCGTCGGGGAGATCCCGCTGCTCGGGTTCGTGGGGTGGGTCGCCGCGGTCGCGCTGGGGATCGCGAGCCTGGTGCTGTCCGTCATGGCCGCCGTGGCCGTCAACGCCGGGCGGCCCGCCCGGTACCCCCTGAGCCTGGAGCTGGTCCGATGAGCACGCCGTCCTTCGAGCAGCAGCCGCAGCAGCCGCCCTACCAGCCGGTCCCCGCGCCGCCGCTGCGCCCCGAGGACGAGCGCACGTGGGCGATCCTCGTGCACCTGCTGCCCCTGGTGGGTGTGAGCTTCCTCGGCCCGCTGGTGGTGTGGCTCGTGTTCCGCGGGCGCGGGCCGTTCCTCGAGCACCACGCCAAGGAGTCGCTGAACTTCCAGCTCACGGTGCTGATCGCGCTGCTGGTGTCGCTCGTGGCCGTCGCGGTGACGTTCGGGATCGTCGTGCTCGCGCCCTTCGCCGTCTACCTCGGGGCGCTGGTCCTGCAGGTCCTCGCCGCCGTGGCCGCCAGCCGGTGGGAGTGGTACCGCTACCCGGTGACGATCCGCTTCGTCTCCTGACGGGGATGCCCGCCTCCTGACGGGTAACGGGGTCGGGACGGGAGCGTCGGTCAGCCGACCAGCGCCCGCACGACCGCGTCCGCCAGCAGCCGCCCGCGGCGGGTGAGCAGCACGCGCCGCGGCCCGTCCGCCCCGAGCGCGGCCCGCGCGTCGACGAGCCCGTCGGCGACCAGTCCGGCGACGGTCGCGCGCGCGGTCGCGTCGAGGTCGTCCAGGGGCAGGCCCTCGGCGATCCGCACGCCCAGCATGACCCGCTCCAGCCGGGCCGTGGCCGCGTCGACGCTCTCGCGCCCCGCGGCCGGGCTGCGGCCCGCGGCCAGCCGGTCGGCGTACGCGCGCGGGTGCTTGACGTTCCACCAGCGGGTGCCGCCGACGTGGCTGTGCGCCCCGGGACCCACGCCCCACCAGTCGTCCCCGCGCCAGTAGCCGAGGTTGTGCCGCGAGGCGTCCGCGGGCGTGCGCGCCCAGTTGCTCACCTCGTACCAGCCCAGCCCGGCCGCCGTCAGCAGGTCGTCGGCGAGCTCGTACTTGGCGGCCTGGTCGTCCTCGTCGGGCAGCGTCAGCTCCCCGCGCCGCACCTGCCCGGCCATGCGCGTGCCCGCCTCCACCACCAGGGCGTACGCGCTGACGTGGTCGACGCCGGTCGCCAGCGCGGCCTCGACGCTGCGCCGCCAGTCGGCCAGGGACTCCCCCGGCGTGCCGTAGATGAGGTCGAGCGAGACCCGCAGGCCGGCGTCGCGGGCCCACCGGACGACGTCGGGCACGCGGGCCGGGTCGTGCGTGCGCTCGAGCGTGGCGAGCACGTGCGGCACCGCGGACTGCATGCCGAACGAGACCCGCGTGAACCCGGCGGCCGCGAGGCGCGCCAGCCCGTCGGGCGTCACGGAGTCGGGGTTCGCCTCGGTGGTGACCTCCGCGCCCGGGTCCAGGCCCCACGCGTCCCGCACCCCGCCGAGCAGCCGGACGAGGTCGTCGACCGGGAGCAGCGTCGGCGTGCCGCCGCCGACGAACACCGTCTGCACGGGACGCGCGGGCAGCCCCGCGTCCCGCAGCACGCGGGCCGCGAGGGCGATCTCGTCGAGCGCGGTCGCCGCGTACGCGGCCTGGCTGGCCCCGCCGCCCAGCTCGGTGGCCGTGTACGTGTTGAAGTCGCAGTAGCCGCAGCGCACCGCGCAGAAGGGGACGTGCAGGTACACCCCGAACGCGCGCCGCTGCGCACCGTCGAGCACCGACGTCGGCAGCGCGCCGTCGTCGGGCGGCACGTCCCCCTCGGGCAGCGCCGGGCTCACGCCGGCCCGCCCGTCACTTCTTCTTCGCGTCCTTGTCCTTGCCGTCCTTGGAGCCCGCGGGCTCGGAGGACAGCGCGGCGATGAAGGCCTCCTGCGGCACGTCGACCCGGCCGATCGTCTTCATGCGCTTCTTGCCCTCCTTCTGCTTCTCCAGCAGCTTGCGCTTGCGGGTGATGTCACCGCCGTAGCACTTGGCCAGGACGTCCTTGCGGATGGCCCGGATCGTCTCGCGGGCGATGATGCGGGACCCGATCGCCGCCTGGATCGGCACCTCGAACTGCTGGCGCGGGATGAGCTCCTTGAGCTTGGCCGTCATCATCACGCCGTAGCCGTAGGCCTTGTCCTTGTGCGCGATCGCGCTGAAGGCGTCGACCTGCTCGCCCTGGAGCAGGATGTCGACCTTCACCAGGTCCGCGACCTGGTCGCCGACGGCCTCGTAGTCCAGGCTCGCGTACCCGCGGGTGCGCGACTTCAGGGCGTCGAAGAAGTCGAAGACGATCTCCGCCAGCGGCAGCATGTACCGCATCTCGACGCGGTCCTCGGACAGGTAGTCCATGCCCTGCAGGTCGCCGCGCTTGGACTGGCACAGCTCCATGATCGTGCCGACGAACTCGCTGGGCGTCAGGATCGTCGCCTTGACCACGGGCTCGCGGACCTCGCGGATCTTGCCGCCGGGGAACTCGCTGGGGTTCGTCACGTGGACCTGCGTGCGGTCCTCCATCGTCACGTCGTAGACGACGTTGGGCGCGGTGGAGATCAGGTCGAGGTCGAACTCGCGCTCGAGGCGCTCGCGCACGATCTCCAGGTGCAGCAGCCCGAGGAAGCCCACCCGGAACCCGAAGCCCAGGGCGACGGACGTCTCGGGCTCGTAGTTGAGCGCCGCGTCGTTGAGCTTGAGCTTGTCGAGCGCGTCGCGCAGCACGGGGTAGTCGGACCCGTCGATCGGGTACAGCCCGGAGAACACCATCGGCTTGGGGTCGGAGTACCCGCCGAGGGCGTCGGCCGCGGGCTTGGCCGAGTTGGTCACCGTGTCGCCGACCTTGGACTGACGCACGTCCTTCACGCCGGTGATGAGGTAGCCGACCTCGCCGACGCCCAGACCCTTGGTCGGCACGGGCTCGGGCGAGATTACCCCGATCTCCAGGAGCTCGTGCGTGGCGCGGGTCGACATCATGGCGATCCGCTCGCGCGGGCTGAGGCTGCCGTCGACCACCCGCACGTACGTCACGACGCCGCGGTAGGTGTCGTAGACGGAGTCGAAGATCATGGCGCGGGCGGGGGCGTCCGCGTCCCCGACCGGCGCCGGCACGAGCTCGACGATGCGGTCGAGCAGCTCGGTGACGCCCACGCCCGTCTTGCCGGACACCTTGAGGACGTCCGCGGGGTCGCCGCCGACGAGCCCGGCGAGCTCCTCCGCGTACTTCTCGGGCTGCGCGGCCGGCAGGTCGATCTTGTTGAGCACGGGGATGACCTGCAGGTCGTTCTCCAGCGCGAGGTACAGGTTCGCCAGCGTCTGGGCCTCGATGCCCTGCGCGGCGTCGACGAGCAGCACCGCGCCCTCGCACGCCGCGAGCGACCGCGACACCTCGTACGTGAAGTCGACGTGGCCGGGGGTGTCGATCATGTTGAGGGCGTACGGCGTGCCGTCGACCTCCCAGGGCATGCGCACGGCCTGCGACTTGATGGTGATGCCGCGCTCGCGCTCGATGTCCATGCGGTCGAGGTACTGCGCGCGCATGGCGCGGGCGTCGACGACGCCGGTGAGCTGGAGCATGCGGTCGGCGAGCGTCGACTTGCCGTGGTCGATGTGCGCGATGATGCAGAAGTTGCGCAGCAGCTCGGGCGGCGTGGCGGCCGGCAGGATGCGCGAGGTCGCGGCGGCGCTCGGGATCGGGGACACGCGCTCAGGGCTCCGTGGGGGTTCGGTGGGCGCCGGGACGGCGCCGGACGGTCGGCGGACGACCACGACCGGGCGCCGGGGGCGCGCCGTGTCGGCGGTCTGCGGCACCATCGTCCCATGCGCGCGCACCCCGGCACCTCCCCGGTGGACGAGCCGGTCGACGGGCCGGTCGACGGGCCGGTCCCCGCGGCCGGCGGTCCCCCGGCCGACGCGTCGCCGCCGGTCCTCGTCCCGGGCACCGCGCAGCCGTACCTCGACGTCCTCGCCGGGCTCCAGGACGCGTTCCTCGCGGGCGTGCGTGCGGCCGACCCGCGGACGCCGGTGCCGTGGTGCGGCCGGTGGCGCGTGCGGGACCTGGTCGTGCACCTCGCCCGCATCCACCACTGGGCGGCCGGCCAGGCCGCACGGCGCCGCGAGGCGCCGCTGGGGCGCGGCCCGTTCGATCTGCCCGAGCTCTACGGCACGTGCGCCACCGAGCTCCTGACCACGCTGCGCACGCTCGCCCCGGACGCGACGGCGTCCACCCTGCTCGGCCCCGGCCCGGTCGCGTTCTGGCACCGGCGCCAGGTGCACGAGACGCTCGTGCACCTGTGGGACCTGCGCACGGCGACCGGCAGCCCCACGCACGCCGACCCGGCCGTGTGGGCCGACACGGTCGACGAGGTCGTCACCGTCATGCAGCCGCGGCAGGTCGCGCTCGGCCGCACGCCGCCGCTGCCCGTGCGGGTCGACCTGCACGCCGTCGACGCGGACCGGTCGTGGACCTTCGCCGCCGCCGGCGCCGACGACCCCGGCACGGCGCCCCGGGTCGAGGTCCGCGCCCCGGCGGACGCGCTCGCGCTCCTCCTGTGGCGCCGCCTCCCCGCCGACGCGCCCGCCCTCGCGGTCCGCGGCGAGGCCTCGGCGCTCGAGGCGCTGCTGACGTCCCGGCTGGTCCCCTGACGTCCGTCGCGTGCGGGTCCCCGACGTCGTCCCCGTGGACGGCGACGGGGACCCCGCGGCGACAGGAGGCCCCGGGGGCGAGGCCGGGCTCAGGCCTCGCGGGTGATGCGGACCACCACGGCCAGCTCGTCGGCCTGCGGACCGGCGAACACGCCCCGCAGCGGCGGGACGTCGTCGTACGACCGCCCGCGCCCCAGGATCACGTGGTGCTCGCCGGCGGGGACCCGGTTCGTCGGGTCGTACCCCGTCCACTCCCCCGCCCACCACTCGACCCACGCGTGCGACTCGCCCGTCACGGTCGTGCCGATCTCCGCGTCCTGGGCGGGGTGCAGGTACCCCGAGACGTACCGGGCCGGGATGCCCAGGGAGCGCAGCGCGCCCAGCGCGAGGTGCGCCATGTCCTGGCACACGCCGGTGCGGGCCTCCCAGGCCTCGGCGGCGGGCGTGTGCACGGTCGTGACGCCGGGGATGTACTCCAGCCGGTCGCGCAGCGCGCGGCACACCGCGACCGCGGCCTCGGCGGGCTCGAGCCCCTCGGCGGCGGCCGCGGCGAGCGCGACGACCTCCGCGGGCGGTGCGGTCGTCGGGGTGTCCGCGAGGTGCTCGGCCAGCCGGTCGCGCACCTCGGGCCCGCGCAGCACCTCCCAGGACGTGCCGGGCACGGGGGTGCCGGGACGGTCGGTCACGTCGACGACGTGCTCGGCCGTGAGCACCAGCGCCTGGTGCGGCGCGAGCACCTCGAAGGCCGTGACCTGCGTGCCCCAGTAGTCGCGGTAGTCGTGCGACCACGTCTGCGGCTGGATGTCGACGCGCGTCTCGAGGACGCTCTGCCCGGGCTGGGACACCGGTGTCATCCGGGCCTCGTTGTACGAGGCGGTGACCGGCGCCGGGTACCGGAACGACGACGTGTGCACGATCCGCAGGCGGCTCACAGCGCCTCCCCCACCCAGGTCGTGGCCGAGCCGGACGGGAAGTACCGGCCCCTGATCGCGTCGGAGGCGGCCGAGCAGGCGCGCTGGACGCGCTCCATCTCACGCGGCAGGTCGTCGAGGATCTCCATGAGGGGGCGGTACTCCAGGCTGGTGCGCACGTGGCCGATGTGGCGGCGCGCGTCGTCGACGCCCGCCCGGTCGGTGACCGGCTCCAGGCCCGTCAGGCACGCCTCCGCCTGATGCAGCGCGTGGACGATGGACCGCGGGAACAGCCGGTCGAGCAGCAGGAACCCGGCGGCGCGCTCGTCGGAGGCCGTGCCGCGGTACGTGCGCAGGAACGCCTCGTGCGCACCGCACGAGCGCAGCAGGGTCGCCCACGAGGGACCGGCCGAGCCCGCGAGCGCCCGGGTGGTGAGCAGGCGCGCGGTCATGTCGGCTCGCTCGATGGAGCGGCCCAGGACCATGAAGTGCCAGGTCTCGTCGCGCGAGGTCTGGGAGTCCATGATCCCGGCGACGACGGACGCGCGCTCGCGGACCCACCCGAAGTAGTCGTGGGCGCGGGCCGGGCGCATGTGCGACGGGAGCTGGTTCCAGGTGGTGTTGAGGCACTCCCACAGCTCGGTCGAGACGATCTCGCGGGCGCGGCGGGCGTTCTCGCGGGCGGAGACGAGCGCCCCGGCGATCGACGACGGGGAGTACCGGTCGTACGCGAGCACGTCGAGCACCTGCTCGCGCCCGACGACGACCTCGGACGCGGGCGCGGGGCGGTCCATGACGGACAGCAGGGAGCGGCAGGCGAGGTCCTCCTCGGCCCAGGGGTCCTCGAGGAGGATCTGCACGTGCACGTCGAGCAGGCGCGCGGTGTCGTCCGCCCGCTCGACGTAGCGCCCGATCCAGAACAGCGACTCCGCGATGCGGCTCAGCACGTCGCACCCCCGTCCACCCGTTGCTGCTGCTGCTGCATGACCTGCACCCGGACGTCGTCGGGGTTCGCGTCGATGGGCACGGCCGCGTCCTTGGGGACCGCCTGCGGCAGCGACTGCCCGCCGGCCTGCGCCTGGGCGCGCCGCGGCACGCGGCCGCCGAGCACCCAGGTGTCCTTCGACCCGCCGCCCTGGGAGGAGTTGACGACGAGCTGACCCTCGGGCAGCGCGACGCGCGTGAGCCCGCCCGGCAGCACGTAGACGTTGTCGCCGTCGTTGACCGCGAAGGGGCGCAGGTCGACGTGCCGGGGACGCAGCCCGTCCTCGACGAGGGTCGGCACGGTCGAGAGCTGGACGACGGGCTGGGCGATCCAGCCGCGCGGGTCGGCGCGCAGCCGGTCGCGCAGCGTGTCCAGCTCGGCGCGGCTCGCGCGCGGGCCGACCACCAGCCCCTTGCCGCCCGAGCCGTCGACGGGCTTGACCACGAGCTCGTCGAGCCGGTCCAGGACCTCCTCGAGCGCGCCGGGGTCCTCGAGCCGCCACGTGTCGACGTTGGGCAGGATCGGCTCCTCGTGCAGGTAGTACCGGATGAGGTCCGGCACGTACGTGTACAGCAGCTTGTCGTCGGCGACGCCGTTGCCCACCGCGTTGGCGATGGTCACGTTGCCCAGGCGTGCGCAGGTCATGAGGCCCGGGCAGCCCAGCAGCGAGTCGGAGCGGAACACCACCGGGTCGAGGAACTCGTCGTCGACGCGGCGGTAGATCACGTCGACGCGGCGCCGGCCCTGCGTGGTGCGCATCCACACGCGCCCGCCGGCGCAGAACAGGTCGCGTCCCTCGACGAGCTCGACGCCCATGGTCCGGGCCAGCAGCGAGTGCTCGAAGTAGGCGCTGTTGAAGACCCCCGGGGTCAGCACGACGACGGTCGGGTCGTCGACGCCGGGCGGCGCGGCGGCCATCAGCGCGGACAGCAGGCGCCGGGAGTAGTCGACGACGGGGCGGATCCGCAGCGTCGCGAACAGCTCGGGGAACGTCTGGGCCATCGCGCGGCGGTTGGACAGCACGTAGCTGACGCCCGAGGGCACCCGCACGTTGTCCTCCAGCACGCGCCACCCGCCGAGGGAGTCGCGCACGAGGTCGATGCCGGAGACGTGCACGCGGACCCCGTTGGGGGGCTGCACGCCCCGGACGGCGCGGTGGAAGTGCGTGGAGGAGACGATGACCGACCGCGGGACGACCCCGTCGGCGACCGCCTTCTGCGCGCCGTAGACGTCGGCGAGGAACGCCTCCAGCGCCCGTACGCGCTGCGAGACGCCGGGGGCGACGTGCTCCCACTCGTCGCCGCCGAGGACGCGGGGCACGACGTCGAGCGGGAACGGGCGTTCCTCGCCGGCGAAGTCGAAGGTCACGCCCTGCGTGAGGTAGGAGCGGGCGAGGGTGTCGGCGCGGGCGCGCAGCTCGCCGTCGGACAGCGTCGCCAGGGCCCGGTGGACGTGCCGGTAGGCCGCGTGGACGTCGCCGTCCGGGCCGATCATCTCGTCCCAGGCCGGCCCTGCCGGGTAGTCGTCGAACAGGTCCGCCATGCAGGTCACCGTAGTCGTCGCGTGTCAACGTCGCGTTACGTGGCGGCTAGGGTGCGGGCGTGGCAGCGCGAGGGTGGTCGGCGGTTCTCCGTGACGTGCTCCGGGGGGTCCTGCGGACCCTCACGGGCGGGTCCGAGGCGTCCGGGGGCGCGGGCCGCTCCGGGGGTCGCGCAGCGCCGCCGGCGGCACCGCCCCGCGGGCGACCCGACCGGGGCTCCCGCCCGTCCGCGACGACGCGTCCGGGTCCCCGCCCCGCGCCGTCGGCGGGTGCGACGGCACCGGCGGGTGGCGGAACGGTCCGTCCGGCGTACGCCCCGCGGCCGGACGGCGAGCCCGACCCGGGCGAGGTCGTGTGGGCCTGGGTCGCGTTCGAGGACGACCCCGCCCGGGGCAAGGACCGGCCGGTGCTGGTGCTCTCCCGCGAGGGGCGCACGCTCGTCGCGCTCATGCTCACCAGCAAGGACCACGACCGCGACGCCGCGGACGAGGCCCGGTGGGGGCGCGTGTGGATGGACGTCGGGACGGGCGGGTGGGACCCACGACGCCGCGCGAGCGAGGTGCGGCTCGACCGGGTGCTGCGCCTCGACCGGGAGGCGGTGCGCCGCGAGGGTGCGGCGCTCGACCGTGCGGTCTTCGACGAGGTCGTCGAGGCGGCCGGCCGGCTGCACGGCTGGTAGGATCTTGACCCGCGTGTCCGCCCGGGGTCGGCGGGCACAGGCGCAGGCCATTTGCACGGGTGTCCCCACGCCCCAGTCCAGGCGCTGCGCCGCCCTCTACGACCTGTTCCGAACGCTTCGGCGAACACACCAGAGAGTCCACACGTGGCGAACATCAAGTCCCAGATCAAGCGCATCGGCACCAACGAGAAGGCGCGCCTGCGCAACAAGGCCGTCAAGTCGGAGCTGAAGACGTACGTCCGACGCGTCCGCGAGGCCGTCGCCGCCGGTGACAAGGACGCGGCCGGCACGGCGCTCCAGGCCGCGACGCGCAAGCTCGACAAGGCCGTCTCCAAGGGTGTCATCCACACCAACCAGGCCGCGAACAAGAAGTCGGCCCTGGCGAAGTCGGTCAGCAGCATCTGAGGTCGCCGCGCGGCCCGCGTCGGCCGCGCACCCGTCACGGCGCGCTTCCACCGCCCCGTGACGGTCACCACGACCAGCAGTGCCGAAGGGCGCCATCCCGCCAGGGTGGCGCCCTTCGTGCTGCCCGCGCGACGTCCGCTGCTCCGGGCGCAGACGCACGCAGGCCCCGCCTCCCGGAAGGGCGGCGGGGCCTGCGACGTGCGGGGCAGCCGTGGCCGGGCGACGTCAGCCGATCGACCACGTCTCGTGCGGCGCGCCCGCCGGGGCCGACGCGCGGAACCCGGCCTCGCGCAGCGCCCGGTCGAACGCCCGCGCGGCCGCCTCGGCGTCGCCGTGGCGCAGGTAGCGGTCGCCGAGGTCGCGCCACACGGCGGCCGACTGGCGCGACGCGGACATCATGCCGAGCAGGTCCGCCGCGGCACCGAACTCGGCCGCCGCGCCCGTGAGGTCACCCCGGGCGGCCAGCACGTCGCCGAGCGCGATCCGCGCCATCGCCGCCGCCGACCGGGGACCGGTGCCGAGGACCGTGAGCGCGTCGCGCGCGTCACGCTCCGCCGCCTCGGCGTCGTCGAGCAGCAGGTGCGCACGGGACCGCTCGACGAGCAGGCGCGCGGTGTCGAGGATCGACGCGATCGCCCGCAGACCCGGCTCTGCGAGCCGGATCTGGTCGAGGGCGGCCTGGGGCTCGGCGGGCTCGGACCGCAGCAGCAGCCAGGCGTAGTTCAGCCGCAGGCGCGGCAGGTCGCGGTCCGGCTCCCCCTCGGAGAGCAGGGCGAGAGCGCGCTCGGTGTAGCGCTGCGCCAGGTCGTAGTCGCGGCGCTGCTCGGCGACGAACGCCGCGTTCCAGTACACGCTCCCCCGCCCGCGGGGGGTGCCGAGCGACTCCGCGAGCCGCACGAGCTCGGCAGCCCGGTGCGTCGCGTACAGCAGGTCGCCGCGCTCCACGTACGCCCACAGCACGGTGGACGCCAGGCGCAGGTGCTCGTCGGTGCCGACCAGGTCGGCGCGGTCGAGGGCCTCGACCTGGTGCTCGCCGACCTCGACCGCGCGGTGCAGGTCGCCGGCCTCGAGGTAGCAGCCCACCAGGGCCATGGCGATGGAGGCAGAGCGCAGGTGGTCGGCGCGCCCCTGCGTCTCGGCGAGGAGCGGCTCGAGGAGCCCGATCGCGTCCTCGAGCTCTCCGGACAGCTCGTGCGCCCGGGCGAGCGCGGCGAGGGCGTCGACCCGCAGGGTCGGGGTGACCACGCTCAGGTCGAGCTCGGCGATCCGTCGCGCCGCGGCGGCGGCGTCGCCGTTCGCGAGGTCGAGGCGCGCGTAGTCGAGCTCCAGACGGGTCCGGGCCTCGTTCGGGCCGTCCTCGCCGTGCTTGAGGTACTCGAGCGTCGTGCCGAGCCGCTCGGCCAGCACCGTCAGCGCCGAGTCGGTCGGGTCGCGGTGCCCGGCCTCGATCAGCGAGATGTAGCTGGGTGAGAAGGCCTCGCCGGCGAGGGCGGTCTGGGAGAGCCCGGCCGCCAGCCGCGACTCGCGCACACGGTCACCGATAGTCGTCATGGTCGGTCATTCTACGTGTGACGATCCCCGAAGACATCCCCCACGCCCAACTTGCGGGAAAGTCACAGGATCACCCGCGTGCCGCGGGCGTGCACCGGGCGCGACATCGACCCCGGGGGGCCGGGCCGCACCCGGTGCGGAGCAGGTCCGAGGGGTCGGTCAGAGGGCGTTCTTGCAGCACCCGATGCCGCCGTGGACCGTCGAGCCCGCAGCGACCGCAGGAGCGGCGGCAGCCAGCGAACCTGCGAGGACGAGGGCGGCGAGTGCAGCGGTGAGGGACTTCTTCATGGTGACGGTCTCCTGTCGTTGCGATCGGGGTC
This sequence comes from Cellulomonas oligotrophica, assembly GCF_013409875.1. Classification (GTDB taxonomy): domain Bacteria; phylum Actinomycetota; class Actinomycetes; order Actinomycetales; family Cellulomonadaceae; genus Cellulomonas; species Cellulomonas oligotrophica. The sequence continues at coordinate 742,806 of NZ_JACCBK010000001.1, forward strand.
GAACGGTCGACGGCACCCGGGGCACCGCTGACACCGGTGGAGCACCACGCGGGCGCGCTCCTTCCGCCCGGCGGCTTCCCGCGAACGGGACGGACCCTAGTTTTCCACCCGCTACGGGGGGGATCACAAGCCCCAAGATGTGATGTCATAGTCATCATGACATCGGAGGACGGGTCGGCGCTCGACCAGCTGGGCGCGGCGGTCGACGCAGCGATCCCGGCAGAGCTGCGCGACGCCTGGGCCACGCACGTCTCGAACGAGCCCGTGCTCGTCGCCCGCCAGGGGATCTACTCCTCGCACGGGCGCCCCTTCGCGTACCAGGTGTCCTACCGCGCACCGGGGCACCACCCCGAGCTCGTCAGCCGCTGGGGCGCCCTCGACCACGAGCGCGCGACCGCGCACGTGCTCCGCGCGACCTTCGGCAGGACCGACCTGGAGTCGGTCGCCCACGGACGGCTGCTGTTCGTCCGCTGCCCCCGGGCCTACCTCGTCGGCGACCTGCCGGTGCCGCCCCGGCCCGACCGCCTCGTCATCGAGGTCAGCACGACCACCGAGATCGACGGCACGGTCATCGCCGGCCTGCGGCGCCTGCGCGAGCGCGGCTTCCGGATCGCCGTCCCGGCGTTCGCCGACCACCCCGAGCAGCGTCGACTGCTCCCCCACGCCGACTTCGTCAAGGTCGACGTCCGCGACCTCGACGTCGAGGGGCACCCCGTGGTCCGGGTCGCGCGGTCGTTCGGCGCGCTGCTGATCGCCGAGTACGTGGAGCAGGGCAGCTCGCTCGCCCACGCCCGCGACCTCGGCTTCACGCTGTTCCAGGGGAACCTCATCGAGCGCGCAGGCGTGCTCGACCGCGCGAACGCCCGCCTCGTCGGGCACTGAGCGGCGCCCGCCCCGCCGACGACGACCCCGTCCGGCGCCCCCCGGACGAGTGAACGCCATGACTGGCACCCGGCAGCCGCGTCATGATCGTGCCGGTACCCCCTCTCATCCGGTGTGACCACTCGCAGCAGGGCGCACCGCCCTCGGCACGTCGCCCGGCAGCCCATCTGGACGCCGGACGGCCGGCTCCTCGGGCACGAGTACCTCTACCGGACGGCGCAGGGGCTGCCCGCCGGCGTCGACCGGTGGGAGCCGGCCCGGCAGGACCTGGCCACGCGGGACGTGCTGGCTGCGCTGTACGACAGCGGCGCACCGGCGGGCACCGGTCTCGTGTTCGTCAACGTCACGCGGACGTTCCTGGTCGGCGGGCTGCCCCTGCCGGCACCGGACACGCGGCTCGTGCTGGAGGTCGTCGAGACCGTCGACGCCGACGCCGCGGTCCTCGACGGTCTGGCCGCGCTCCGCGCCGCGGGCTACCGGATCGCGCTCGACGACTGGACGGGGACCCCCGCGCAGCAGGCGATGCTGCCGCTGGCCGACTACGTGAAGGTCGACTGCCGCGACCTGCACCGGCTCGGGCCGCGCGGGCTGCACCACGCCCGGTCCGGGGGCGCCCGCCTCGTGGCCGAGCGCGTCTCGGGGCCGGACCTCGTCGACGTGTGCCGGCTGCTGCGGTTCGACCTGCTGCAGGGCAACGCCCTCGGCATGCCGGCCCTCTGCGCCTGACCGCCCGAGGGCCCCGCGTCAGCGCGCGACGGCCCCGCGTCAGCGCTCGACTGCCCCCGCGACCCGGAGCACGGCCCGCTCGACCGCGAAGCGCGGGTCCCGGCTCTCGCCCTTGACCTCTGCGTCGGCCTGGGCGACCGCGGAGATCGCGGTCGCGAGCCCCTCCGGCGTCCACCGGCGCAGGTCGGCGACCGCCCGGTCGACCTGCCAGGGCGCCATCCCGAGGTCCCGGGCCGCGCCCGCACCGCGGCCGCGGACCGCCCCCACACGTGCCAGCGTGCGCAGGCGCGCCGCCAGGGCCGCCACCACCGGGACGGGGTCGACGCCGGTCGCCATCGCGTGCCGCAGCAGCGCGACCGCCCGGCCCGGGTCGCCGGCGACCGCCGCGTCGGCGACCTGGAACCCGGTCGCCTCGACCCGGCCCCCGTGGTACCGCTCGACGGTCTCCTCGCCGATGAGGCCGGTCGTGTCCGCGACCAGCTGGGCGCACGCCGCGGCGAGCTCGCGCAGATCGCTGCCGACCGCGTCCACGAGGGCCCGCACGGCCCGGGCGTGCGCGCGCCGCCCCGCACGACCCAGCTCGTCCGCGACGAACGCCGCCTTGTCCGCGTCCGTGCGGACCGGGTCGCAGGCCACCACGGGGCCGCCCGCCGCGCGGATCGCGTCGAGCAGGCGCTTGCCCCGCTGCCCGCCGCCGTGCCGGGCCACGAGGACGACGCCCTCGGCCGGCGCGCCCACGTACGCCTCGAGGTCCCGCATGAGGTCGTCCGTGCCCCGCTCGACGCCCTCGACGACCACGACCTTGTCGTCGGCGAAGAGCGACGGGCTGGTCACGACCCTCAGCTCACCCGTCGCGTAGGTGCCCGCGTCCAGCCGGGTGACCTCGATCTGCGGGTCCTGCTCCCGGGCGAGGGCGACGACACGCTCGACCGCGCGCTCGGCCAGCAGGTCCTCGGCCCCCTGGACCAGGACGACGGGGGCCGGGGCCGCCTGGGTCCACGGGACCCCGGAGGTCGCGGCGCGTCCTGCTCCGCCGCGTGCCGGACGTCGGGCGGGGGTACGGGCTGCCACGGGGACAGCCTGCCAGACACCGCCGACGTCACCCGCCCGCCCCTCCGGCCCCGGGCGGCGCTGCCCGCCGACCGACGAGCAGCAGCCGCGCCCCGGCCGCCGCGGCGACGAGGGCGCACAGGGCGCCCGTCGCTCCCGGCGCCCACGCCAGCCCGGCACCGGGGGCCTGCGCGACGACGCGCGCGACCGCCCCGATCCACCAGCACGCCGCGCCCGCGGCTGCCGCGAGGGCCGCGGCTCCCGCAGGCCACACCGGTGCGAGCAGCACCGCCGCCAGGCCGAGCACCGTCGCCGGCGCGACCGCCGGCGCGACCGCGACGTTCGCCGGGACCGCCCAGGTGCTGAGCGTCGGCCACAGCGCGAGCACGACCGGCAGGCAGCCGAGCTGCGCGGCGACGGGCGCGGCGAGCACCGTGGCGACCCCGCGCCCGCAGACGCCCGACCAGCGCCGCACGAGCGGCGGGCCGAGCAGCACGAGGCCCGCCGTCGCCGCGACCGAGAGCGCGGCACCGGGCTCGCCCGCCAGCCACGGGTCGACGACGAGCAGCAGGACGACCGCGCACGCGAGCGCCGCGGGCCCCGCGGCCCGCCGGCCCAGCAGGACACCGACCAGCCCGAGCGCGCCCATGGCGGCCGCGCGCACGACGCTCGGCTGCGGCTGGACCACGAGGACGAGCAGCGCACCGCCGGCCGCGACGACGCCGGCACGCACCGGGGCGGGCCCCCCGGCTGCGGCCGCCGCGGCCACCAGCAGCCCGCCGACGATCGTGAAGTGCGCGCCGGAGACCGCCATCACGTGCGCGAGCCCCGCCAGGCGCATCGCGTCGCGCAGGTCGGCGGGGACCGCCGCCGTGTCCCCCACCGTGACCGCCGGCAGCAGGGCTCCCGCATCCCCCGGCAGACCCGCCCCGAGCCGGGCGGCGGCGGCGCGGACCTCCCCGGCCCACGCGTGCAGGCCGCCGGGCGCCGCGACGACCTCGGGCGGCTCGCGGGCGACCAGCACGAGGGCCGCACGCTCCCCCGGCTCCGCCGCGCGCGGCGTGCCCGACCAGGTGACGACGCTGCCCGTGGCGGCACCCGCCGGCGCCAGCACCACCGCGGGGACCGCCACCGCGACGGCCCTCCCCCCGGTGGTGAGCTGCTCGACGACGACGTCGACCCGGACGCGCGGCGGCATCCCGGCACCGCCGGCGAGGACCTGCGGCTCGGCGAGGACCCGGGCACGCGCGTCGACCCGGTCACCGGCCACCACCGCCTCGCGGAGCACCGGCGGGTCGTGGGCCGCACGCTGGACCAGCGCCGACACGAGCACGGCCCCGGCGACCGCCAGTGCCAGCGCAGCACCCGGTGCGACGGCGCGCAGGCGGGTGCCCGGCCGCGGCACCGTCCGGTCGCGTGCACCGGTGCGCGGGGCCGACCGCCGGACGGGCGCGGCCGTCAGGACCGCGACCAGCAGCACGCCGGCCAGCGCCACCGCCAGCACGACGGCGCCGGCGGCAGCGGTCGGCGCCGAGGCACGGGTGCCGACCAGCCCGGCGCACCAGGCGGCCGCGGCCCCCGGGAGCAGACGCAGGTCCGTGCGCGCGGTCACACGCGGACCCGGTCGCGCAGGTCGGCCATGAGGGTCGGGCCGATGCCGGGCACGTCGTCCAGCGCGTCGACGCTCGCGTAGGGACGCCCCTCGACGATGCGCCCGGCCAGGACCGGGCCGACGCCCGGCAGCCCCTCGAGCGCGGCGAGGTCCGCGGTGTTGAGGTCGACCGGCGCGTCGCCGACCTGCCCGCCCGTGGCGGGGGTCGGCACCGCGTCGGCCGGCGGGTCGAGCACCTCGCCGACGCGCGGGACCCGGACCTGCTCGCCGTCGACCACGGTGCGCGCGAGGTTCAGCGCCGCCGGGTCGGCACCGTCGACGACGCCGCCCGCGGCGTCGAGCGCGTCGGCCACGCGCGCGCCGTCCGTCAGGTGCACGACGCCGGGCTGCGCGACGGCGCCCACCACGTGCACGAGGAGCTCGGCCGGGGCGGCCGGGGCGGTGCTCGCCCCGGGGGTCGGCGCGACGCCGGTGCCCGCCGCGGGCACCTCTGCCGTCACCGCCGGCGTGGGCAGCGCCACGGCCTCCCCCGCGGGGGCGGACGCCGCTCGCAGCACCACCGCACCGACCAGCAGCGCGACCACGCCGACCGCGACGCCGGCCGTGCGGGCGTCGACGGCCCAGCGCACCCGGCCGGACGGGCCGCGGGACGTGCGCGAGGTCGGCCGCTCCTGCGGGGCCGGGTCGCGCACCGTCTGCGCGGCGTGGGCCAGCGCGCCGGCCGTGGTGGGCGCCCACCGCACCGGCCGAGGGACCGCCGTCGACGGCACGAGCGGCACGGGCGCGGGCGGCACCGGCGCGGGCGTGACGGGGACCGGCGCACGACGTCCGGGCGGCGCAGGCACGGGCGGCCCCGGGACGGCGGTCACGACCGGGCGGGGCGCCCGGGCGAGGGCGGCGAGGCGGCGTGCGACGTCGTCCCGGTCGGAGGCGGGGTCGGCGGTCATCGCCCGTGACGCTAGGGCGCCGCGGCACCGGCGCACCGTCGCACGGTGGTTCCGGTGGGCAGGACGCCTGCGCACCCGGGCTGGGGGCGGCTCAGCGCGGTGCGGTCGCCTCCGGCGGCCCGGCGTCGGGCGGTACCGCGTCGGGCGGCACGGCGTCGGTGAGCACCACGGCCAGCGTCCCGGGTCCCACGTGGGCTGCGAGGACGGCTCCCGCGTCGGTGACCTGCACCTCGGCGGCCTGCGCGCCGAGCGCGGTGCTCAGCCGCGCGGCGAGCTCCTGGGCGGCGTCGGCCGGACCGACGTGGTGGACACCGACCCGCACGGCGCCCCGCGTGGCGGCGTCGTCGAGCGCGACCTGCTCGAGCCGCTCACGGGCGGCGCGGCGCGTGCGGACCTTCTCGGCGACGACGAGGCGGCCGTCGCGCACGGTCAGCAGGGGGCGCAGGCCGAGCACGGTGCCGAGGGCGGCGGCGGGCGCGCTGAGGCGGCCGCCGCGGCGCAGGTGCTCCAGGGAGTCGACGAGGAACCACACGCGGGCCCCGGCGGCCGTCGCACGCGCCGCCGCGACCACGGGTGCCGGGTCCGGTGCGGGCAGGGGGGCGCCGGGCCGGGCGAGCGCGGCCCGCCACCGCGCCCAGGCGCCCGGGGCGACGACGGGGACGGGTGCCGGCCGGGCGGCACGGGCGGCGGCGAGGACCGCGTACCCGAGCCCGAGCCCGACCGTCCCGGAGTCCACGACGTGCACCGGCACCGGGCTCACGGTCGCGGCGGTGCGCGCCGAGTCCGCGGTGCCGGAGAGCGCGCCCGCCAGGTGCACCGACACCACGTGCGTCGCCCCCGCGGCGGCCAGGTCCTCGTAGGCCGCGGCGAACGCCGAGGGCGGCGGCTGCGACGTGCTCACCCGGGCGCCGCCGGCGAGGGCCTCGGCCAGCGCGTCGCCGCTGAGGTCGTCCTCGCGGTGCTCCTCGCCGTCGACGACGACGCGCAGCGGGACGACGCGGACACCGGCCGCCCCCGCGAGCCCGGGCGGCAGCGCGGCCGTGGAGTCCGTGACGACCGCGACGTGCGGGGCCGGGCCCGCGGGCCGGCTCAGGCGGGCACCACGTTGACGAGCTTCGGCGCGCGCACGACCACGGTCCGCACGTCCCGCCCGTCGAGGGCCCGCTGCACGCCGGGGTCGGCGAGCGCGATGGCCCGCAGCTCGTCGTCCCCGACCGACGCGGGCACCTCGGCGCGGCCGCGGACCTTGCCCGCGACCTGCAGGACGCACGTGACGGTGTCCTCGACGAGCAGGGCCGGGTCGGCCTCGGGGTAGGCGGCGTGCACCACGGACGTGTCGTGGCCGAGCCGCTTCCACAGCTCCTCGGCGAGGTGCGGCGCGATCGGGGCCGTCATGGCGACGAGCGCCTCGACCGTCGAGCGCGGCGCGGGCTCGAGGGTGGTGAGGTGGTTGTTGAGCACGATGAGCTTGGCGATCGCGGTGTTGATGCGCATCGCGGCCATGTCCTCGCGGACGTCGGCGATCGTGCGGTGCAGCAGCCGCAGGGTCTCCGGGCCCGGCTCCTGGTCACCGACGACGGTCTCGCCGGTGCGCTCGTCGACGACGTTGCGCCACAGCCGCTGCAGGAACCGCTGGGCACCGACGACCGCGCGGGTCTCCCACGGGCGCGACAGGTCCAGCGGACCCATCGACATCTCGTACACGCGCAGCGTGTCCGCGCCGTAGGCCTCGTACATCTCGTCCGGCGAGACGGCGTTCTTGAGCGACTTGCCGATCTTGCCGTACTCGCGCTCGACGGGCTCGCCCTGCCAGGTGAACCCGGTGGGCGACGCCTCGTCCTCGACGACCTCGGCCGAGGGGACGTAGACGCCGCGGGCGTCGGTGTAGGCGTAGGCCTGGATGTAGCCCTGGTTGAACAGCCGGTAGAACGGCTCGGCGCTGCGGACGTGCCCCAGGTCGTGCAGCACCTTGTGCCAGAACCGGGCGTACAGCAGGTGCAGCACGGCGTGCTCGACACCGCCGACGTACAGGTCGACGCCGCCCACGGAGCCCTCGGGCTGGCTGCCGTGGCCGCCGCCCATCCAGTACTCCTCGAGGGCGGGGTCGATCAGCACCTCGGCGGACGTGGGGTCGAGGTAGCGCAGGTAGTACCAGCAGGACCCGGCCCAGTTGGGCATGGTGTTCGCGTCGCGCCGGTACGTCCGGGGCCCGTCGCCCAGGTCGAGCTCGACGTGCAGCCAGTCGGTGTTGCGGCCCAGCGGCGGCTCGGGCTCGGACTGCGCGTCGTCGGGCGCGTAGGTGCGCGGGGAGAAGTCCGGGACGTCCGGCAGCTCGACGGGCAGCGCCGACTCGGGCAGCGGCAGGGGCGTGTCGTCCTCGTCGTAGACGATCGGGAACGGCTCGCCCCAGTAGCGCTGCCGGCTGAACAGCCAGTCGCGCAGCCGGTAGGTGGTCGTGCCCTCGCCCACGCCCTGGGCCGACAGCCACGCGACGATGCGCTCCTTGGCGGTCGGGACGTCCAGGCCGTCGAGCTGCACGTGCTCGTTCGAGGAGTTGACGATGACGCCGTCACCCGTGCGGGCGCCGTCGGGCGTGCCCTCGGGGGCGTCGACGGTGTAGACGACGGGCAGCTCGAAGGCCTGCGCGAACGCGTAGTCGCGCTCGTCGCCGCCCGGGACGGCCATGATCGCGCCGGTGCCGTAGCCCATGAGCACGTAGTCGGCCGTGAACACCGGCAGCAGGTCGCCGGTCACGGGGTTGGCCGCGAGGTGCCCGGTGAAGACGCCGGTCTTGCGGCCGGCGTCCTGCTGGCGCTCGACGGCGGTCTTGGCGGCGGCCTGCGCGCGGTACGCGGCGACGGCCTCGACCGGGGACGCGTGCCCGCCGGTCCAGGCGCCGTGCGTGCCGTCGGGCCAGGCCTCGGGCACCTCGTCCAGCAGGGGGTGCTCGGGGGACACGACGAGGAACGTGGCGCCGAACAGCGTGTCGGGCCGGGTCGTGAACACCTCGACCTCGGTGCCGCCCTGCACGGCGAACCGCACGCGCGCGCCCGTGGACCGCCCGATCCAGTGCCGCTGCATGGCCTTGACCTTCTCGGGCCAGTCGATCAGCGCGAGGTCGTCGGTGAGGCGGTCGGCGTAGGCCGTGATGCGCATGTTCCACTGCCGCAGGTTGCGCTGGAACACCGGGAAGTTGCCGCGCTCGGAGCGCCCGTCGGCGGTGACCTCCTCGTTGGCCAGGACCGTGCCGAGGCCGGGGCACCAGTTCACGGGGGTCTGCGACAGGTACGCCAGGCGGCGCGAGTCGACGACGCGGCGACGGGTCGCCTCGTCCAGGTCCGCCCAGGTGGCGCCGGGGGCCACGCCCTCGACGCCGGTCGGCACCGGGCGGGTGCCCGCCTCGAGCTCGGCGACGAGCTCGGTGACGGGGCGGGCCCGGCCGCGCCCGCCGTCGGGGCGGACCGCGTCCTCGTCGTACCAGGACCCGAAGATCTGCAGGAAGATCCACTGCGTCCAGCGCACGTACTCGGGGTCGATCGTCGCGAACGAGCGGCGCGGGTCGTGCGCCAGGCCCAGGCGGCGCAGCTGGCGCTGCATGATCGCGATGTTCGCCTCGGTGGTGGTGCGCGGGTGCGCGCCGGTCTGCACCGCGTACTGCTCGGCGGGCAGGCCGAACGCGTCGAAGCCGAGGGCGTGCAGCACGTTGTCGCCGCACATGCGCCGGTACCGGCCCACGACGTCGGTCGCGATGTACCCCAGGGGGTGGCCGACGTGCAGCCCGGCGCCCGACGGGTACGGGAACATGTCCATCACGAAGAACGGCCGCGCGCCGGGGGCGGCGTGCCGCCCCTCGCCGTCGGTCAGCGGGCCGACGGGGTTGGGCGTGTGGTAGGTCCCCCGCCGCTCCCACTCGTCCTGCCACGCGAGCTCGATCGTCTCCGCGAGCGCCGCGGTGTAGCGGTAGGGGACGTCGTCGGCGGGGCTCGCGGGGGCGGGTGTGGGCTGGGCGTTCACCCGTCGATCCTACCGATGCGGCGCGGGCGCCCGCCCCACCGTGACGACGACCAGCAGACCCACGGCCGTGAGCGCCGCACCGACCCACGCGGGGGCCAGCAGCCCCCACCCGGCGGCGATGACGAGGCCGCCGAGGAAGGCTCCCGCGGCGTTGCCCAGGTTGAGCGCCGAGTGGCACAGCGCGGCCCCCAAGGACGGGGCGTCCGGGGAGAGGTCCATGAGGCGGGTCTGCAGCGCCAGGCCCAGCACCTGCGACGTGACGCCGAGCAGCACGATCGCAGGCACGGCCGCCCACGCCCAGGGCCCGACCAGCGCGATGACGACGAGCACGACGATCGTGGCGACCATGCCGGTCACGACGGTGCCGAGGACGGACCGGTCCGCCAGGCGGCCGCCGAGGAGCGTGCCGGCGGTCATGCCCACGCCGTAGGCGGCGAGCACGGCGGGCACGAGCGCGACGTCGAGCCCCGTCACGTCGGTGAGCAGCGGCTTGACGTAGGAGTAGACGGCGAACATGCCCCCGAACCCGACGGCGCCCGCGCCGAACGCGACCCACAGCGGCCCGTTGCGCAGCGCCGCGACCTCGCCGCGCACGCTCGCGGCCGGGTCGGCGGGCAGCGACGGCGTCCAGGCGGCGAGCGCGGCGAGCGTGACCAGGCCGAGGGCGCCGACGCCGACGAAGGCCCACCGCCAGCCCACGGACTGCCCGACGACGGCGGCCAGGGGGACGCCGACGGCGCACGCCACGGTCAGCCCCGCCATCATCGACGCGACCGCCCGGCCCCGGCGCGCGGGGCCGACGACGGCGGTGCCCATGACGGCGCCGACGCCGAAGTACGCCCCGTGCGGCAGGCCCGCGAGCAGGCGGGCGACGACGAGGGACTCGGCGGTCGGCGCGAACGCGGACGCCACGTTGCCGACCGTGAACGCGACCATGAGCAGCAGCAGCAGGCGGCGCCGGTCCAGGCGCGCGCCGAGGGCCGCCAGCGTGGGGGCGCCGAGCACGACGCCCACGGCGTACGCGGTGATGGTGTGCCCGGCCGTGGGGATGTCGACGCCGAGGTCGGTGGCGATCTCGGGCAGCAGCCCCATCGTGGCGAACTCGGTGGTGCCGATGCCGAACCCGCCGAGCGCGAGCGCGAGCAGGGCCAGGCCCGGGCGGGTGCCGGGGGCGGCCGACGGCGGCGCCGGACGCGCGCTCGTGGTGGTCACGACGCTCCTCGAAACGATTCGATGCGGGAGGAGGGGGCGCCGTCGACCGCCTCGCAGGGATGCACGGAGAGTACGTCAGCGCACGTGCGCGAGCCAGATCGCCCGCGCCGCGACCTCCCCCAGCTCGACCCGCCCGGCCGTCGCGGCCGGCGCGCCCGCCATGACCTGCACGCTCACCACACCGGTCACGGCGCGCCGCTCGTCGAGGTCGACGCGCGCGTCGAGCACCACGCCCACGCCCTCGAGGTAGCGCAGCAGCTCGGGGTCGGCGTCGGAGATCCGCGCCACCGTGTACGGACCGGCCGGCACCTCCCACATGGGGTGGGCGTCGGGCAGGTGCACCGCGCCGTCCGGGCCCGGGATCGGGTCGCCGTGCGGGTCGCGGTCCGGGTGCCCCAGCAGCTCGGCGACCCGCTCGACGAAGCGGTCGCTCACCGCGTGCTCGAGCACCTCCGCCTCGTCGTGGACCTCGTCCCAGCCGTAGCCCATGCGCTCGACGAGGTACGTCTCCAGGAGGCGGTGCCGACGCACCATCGCCACGGCGTGCGCGCGCCCCGCGTCGGTGAGCTCGACCGCACCGTAGGGGCGGTGGCTCACCAGCCCGGCGTCGGCGAGCCGGCGCACCGTCTCCGACACCGTCGACGCACCGACCCCGAGGCGGGTCGCCAGCAGCTTGGTCGTCACCGGGGTCGCCGACCACTCCTGCGCACCCCAGATGACCTTGAGGTAGTCCTGCACGACGGCACTCAGCGGTGCGGGGCTCTCCACGCTCACGCGCACCAGGGTAGGGGGCGCCCCCGACACCGGGCAGGGCCGTCCGGGCAGGGCCGTCCGAGCAGCGCCGTCCGAGCAGCGCCGTCCCGGCGCGCCCCGCTCACCGGCCGTCGACGCTCCAGTGCCACGGCTCGCCCGGGAGGTTCTCCAGCCCGTACGCGTGCGCGTGCTCGACGAGCCACGCGTACCCCGTCGCCGACGTCGTCAGCGACCAGCCCCCCTGCGTGAGGTCGACCGCCAGGCCGCGCTCGTGCCGCGACGTGCCCGGGCGCGCCGTGCTCGGCGTGCACGCGCTCGCGGGGGCCTCGTGCACCGCCTCCGGCGACGACCCGCAGTGCGCGCGCCGCAGGGCGATCTGCTGCTCGGCGCTGCGCCACCCGCCGCCGTGCAGCACCACCCCGTCGTCGGCGGCCGCCGCGAGCATGGCGTCCAGCGCCTCGGCCAGGCACGGGTGCACGCGGATCCCCGCCCGCGTGAGGACCGTGGCGTCCTCGGCGACGGGCCCGTCGACGTCCTCGCAGCGGGTCGGCTGCACCCCGGCCGGGGCCAGCCGCTCGGGGACGGCGATCTGCCACAGGGTCGCGCCGTCGGCCGCCCGCAGCAGCAGGGCCTGGTCCTCCACGACGAGCGCGGCCCCGGGCTGCCCGGCCGTGCCCGTGCGCCACACCGGCGCACCCGCGACGTCGAGCAGCACCACGTCGCCGTCCTCGCCGACGCGCACCTGCACGCCGGGCACGTCCTGGTCCGAGGCCCACACGGGTTCCCCGTCGTAGGCCACCACGAGACGCCCGTCCCGCACGTCGACGCGCACGTGGCCCGACGGCGAGCCGAGCGACGCCGGTGCCGCCATCGACCCGCCGGGCCCGAGCCGCGACGGCCCGACGGGCGTGCCGCTGCTCCAGACCACCGACCCGTCGTCGCGTGCGAGCACGAGGTTGCCGTCGTCCTGGAGCGTCAGCGTCGTGGCGTCCTGCCCGGCGGTGCGGCTGCGCCACAGCCGCTCACCGTCCTCGTCAGCCACGACGAGGTTCCCGTTCGCCCGCAGCTCGAGGCCCACGCCGTCGCCCTGCGTCGCGGTCGACCAGCGCTCGCGACCGTCCGGGCCGAGCAGGCGCACGTCGCCGCCCTCGTCGACGACCAGCAGGTGCCGGCCGTCGGGGGACGCCAGCGTGCCACCGGCGGCGAGCCGCGCCGGCGCGCGCAGCGACGAGGGCACCAGGGCCGTGCCGGCCGACCAGTGCACGGCCCCACCGCCGTCGACCACGACGACCTCGCCGTCGTCCTGCACGCGCAGCACCGAGCCCGCCGCCGTGGTCGCGGTGCTCCACACCACCGTCTGGTCGGGAGCCGTGAGGACGACGTCGCCGGCGTCGGTGGTGGTCAGGCGCGACCCCGGAACCCCGGCCCCCGTCGACCAGCGCGCGACGCCGTCGAGCCCGTACAGGCCGAGCGAGCCGTCGGGCTGCACCACGAGGGTCTGCGCACCGCCGGGCGCGAGCAGCGCCTGCCCCGGTGCCAGCGTCTCGCCGGGGCGCAGCACGTCCTCCCCCGGCCCGGCCGACGCGGCGAGCGGGGCGGTCAGGAGGAGCCCGCCGGCCACGACGGCCGCCAGCACCGCCCGCCCGGGCGCGCCCGCCAGGCCGATGCCCCGGTCCCCCGGTCGCCGTCGCATGCCCACCCCCGTGCGCGGCGACGCGGCGCGTGCGCGTCCCCGCCCACCCAGGCGAGCACGCGGGGGTCTGGTGCGCAAGACCTGCCGCACGGTTCGGGCGCCGACGCGCCGGGTTCACCCGCCGGCGGTGCGCCCGGTCCCGGTCGGCCGGGGCGTCGAGCCGCCGGTGGGAGCGCCCGTCGCGCCGTCGGTCGGGTCGGCCGCGGCGCCGTCGGCCCCGACCGGCTCCGGCCGCGCGGGCCACGGCTCGCGGTCGCGGACCGTGACCGTCGCCTGCGGCGTCACCTCGACGACCTGCAGGTCGAGGAGCGCCCCCGTCTCCCGGTCGGCGCGCAGCACCGTCAGCGTCGCGACGCCCCGCAGGGGTCCGACGGTGGGCTGCCCGAGCGTCGCACCGGCGGTGCTGGAGCTGATGTAGCGCACCCCCGCACCCACGGCCTCGGGACCGACCCGCCGGTGGTAGTGCCCGGACACCTGGGCGGGCACGCACCCGTCCTCGAGGGCCTGGTCGCCGACGGTCGGGGTGTGGATCACCATCAGGTCGACGTCCCCGTCGTCGCACGCGACGTCCGCCAGACGGCGGCCCGCCTCGGGGGCGCTCTCCGCGGCGGCGGTGCTCGTGCCGCCGCCGATCCGCGTCTCGTTCGGGTCGGAGTCGCCGAGCAGCCGCAGCCCCGCGACCTCGACGACCGAGCCGTCGAGCACGGTCGCACCGGCCCGGGCGTACACGCGCGACGTCTCGGCGGAGTCGTGGTTGCCCGGCGACGTGACGAGCGGCACCCCGGCGGGCACGGCCCGCGCGAACGAGGTCACGCAGTACTGCTCGACGGACGTGCCGTTCATCGTCGTGTCGCCGGCGTCGATCACGGCGTCGGCCTCCGCGAGGGTCGCGAGGGTGCCCATGACCTGGGCCATGCCCACGTTGCAGTGCAGGTCCGAGACGAGGACGAGGACGACGGGGTCCACGACGGGGCCATCGGTCGGCGTGGCCGTGGCGGTCGGGGGCACGGCCGTGGCGGTCGGCGACCCGGTCGGTGCCAGGCTCGCCGCGAAGGTCGGCCCCACGGCGTCCGAACCGGCGCCCGCCGTCGCCCCCGGGGTCGCACCGTCACCGGTCGCGCCCGGCACCAGGGCGTCCTGCTCCGCCTGCCACAAGCCCCACGCGACGACGAGCGCGTCGTCGGCCGCCTGGTAGAACTGCTCGTTCTGCCGCCACACGTCCACCGCGTAGCCGCCGTACGTGTCGATCACACCGCCGAGCCGCCCCGTGACCCGCGCGCCCGCCAGGGGCGTCCCGTCGAACACCGCCGACGTCGTGCGCGTCACGGCCGGCCGGTCGTCGGGGGCGAGGCTGGACGTGAGGACCGTGGCCCCGGCGAGGACCACCGCCGTACCCCCGGCGATCGCCCGCCGCCGTGCGTGCACGGCGGCGCACAGGTCGCGGCGCCGTACCCCGCCGAGCAGCGCCCCCAGGCCCAGGCCCGCGCCGACCAGGACGAGGAGCGCCAGGCCCGTGCGCAGCGCGGCGTCCTGCGCGAGCGCGATCGCGACGTCCTGCACGGCGGCCTCGGGGCCGGAGAAGAACTGCAGGTAGGCCGCGAGGTCGCCCGACAGGGCCTGGAGCGTCGTCGCCTGCGTCAGCTCGGTCAGGTCGGCGGGGATCTCCTGCACGGTGGCCCGCACCCCGAGCGTCAGCGGCAGCGGGGAGTCGATCTGCAGCGTGCCGAGCGGCCCGAGGTCGATGGTGACGGTCGCGTCGGTCGTCACGTCGTACCGCGCCAGGTGCGGGCCGAGGGACGCCTGCACCGACGCCGTCGTCACGCCGAACGTGGCCGCGGCGAGCAGGGCCACGACGACCAGCACGGTGCCGCGGCGCCACCGGGACGCGGGCACGGCGCGGACCGCCCGCCACCAGCCGCGCGGGTCGAGCCGGGGCGAGGTCAGGACGTCCCGCCACGCACCGGCGGACCGTGCGGACGGGCGTCCGGGCGGGCCTGCCGGAGGTGTCGGACCGTTCATCGGCACCGAGCCTAGACGCCACTCCGGCACCCCGCGCGGCCAGGCCCGCGGCCGCCCCGGACGCACGGCCCGGGACGTCGTCGCACGTCAGAACCCCGCGCCGCGTCCCTGGTCAGCCCTGCGCGTCGCGCCAGCGCACCCAGCGCTCGACGAGGCCGAGGTCGTAGTCCGGGCCGCTCGTGCTCAGCGTGACGAGCCCGACGCCCGCCGCGAGCAGGTCGGCACCGACCTCGCCCGGCTCCTGCCCGTCGACGCCGAGCGAGCGCGTCACGAGGGACGCCGTGTCGCGGCCGACCGCGGCGCCGTGCTCGTCGAGGATCCCGCTCTTGCGCCGCAGGGTCTCCACGTCGCCGAACGAGTGCCACACGTCCGCGTGCTCCGCGACGATCCGCAGCGTCTTGCGCTCGCCCCCGCCGCCGATCATCACCGGGATGTCCCGGGTGGGCGCCGGGTTCATCGCGGCCCAGCGCGCCCGGATCCGCGGCATCGCCTGCGCCAGGTCCGCGATCCGCGTCCCTGGCGTGCCGAACTCGTACCCGTACTCGTCGTAGTCCCGCTGGAACCAGCCGGCCCCGATGCCGAGGATCAGCCGCCCGCCGCTGATGTGGTCGACCGTGCGGGCCATGTCGGCCAGCAGCTCGGGGTTGCGGTACGAGTTGCACGTGACGAGCGCGCCGATCTCGACGCGCTCCGTCTGCTCCGCCCAGGCCCCGAGCATCGTCCAGCACTCGAAGTGCCGGCCGTCGGGGTCGCCGTAGAGCGGGAAGAAGTGGTCCCAGTTGAAGATCACGTCGACGCCGAGGTCCTCGGCACGCAGCACCGCGTCCCGGATCTGGCCGTACCCGGCGTGCTGGGGCTGGAGCTGGACGCCCACGCGCACGCGGGGCTGGGACGGGGCTGCGGTTCCGGTCACCCGGCCACGCTAGACGGGACGGGCCGCGCCGTCACCCGTCCGTCGCCTACTGGTAGGTGACCAGGTCGGGCACCGGGTCGACCTGGTACGTCTGCGCCGGGTCGAGCATCGGCTCGTCCTCGTCGTAGAAGTTCTTCCAGCCCCAGTGCACGTCGGGCGCGTTCGTGCGCAGCGCGTCCCAGGTGCCGCGCTTGGCGGGCTGCGTGCCCTGCCCGTCGACGTGGATGACGACCGCGAGCTCGTCGTGCGAGGTGTCGACGTCCTGGCGGTCGCTGATCATCCGCAGCGAGAACTGGTGCAGGACGAGCATCTTCTGCGGCAGGTCGCGCTCGCGCGTGAACCGGGCGAGCCACTCGGAGGTCTGGTTGATCTCCGCGGCGCTGACGGAGCCGATCTGGCGCAGGTGCACCTGGTCGGGCGCGAGGCGCCACTCGGGGTCGAGGGCGAGGCCGACGTGCGGCTCGGCGAGCAGCTCGGCGTACCGCTGCGCCTGGGTGCGGAAGTCGGTGCGCCCGGGCTGCAGGTCGAGCACCACGTAGGCGCCGTCCTCGCGCGCCGCGTCGACCAGCGGGCGCAGGTCGTCCACCGACCGCTCCTGGGAGTAGTCGCCGTCGTCCCCGGGCCCGGCGGAGGCGACGGTCGCGATGATCTCGACCGCGGGCACGACCACGTCGTCGGTCAGGTCGCGGAACGGCGTCGCGTGCTGCCGCGTCCGGGCGAGCGTCGCGGGCACGTCCTGCTCGCCCAGCACGCCGAGCGACGGGGTCCCCGGCGTGCCGTAGAGCGCCACGTACCGCTTGCCCGGCACGCCGTCGCCCTCGGGGAACACGAGCTGGCCGCCGCCGGGCAGCTCGACGCCGGTGACAGCCGCCTGGACGCGCGAGGTCAGGGTGCGGGTGGCGCCCAGGTCGGACGTGAGCTGCAGCACCGCGGCCGGGTCGGCGTCGGCGAGCGCCTGCACCGTCCCGGTGGTCGCGCGCGGGTCGCCGCCCGGCAGGTCGAGGATCTCGGCACCCGCCGCACGGAGCGTGGCGAGGACCGCCAGCGGGACGGGCCGCTCGCCCGCCAGCGCCAGCACCGCCCCGTCGTCGCCGACGGGGGGCAGGGTCGCGGGCAGCGTCGCGTTCGCCCGCGGGGCCGTGGTGGGCGTGGCGGGTCCGGCCGTCGTCGGGGACGCGGTGGCCCCGTCCCCGCCGTCCCCGGCCAGCAGCACCGTCGGGGCGGTGGCGTCGAGCGCACGCACCGCGTCGGCGGCACCGTCGGGGGCGACGTCCGTCGTCGCCGTCAGGTCGACGCCCGTGGCGGTCGCGAGGGTGGTCGGGTCGGCCCCCGCGGGGACCGCGACCGCGGCGACGTCGGCAGGGAGCCCCGCGGGCTCGGCCCCGCCGACGACGAGGACGGCGGTGGCGCCCAGGCGCTCGACCTCGGCGACGACCGCGGCGGCCGCGTCGGCGTCCGGGGGCACGACGAGGACGGGGGCACCGACGGCGACGGCCGCGGACGCCGCGGTCAGACCTCCGGTGACGTCGCCGTGAGCCGTGAGCACGGCGACGGGCGCGGAGGCGAAGAGGGTGCGCGACGCAGCGACCGCGGCGGCGGACGTCGCGACGGGTCCGGACCCGTCGGGGACCAGCGACGTCACGAGGTCGTCCGGCACGGTGAGCTCGGCAGCCACCGGCTCGGGCGCCGGCTCGGGGACGAAGGTCGCCGAGGAGACGGCCGGGACGGTCTCCGGCTGGCCCCAGGTGCAGCCCGCCAGCAGTGCGAGCACCGCGGCCGCGCCGACGGTGCGCGCACCGGCTCCACGGGCGGTGCGGGGGCGGGCGGGGGTCGGTCGCGGCACGCGTCCTCCTCGGTACGGCTGCTGGTGGCGGGCGCTCGTCGTGCGCGGCCACTGTAGGCGGGTCCGCGAGCCCCTCGCGCCGCGGCCTGCGCCGGGGCGCGGGTCAGGGCATCATCGGGCGGGTGGACGACGCGACGCGGACGACGACGGACGAGACCCCCACCACGACCACCACAGGCACCACGGGCGCCGCAGCGCCCGCCGAGGGCGCCCCCGCGCCTGGCACGACCGAGGAGAGGCCCGCCGACCAGGGCGTCTACGTCACGCCGGGCGCGGAGTTCTCCCGCGACACGCGCTACATCACCACCAGGATCACCACGGACGGCCGGGACGGCTGGCCGGTCGAGGCCGGGCGGTACCGCCTCGTGGTCTCCCGCGCCTGCCCGTGGGCGAGCCGGGCGATCGTGGTGCGCCGGCTGCTGGGGCTGGAGGACGCGCTGCCCATGGGCGTGTGCGGGCCGACGCACGACTGGCGGTCCTGGACCTTCGACCTCGACCCGGGCGGCGTGGACCCCGTGCTGGGCATCGAGCGCCTGCGCGACGCGTACCTGGCCCGCGACCCGCGGTACCCGCGCGGGATCACGGTGCCCGCGATCGTCGACGTCCCCAGCGGGCAGGTCGTGACCAACGACTACGCGCAGATGACGCTGGACCTGTCGACGCAGTGGACGGCGCACCACCGCCCCGGCGCGCCGGACCTGTACCCGGACGCGCTGCGCGACGAGATCGACGAGGTCGCCGCCCTGGTGTACGCCGACGTGAACAACGGCGTGTACCGGTGCGGGTTCGCCGGCTCGCAGGAGTCCTACGACCGTGCCTACGCGCGGCTGTTCGCGCGGCTGGACTGGCTGGAGGACCGCCTGCGCACGCGGCGGTACCTCGTCGGGGAGAGCATCACCGAGGCGGACGTGCGGCTGTTCACCACGCTCGTGCGGTTCGACGCCGTCTACCACGGGCACTTCCGGTGCAACCGCTCGACGCTGAGCGCGATGCCGGCCCTGTGGGCCTACGCCCGCGACCTCTACCAGACGCCGGGGTTCGGCGACACGGTCGACTTCGTGCACATCAAGGAGCACTACTACCGGGTGCAGCGGGACATCAACCCGTCGGGCATCGTGCCGGGCGGGCCGGACCTGTCCGGGTGGTGGACGCCCCACGACCGCGAGCAGCTCGGCGGGCGGCCGTTCGGCGACGGGACCCCGCCGGGGCCGGTGCGCGCGTCCGAGGCCGTGCCGGCGGACCACGCCCCGCAGGCGCCCTGACCGGCCGGCCCCGGACCGGGCGCGTCAGACCATGCGGTGGTCGTGCCCGAACCCGGGCAGGAACCGCGGCCCGGTCCGGGCGAGCTCGGCCTCCCACTCCCCCGCCCAGCCGCGGTAGGGACGCACCGCGAGCGCGTCGTTGGCGAAGCGGGCGTCGGCGGTCAGCTCGGTGACGCAGAAGGTCGGGATCGCCAGGTCCGTGACGGGGCCGCCGCGCTCCACCTCCGCGACCACCAGGCCGGCGTTGGCGCCGAGGAAGACGTCGACGACCCAGCCGTCGTCGCCGAGCCAGACCGCGTGCCGCAGCTTGGCGACCCGGGAGCCGCCGCGGCGGACCATCTGCACGCCGATCTCGGGGTCGAGCTCGCGCTCGGCCTCGTAGCGGGTGCCGCCGACCATCGGGCCCTTGACGGTGACGGCGCAGAAGTCGACGTGCTCGGCGTACGCCTCGAGCAGCGCGCGCTCGTCGGCCCCGGGCTCGGGGGGCGCCGGCAGCGCGGGCACCTGGGCCCGGACGCGCAGCGCGTAGCCGTCCTCGGCGAGGAAGTAGCTCTGGACGATGAGCGCGGGCGCGTCGTCGAGCATCTCGGCAGGGACGTCGCGGGCGAGGAAGCGCCGCTCGAACTCGAAGTCCCCGTTGCCCGTGTCGCTCATCGTCCGTCCACCGCTCGCCGTCGCCGCCCGGGTGCGCACCCGTCGTGGCTCACCGTAGTGCGCGCGCCGCCGCCCGCGGTGCGCGCCTGCCCGGGCCTTGTGGCGGACGCGGGGACGGCCGAGGGATTGCGCTTCCCCGCGGCGGCGTGAAAGGCTCGCCGCGCAGGGCGAGAAACCGGTTTCCGCCCGACGCTACCGAGACAAGGGAGTCCGGCATGCGCGCCACCCCCCACCTGCCCGCACCCGACCGACCCACCGGGCCCGACCCGACCGGCACCGCACGACCGGCCCGCGCCCCGTCCCCCGCCCGCCGGGCCGCCGCGCTGGGCAGCGGCGCGGCCCTGGTCGCCGCCGGCCTGCTCGTCGGCCCCGCCGCGCACGCCGCACCGACCGGCGCACCCGCCCCGGGCGCCGTGCGGGACCTCGGCCGCGAGGTGCTCGCCGACGGCGACGGCTGGGCGTCCTGGCACGGGACGACCCGCCCCGACGGGCGCGTCGTCGAGGCCCGCGGCACCACCGGGGGCGCTGCGGCCGAGCCCGCCGAGGTCCACGTCGTGCAGACCTGGGACCAGTTGCGCGACGCCCTCGCGGGCCGCCCCGGCGGCACCCAGACCGACGCGCGCACGAGCACCACCCCGCGCGTGATCTACGTGCGCGGGACGCTCGACGCCTTCACCGCGCCCGACGGCACGCCGCTGACCTGCGACGACTTCGCCTCCCAGGTCACGGTCGCCGGCACCGACGAGCCGTTCTCGATGGACGACTACGTCGCGCACTACGACCCCGAGGGCCCGTGGGGCCGCGTGGACCCCAGCGGCCCGCTGGAGGACGCCCGCGTCGCCGCCGCGGCCGTCCAGGCCCGGGCGACGCAGCAGCACGTGGGCTCGAACGTCACCATCGTCGGGGTCGGTCCCGACGCCGGGATCACCGGCGCGAACCTGCGCATCCGCGACGCGTCCAACGTCATCGTGCGGAACCTGACCCTCTCCGACGCGTACGACTGCTTCCCGCAGTGGGACCCGGGCGACACCGACGCCGGCAACTGGAACTCGGCGTACGACAACCTCTCGGTCTGGTCGTCGACCAGCGTGTGGGCGGACCACCTCACGCTCGACGACGGCGACAACCCGCCGAGCTCCTTGCCGACGGTGTTCGGACGCCCCTACGAGGTGCACGACGGGCTGCTCGACATCACGCACGGCTCGGACCTGGTGACCGTGTCCTGGAACCACTTCGACGACCACGACAAGACGAGCCTCGTCGGCTCCTCGGACTCGCGCCTGCAGGACCGCGGCCAGCACCGCGTCACGTACCACCACAACCGGTGGACGGACATCGGCCAGCGCGCGCCCCGCGTGCGGTTCGGCGACGTGCACGTCTACAACAACCTCTACGAGCAGAGCCGTGACGGTCTGTTCGCGTACTGGTGGGGCGCCGGGATCGAGTCCAGCATCGTCGCCGAGAACAACGCGGTCGAGCTGGCCGACGGGGTCGACCCCGCGCGGGTCGTCACCGAGTGGAAGGGCACCCAGCTGCTCGAGACCGGCACCCTCGTCGACGGCGCGCCCGCCGACCTGGTCGCCGCGTTCAACGCCACCGCCCCGCGGCCGCTCGCGCCGACCGCCCGGTGGACGCCCGCCGAGCACTACGCCCCGCAGGTGCAGGCCACGCAGGACGTCGCCGCGGCCGTCCGCGCCGGCGCCGGCGCCACGCTGGCCTCGGGCACGCCCGTCGCCGACCGCGCCCCCGACGCGCCGCGGCTCAGCCACGACAACGGGTGGGGCACCGGCCTGCACGACGGCGACTACACGATCACCTCGACCCTGTGGTGGGGGCAGAACGCCACCGTCCTGCGCCTGTACGAGGACGGGGTGCTCGTCGAGGCGCAGGCGGTCGACGGGGGCTCGCCCGCGCGGCAGCGGGCGACGTTCGCGATCACCGGACGCACCGACGGGACGCGCACGTACGTCGTCGAGGCGCTCAACCCCTGGGGCACCGCACGTTCGGCGCCGCTCACGGTGACCGTGCGCGACGCCGCCCCCGGGCGCCCGACCGTGACGGTCGGACCGGTGCGCGACGGGTCCGCGACCGCCACGACGACCCTGTGGTGGGGCACGAACGGCACCGAGCTCGTCGTCCTCGTCGACGGCGTCGAGGTCGACCGGCAGCCGCTCGAGGCCCGCACCCCGCACCGGCAGCGGGCCGCCACCACGCTCACCGGCCTGACCCCGGGCACGCACGAGGTCGTCGCCCGCCTGGTCAACGCGGCCGGCGCGACGGACAGCGCGCCCGTCCGCGTGGTCGTGCCCGGCTGACCCGGTCCCGCGCCCCGCTGCGGCCGCACCCCGCCCACCCGGCGCGGGGCACGGCCGCGGCGCTCAGGCGGGGTCGAGGACCTCGGGCAGGCCGAACCGGGCGAACAGCGGCGCGCCGAACCACACCGTGACGTGCCGGACGCCGTCCTCGCCGACCGTGACCTGCTGGACCTGGAACGCCCGGTGCGTGCCGTCCGCGTCGCGCATGTACAGGCCGTACGCCGGCAGCCCGTTCGCCGCGGTGGGCACCAGCCGCATCGACCCCGGGCCCGTCGCCGGGCACCACGTCGCGATGAGCTCGCCCACGGCCGCCGGGCCGGAGTACCAGCCCGGGTACGGCGGCATCTCCCAGACGACGTCGGCGGCGAGCAGGTCCACGATCGCGGCGACGTCGTAGGCCTCGAACGCCTCCACGTACCGCTCCAGGAGCCGGCGACGGCGCGGGTCGGTCGGCTCCAGCGGGGTCACGTCCTGCACGTTCGCCATGTGCGCCCGCGCCCGCTGCAGGGTCGAGTTCACGCCCGCCACCGTGAGGTCGAGCGCCTCGGCCACCTCCGCCGCGGACCACGCCAGGACGTCGCGCAGCAGCAGGACCGCACGCTGCTGGGCCGTCAGGTGCTGCAGGGCCGCCACGAACGCGAGCCGCACCGTGTCACGGTCCACGACCGTCTCGGCGGGGTCGGCCGGCGCGTGCGACCACACGAGCGCGTCCGGCAGCGGCTCCAGCCACGGCGTGCCGGCGTCCACGCGCGGCTCGTCACGGGGGTCGGCCGGCGGTGCGCCGATGCCGGTGGGCAGCGGTCGTCGCCGGCGGCCGTCGAGGTGGGTCAGGCACGCGTTGGTCGCGATGCGGAACATCCAGGTGCGCAGCGACGACCGGTTCTCGAACCCGCGCATGGCACGCCACGCGCGCAGGTAGGTCTCCTGGAGCACGTCCTCGGCGTCGTGCACCGAGCCGGTCATGCGGTAGCAGTGCGCGAGGATCTCCCGCCGCATCGGCGCGAGCCGGGCGGCGAACTCCTCGGGCGACGTCGGCGGCGGGTCGGGCGGGGCGGGCTGCGGCGATGGTGTGGTCAGCGTCACACCTCGACGGTATCGCCGACGTCCGACATCGCCCACCCCCGACCGACGAGTCCCGACGACGCCGCAGGTCCGTACCCCTGCGCCCGCGCACCGCGGACCCCGCCACCGCAGGAGGTACCCGTGGACCGGATGGTCGTCGTCAACCTGCCGACGCACGACCTCGACCTGGCCCGGCGCTTCTGGGCCGGCCTCGGGTTCGGCGTCGACGCGCGGTCCTCGGACGCCCGCACGCTCGCCGTGCGGCTCGCGCCCGGCGTCGTCCTCGTGGTGCTCCCCCGCCCGTGCTTCGCCGCGCACGCACCGCACCCCGTGCCCGACGCCCGCGGCGCGACGCAGGTGATGATGTGCCTGGCCGCGGGCTCGCGGCACGAGGTCGACACCCTCGCCGCGCGGGCCCTGGCGCTCGGCGGCGCCGAGCCCCTGCCGGCGTTCGACGACGACGGCACGTACGCGCGCACCGTGAGCGACCCCGACGGCCACGTGTGGGAGCTCCTGCACACCGACGGCACGTGCTGACGCCGCCGTGCCAGACTGCCCGCCATGCCGGCCACCGCACCCCCGCCGCAGGACCCGCCGACCCGCACCGCCCGGTACGCGCCCGACGACCACGCCGCCGGACGGACGCTGCTCGTCGCCGCCGCCTACGTCGTGCTCCTGCGCCCGGGCGCGGACGGTCCCGAGGTGCTGCTGCAGCTGCGCCGCGGCACCGGGTACCGCGACGGCTGGTGGGCGACGCTCGCCGGGCACGTCGACCCCGGGGAGTCCGTGCACGAGGCCGCGGTCCGCGAGGCGCGCGAGGAGGCCGGCGTCACGGTCGCCCCGGACGCGCTCCGACCGCTGACCGCCCTGCACCGGTTCGAGCGCACCGGCCCGCCCGTGGAGCAGCGTCTCGACGCCTTCTTCGTCGTCGAGGACTGGACGGGCGAGCCCGAGCTGCGTGAGCCCGACAAGGCCGAGCAGCTGCGCTGGTGGCCGCTGCGGTCGCTGCCGGAGCAGGTCGTGCCGCACGAGCGCCTGGTGCTCGACGCCCTGGCCGCGGGCACGACCCCGCCGCCGGTCGTGTCCCTGCCGTCCTGACGTCGCGGTCCCCGGAACGGCCTGCCAGCACGGCGGGCCGGCACCGGCCGCTCCGGCCGGGCCGACGTGGCCCGCGCCGGAGCAGGACGCCTCAGCCGGTGTTCTGCAGACCGGCGGCCACCCCGTTGACGGAGAGCAGCATGAGCCGGCGCGGCTCGTCGACGACGTCCCCTGCCTCCGAGGTGCGCAGCGCGCGCAGCGCCCGCAGCTGGAGCAGCGAGAGCGCGTCGACGTACGGCGAGCGCAGCTGGACGGCCCGGCCCAGGATCCGCCGACGCGAGAGCACGGCCGTCGAGTCCGTCGTGGCCAGCACCCACTCGCGGGTCAGGCGCATCTCCTCGAGCACCATGCCCGCGAGGTCGTCGCGGTCGCCCAGCGCGAGGTAGCGCGCCGCGATCCGCTCGTCCGTCTTCGCCAGCGACATCTCGACGTTGTCGATGATCGTCGCGAACAGCGGCCACCGCTCGTACGCGGTGCGCAGCTCGTCCAGGTCCCCGACTGCCGCGAGCGCGGTGCCGAGCCCGAACCAGCCGGCCAGGTTGATCCGGGCCTGCGACCACGAGAACACCCACGGGATGGCCCGCAGGTCGTCCAGGGACGAGACCGACAGCCCGCGGCGGGCCGGGCGGGACCCGATGGGCAGCAGGCCGACCTCCTCCAGGGGGGTGACCTGGGCGAACCACGCCGGGAAGCCCTCGGAGCGGACCAGCGCGTGGAACCGCTCGCGCGACGCCGCGTCGAGCCGTGCGGCGAGGCCGGCGAAGCGCTGCGCGGCCTCGTCGTTGCGCTGCTCGACGCTCGGCGCGCCGGCCAGCAGCGTGGCGGCGGCGACCTGCTCGATGTGCCGCGTGGCGATGTCGGGGTCGCCGTAGCGGGCGAAGATGACCTCGCCCTGCTCCGTGAGCTTGAAGCGGCCGTCGACGGAGCCCGGCGGCTGGGCGAGCACCGCACGGTTGGCCGGACCGCCGCCGCGGCCGAGCGCGCCGCCGCGGCCGTGGAAGAGGGTCAGGACGATGTCGTGGCGCTGGGCCCACTGGGCGATCCGCCGCTGGGCGTCGTCGAGCGCGAGCGTCGCGGAGACGGGCCCGACGTCCTTGGAGGAGTCGGAGTACCCGAGCATGACCTCGACGCGCCGGCCGTTGGCCGCCAGGCGCTCCTGGACCCGCGGGTGCGTCAGCGCCTCCTCGAGGATGTCGACGCTGGCCTGCAGGTCGGCGAAGGTCTCGAACAGCGGGATCGCGTCGATGACCGGTGCGTGCTCGGCCCCGCCGAACGCGTGCTCGGCGAGCCGGTACACGGCGGCGAGGTGCTCCGCGGACTGGGTGAACGAGACGATGTACCGCCGGGCGGCCGCCTCGCCGAACCGGCGCTGGACCGTCCCGAGCGCGCGGAACGTGTCGAGGACCTCGAGGGTCTGCGGGGCCAGGTCGCCGTCGACGCCGTGGGCCTCGATGTCCGCGAGCGCGGCGGCGTGCACCTGGGAGTGCTGGCGCACCTCGAGCTCGGCGAGGTGGAACCCGAAGGTCCGCACCTGCCACAGGAGCCGCTGCAGGTCGCCGTAGGCGGCGCGCGGGGCACCGGCCTGCACGAGGGAGCGCTGGACCACGAGCAGCTCGGCCTCGAGCTCGTCGGGCCCGGCGTAGGCCAGGTCGGCGTCGCGGCGGCGGGTGGCGGCGACGCGCTCGACGATGACGAGCAGGGCGCGCCGGTGGGGCTCGTTGGGCGCGTCGGCGGCCACCCGTGCGGTGAGCTGCTCGGACAGGGCGCGCTGACGCTGCCACAGGGCCGACAGCTCGGACGAGGCGGGGGTGCCGACGCCGTCGAGCGTCAGACCGCCCGCGGCGCGCACGGCGGACGCCTCCAGCGCGGCGAGGGCGTGCTCGGAGGCGAGGACGGCCGCCGCTCGGGTCACCTCGGCGGTGACGTTCGGGTTGCCGTCGCGGTCGCCGCCGATCCAGGTGCCCAGGCGGGCGAACGGCGTCACGACGGGCGCGGTGGTGCCGGCCTGGTCGCCCAGCAGCCAGTCGTCCAGGCGCCGGTACACGGTCGGCAGCACGTCGGCGAGCGTGGAGTCGACGATCGACAGCACGGTCGCGACCTCGTCGACGACCGTGGGCTTGGCGGCGCGCAGCGGCGACGTGCGCCACAGCGTGTCGATCTCGGCGAGCAGCCGGCGCTCGTTCTCGGCGAGCGTGGTGCCGCCCAGGTGGAGGGCGTCGCGCTCGGCGACGAGCTCGGCGATCCGCCGGATCGAGCGGGCGACGGCCCGGCGGCGCGCCTCGGTCGGGTGGGCGGTGAACACGGGGCGGAACTCCAGCGAGCGCAGCCGCTCGCGGGCCCCGTCCTCGCCGATCTCGTCTGCGAGCTGCTGGTAGGCGGCGGGCAGGGAGTCGTCGGGCGCGAGCTCGTGCGGCGCGAGCCGCGACTCGCGCTCGTGCAGGACCCGCACGCGGTGGTACTCCTCGGCGAGGTTCGCCAGGTGGAAGTAGCACGTGAACGCGCGCGCCACCTGCTCGGCCCGCGCGGGCTCGAAGCCCGCGACGAGCGACTCCGCCTGCGCGAGCGCCTCGCCGTCGGGCTCCGCGTGGGACCGGATCGTCAGCTCGCGCAGCCGTTCGACGTCGGCGAGCAGGTCCTCGCCCCCCGACTCGCGCAGGACGCGGCCGAGGAGCTCGCCGAGCAGCCTGACGTCGTTGCGCAGGGGCTCGGGTACGTCGTGGCGGGCGAGTCCGCGAGGGACCTCGGGCCCGTTCTCCGTCGCTGTCACGGGCCCCACCGTAGAGGAACGTCACCCGTGCGCGGGTCCGTGATCCGGCTGGCGGATCACGGACCGGCCCGGCGGGACGTCAGGCGGGCGGCCCGCCGCGCCCGGAGCGGCCGCGCGGGCGCAGCCGGACGGGCGGGATCTGGGGGGCGGGCAGCCACCCGGGCTCCCGGTCCCACCCCGGCACCTGCCCGAACCGGGCCGAGCGCGCCTGCCAGGCGTCGCGGGCGGCGACGACGTCGTCGTGCGTCGGGGCGATGAAGTTCCACCACATGACGACCTCCTCCTCGAAGGGCGCCCCGCCGAGCAGGACGGCACGGACCGGCTCGTGCGCGACGACCTCCAGGGTGGACGGCCCCGGGTCGACCACGCCGAGGTCGCCGGGCGCGAGCGCGGTCCCCGCCAGGGTCGCGCTCCCCCGGTCCAGCAGGAGGGCGTGCTCGTGGGCCGGGTCGACCGGGGCCGCCCAGCGGGTGCCGGCGTCGAGGTGCACCTCGACGCCGAGCAGCGGTGTGGCGGTGCGCACGGGCGAGGCGTGCCCTGCGAACGACCCGACGAAGACGCGGCCCCGCACGCCGGGCGCGAGGTCGACCATCGGCGCGGCGTGGTGCTGGAAGGCGCGCTCGCCGTCCCGTGCGGCCGCGGGCAGCACGACCCAGAGCTGCACGCCGTGCAGCCGCGCGGTGCCGGGCGTGGACACCTCGGAGTGCGCGATGCCGTGCCCGGCGCTCATGAGGTTGACCTCGCCGGGGCGCACGACCGCGTGCACGCCGCCGGAGTCGCGGTGCTCGATCTCGCCCTCGAAGAGCCAGGACACGGTCGCCAGCCCGGTGTGCGGGTGCGGGGGGACGTCCATGCCGCCGGTGGCGGCGACGTCGTCGGGGCCGTAGTGGTCGACGAAGCACCAGGCGCCGACGAAGGACCGGTCCCGGTGCGGGAGCGTGCGCCGCACGGCCATGGCCCGCGGCCCGCCCAGCGGCACGTCGCGCGGGGCCAGCACCTGCACGCCGGGGCGCGCACCGGCCGGGCACAGCGCGAGCTCGGGGCCCGCCTCGGTCGTGGTCATCACGCCTCCGTCCGTCGGGGCCCGCAGCGGCCGGCCCGGGCTCGTGGGGAGCCGGGGCGGGCCGCCGGGCGCGGCTGGCGTCAGCCGGTCGGACCGACGCGCACGACCACCTTGCCACGCGCACGCCCCGCCCCGACGTGGTCGACGGCGTCCTGCGCCCGGTCGAGCGGCTCGACGCGGTCGACCACCGGGCGCAGCAGGCCCTCCTCGACGAGCGCGACGAGCCGGGCCAGGTCGTGCGCGTCGTCCCGGGCCGTGAGCGGGAGGAGGCGCTGCGGGACGAACGGGTTCACCGCCGCGACGCGCAGCAGGCGCTCGTAGCCCGAGGTCCACCGCCCGCCGGACTCGCCGCCGACCACGACGACCGTCCCGTCGCGGGTCGTCAGCCTGCGCAGGAGGCCCACCGGCCGGCACCCGCCGACGTCGACGACCAGGTCGTGCGGCGCCTCGAGCAGCGGCGCGTCGCCGTCGACGTCGTGGGTGACGACGTGCTCGGCACCGAGGCCGCGCACCACGTCCGCCTTGGCCGCGCTGGTGACGGCCGTGACGACGGCCCCGGCGGCACGGGCCACCTGGACGGCGAACGTGCCGACCCCGCCGGACGCCCCGAGCACCAGCACCCGCTGCCCCGCCCCGACGCGTCCGGCGGTGTGCAGGGCCTGCCAGGCGGTCTGCCCCGACGTCGGCAGCGCGGCGGCCTCGACGCCGGTCAGCGCGTGGGGGCCCACGGGGACGGGCACGAGGGTGCGCTCCGGCGCCACGGCGAGCTCGGCGAACGCGCCGCGGCCGACGCCGAGGACCCGGTCGCCCACGGCGAGGCGGGTGGTGCCGGGGCCGAGGGCGACGACGACGCCGGACAGGTCGCGCCCGGGCACCGGGG
This sequence comes from Cellulomonas oligotrophica, assembly GCF_013409875.1. Taxonomy (GTDB): domain Bacteria; phylum Actinomycetota; class Actinomycetes; order Actinomycetales; family Cellulomonadaceae; genus Cellulomonas; species Cellulomonas oligotrophica. The sequence goes on from NZ_JACCBK010000001.1 coordinate 771,571, forward strand.
TGCGGGGACGGCGCACGCCGAAGACGGGGCGCACGAGGTAGGGCTCGCCGGCCGCCAGGTGCCAGGTGCCCCGGTCGACGCCGGCCGCCTCGACGCGCACGAGCACCTCCCCAGCACCGGGGGCCGGCACGGGGACGTCGGCCACGCGCCAGGGGCCGGCGTAGGAGTCCTGCACCGCCGCGCGCATCGTGGACCGCGGTCGTGCGCCGTCCTGCGCGTCGGGGCGCTGCGCCTGCTCCGTCATCGTGCCCGCCTCTCGCCGGTCCCTGCGCCGGGACCGACCATCGCCTGTACTAAGTACGAACGTACTAAGTACAGCACGCCCTAGACTGGGCGCGCCAGACCCCCGGGAGGACGCATGCCGGCACGACGCGCACCGCTGACCCGCGAGCGCGCGGTCCAGGCCGCCACAGCCCTGGCGGACGAGCACGGCCTCGCCGCGCTGACCATGCGCGCGCTGGCCGAGCGGCTCGGCGTGCGCCCCATGGCCGTCTACCACCACGTGCCGCACAAGGACGCCCTGCTCGGCCTGCTGGTCGAGGAGGTCCTCGGCCAGGTCGCGCCGCCGCCGCCGGGAGCACCGTGGCGCGAGGCGCTCGGGACCCGATGCCGGTCCGCCCGTGAGGTCCTGCGCGCCCACCCGTGGGCGCTGGTGCTGCTCGAGAGCCGACGGACGCCGGGGCCGACCTCGCTGGAGCACCACGACGCGGTGCTCGGCACGCTTCTCGGCGCGGGCTTCGACGTCCCGGCCGCCGGGCACGCGTACGCGCTGCTCGACGCGTTCGTCTACGGCTTCGTGCTGCAGGAGTCGACGCTGCCGTTCGACGACGCGCACGCCCCCGAGGTCGCGGACGAGATCGTGGCCGCCGTGCCCGAGGGCGCGTACCCGCACCTCGTGCGGTTCGCCCGCGAGCGCGTGCGCGAGGGGTACGCGTTCGGCGACGAGTTCGAGGTGGGGCTGCGCCTCGTGCTCGACGCGGTCGCCTCGCTGCACCCGGGGGCGACCGACCGCGCGGGGCGCCGCACCGTCGACGCCTGAGCGCGGGGCTCAGCCCCAGTCGCCCAGCGCCCCCTCGAGCGCGCCGAGGCACGCCTCGACGACGGGCCACCGGTCGTCGGGCGGGCACCCCTGCCCGGCCCACCGTTCGCACGCGGCGTCGACGAACGCCAGCCAGCCCGCGACGGCGTACGCGTGCCGGGCGTCGGCGCGGGGCACGAGCAGGGCCCCGACGCGCGCCACCCGCTCGGCGTGGGCGCGGGCGCGCACGACCCCGGCGGCCACCGGCTCGGCGGCGGGGTGCCGGACGTGCCGCAGCCACGCGTCGGGGTCGACCGCGGCGCGGTCGAGCCGGGTCAGCACGACGGCCCGGACGCGGTCGCGCACGGGCACCCCCGGGTGCAGGGCCGACAGGGCCCGCGCCTCGGCGGCGACGAGCGCGTCGACCTCGCGCGCGAGCACCGCGGCGTACAGCTCGTCCTTGCCGGCGAAGTACCGGTAGACCAGCGCCTCGGACGCGTCGGCGGCGGCGGCGACGGCACCCATCGTGGCCGCGGCATAGCCCTGACCGGCGAAGACGTCCGCCGCCGCGGCCAGCAGGGCCTCGCGCCGCTCCTGCGGGTCCAGGCGGCGGCGCGGGCGGGCGTCGCGTCGTGTCACTGGCACACCCTACGGCCGCGGGGTACGGTGGCACTGTTAGTGAGATCAACTCAGTAGGAGGTACCCGTGGGCTGGGTCGAGCACGCCGTCCTGTGGCACGTCTACCCGCTCGGCTTCTGCGGGGCCCCCGTGCACGAGCCCGACCCCTCCCCCGGCCCGCGCCTGCGCCGCCTGCTCGGGTGGCTCGACCACGCCGTCGCGCTGGGCGCGTCCGGCCTCCTGCTCGGACCGGTCTTCCGCTCCTCGACCCACGGGTACGACACCCTCGACCACCGCGCCGTGGACCCGCGCCTCGGCGGCGACAGCGACCTCGACGACCTGATCGCCGCGTGCCACGCGCGCGGCCTGCGCGTCGTCCTCGACGGCGTCTTCAGCCACGTCGGCCGCGACCACCCCGCCGTCGCCGCGGCCCTGCGCGGCGAGCCCGAGGGCGACGTCGTCGACGTCGACCGCGACGCACCCGGCGGCCCGCGCCCGCGGGTGTTCGAGGGGCACGACCAGCTCGTACGCCTCGACCACGCGCACCCGGCGACCGTGGACCTCGTCGTCGACGTCATGACCTGGTGGCTCGACCGCGGCGCCGACGGCTGGCGCCTCGACGCGGCCTACTCGGTCGACCCCGCGTTCTGGGCGCAGGTCCTCCCCCGCGTGCGCGCCGCGCACCCCGACGCCTGGGTCCTCGGCGAGGTCATCCACGGCGACTACCCGGCGTTCGTGCAGGCCAGCGGTGTCGACACGGTCACGCAGTACGAGCTGTGGAAGGCCGTCTGGTCCAGCCTCGTCGACCGCAACCTGCACGAGCTGGCCTGGACGCTGGGCCGGCACGATGCGCTCCTGGACCACTTCGTCCCGCAGACGTTCGTCGGCAACCACGACGTGACGCGCATCGCCAGCCGCGTCGGCCAGGACGGCGCCGTCGTCGCAGCGGCCGTGCTGATGACCCTCGCGGGCGTCCCGTCCGTCTACGCCGGCGACGAGCACGGCTTCACCGGCGTCAAGGAGGACCGCGTCGGCGGCGACGACGCCGTCCGCCCGGCGTTCCCCGACGACCCCGCCGACCTCGCCCCCTGGGGCACCCACGTGCTGCGCGCCCACCAGCAGCTGATCGGGCTGCGCCGCCGCCACCCGTGGCTCGTCGACGCCCGGACGCAGGTGGTCGCCGTCGAGAACGCCCGCTGCACGTACCGCTCGACCGCCCGGGACGGGTCCGACCACCTCGACGTGGACCTCGACCTGACCGGCACCCCCACGGCCCGCGTCCGCGCCGCCGACGGCTCGACCCTGTGGTCGTCGGCGACCGGCTGACCGGCCCCGGCCCGTGCACGACGAAGGCCCGCACACCGTGGTGTGCGGGCCTTCGTCGACGGGTGGAGCTGAGGGGACTCGAACCCCTGACCCCCTGCATGCCATGCAGGTGCGCTACCAGCTGCGCCACAGCCCCGTGACCCGTTGCCGGGCCTCGTGCGCCCCGTGGGGCGCCTGGATACTTTAGGACGAAGGAGCCCCGAAACGCTAATCGGGGTCCCGGGTGCTGTCGTCGGCCGTCTCCGGGGCCGGCGGCACGTCCGGTCCGGCGTCCCAGTCCGACGACGCGTCCGTCGGCCCGAGGTTGAACCCGAGCAGCCGCCAGCGCGGCGTCGAGGACGGCCCGTGCGCCAGCTCGGCCCAGTGGGCGTTGCGCAGCCCGGACACCCCGCGCCAGCCCGGCGGCTGGTCGAGCAGGTCGGCGACGACCGAGCCGATGGCCGCACCGTGGGACACCACGACCAGCGTGCGACCGTCCACGACGTCGGAGGCGTGCTCACGCACGGCACCGCCCACACGGGCCGCCACCTGGGCACGGGACTCGGCACCGACGCCCTGCGGGTCGGACCCCGCCCGCCAGCGCGCGTACTCCTGCGGCCACCGCGCCTCGATCTCGTGCCCCGCCATGCCCTCCCACTCGCCGAACCCGCGCTCGCGCAGCCGCGGGTCCAGCTCGACGGGCAGGTCCAGCAGCGTGCCGAGCGCGCGCGCCGTGTCGGCCGCGCGCGAGAGGTCCGACGCCACGACCCGCGCCGGGGCGTACCGGCGGCGGATCGTCGCCGCTGCCGTGCGCGCCTGCCAGCGGCCGACCTCGTCGAGGGGGATGTCGACCTGCCCCTGCAGCCGCGCGCCGGCGTTGTACGCCGTGCGCCCGTGCCGCCAGAGCAGCAGCGCGCCGCTCACGCGTCCTGCTGCTCGCCGCGCGCCTCCGGCGGGAGCTCGACCACGGGGCAGTCCTTCCAGAGCCGCTCCAGGGCGTAGTAGACGCGGTCCTCGGCGTGCTGCACGTGCACGACGATCTCGCCGAAGTCGATGAGCACCCACCGGCCCTGCGCCTTGCCCTCGCGGCGCACCGGCTTGGCGCCCAGCGCGTGCAGGCGCTCCTCGACGGCGTCGACGATGCCGCCGACCTGCCGCTCGTTGGTGCCGGAGGCGATGAGGAAGACGTCGGTGAGCACCAGCTGCTCGCTCACGTCGAGCGCGATGATCTCCTGCGCCTTGAGGTCGGACGCGGCATGCGCAGCAGCAACGGCCAGCTCCAGCGCGCGGTCGCTCGCGGTCACAGGTCCTCCAGGGGTGAGGGGCACCCCGCCCGGTCGGGCGGCGCGTCGGGGCGTGCACCGTCCCGTGCGGTGCACGGGACGGACGGTCGGGGTCGGCCATGACGGCACCTGGCCGCGCGAGGGGCGCGGCCAGGTGCCGTCGGCCGGGTCATCTCAGGGCGGGGCCCGCGAGCGGCGCCCAGGGCGCGAGCGCCTGCGCCGCGGCCGCGGCGTCGTCCTGCCGGTTGATCAGCAGCAGCATGATGAGGAAGCCGAGGACGAAGGCGACCAGGGCCAGCACGAGCAGGTGCAGCCACGTGTACGGGTGGCGGCGCGGCTCGTCGTCCTCGTCGTCGTCCTCCTCCGGGGACCATCCGCGCGAGGCGGCCGCGGGCTGCTCGCCGACCCCTGCGCCGGGCCACGCACCCTCGGGGGCGCCCGGTCCGTCGACGGTGGCACGGCCTGGTGCGGTCGAGCGTCCCGTCGACCGTCCGGGTGCGGCCGCGGGCGCCGCCGCAGGTGCCGACGACGCCCAGACGGGCCGCGGCGTGTCCTCGGGCGCGGGTGCCGGCTGGCCCGGCGTCCAGCCGGAGGGTCCTCCGGGACCGGGACCGGGGGTGGAGGTCCGGGGCGGCGCCCCGGACGGGGCACCGGCCGGAGCCGACGTCGGCGCGCCCCAGGCCGAGGTCCGCGGCGCACCGGCGGCGGGGGCCGACGAGGTCCAGCCCGGCCCTGACGGCGACGCAGGCTCGGCGGGTCCCCGCCCGCCCCACGACCGGCCGTCGCTCGGCGCGCCGGGGCCGGACGGCGCGCCGGGGCCACCCGGCGCACCGGGGCCGGACGGTGCGGGCCGACGTGCGGGCGCAGGCGCGCCACCGGACCAGCCGGACGGGCCGCCGGGCGACGCCTGCGGGCCCGGAGCGCCGGTCGGCGACGGGCCGGCGAAGCGCCCGCCCGGGGCGCCGGGCCCCTGAGGTGCGGGCTGCTCCCAGGGCGCGCGCCCACCGGGCCCCGCGGGCCTGCCGGCCGGAGGGCCGGGCGCGGGCATCGGACGGGCCGCCGGCGGTGTGGCGGGACGCGGCGCGGACGCCGGGTCGAGGTTCGCGTCACGGTACGACCGGCGCGAGCGCGACCCGTCGGGGTCGGCGGCTCCCGGCCCCGCGGACCACGACGGCGTGCCGGACGGCGCCGGGGCCGCACGGCCTGCCCGGCGCGCGGCGTCCGCGTCGTCGCGCGGCGGCACGGGACCGCCCGGACCTTGCTGGGCCGACCGCTCCATCTCACGACGGCGGCGGCGCTCTCCCGGTTCACTCATGGCGACCTCGATACAACCTGTGCTTGGCGATGTACTGGACCACCCCGTCCGGGACGAGGTACCAGACCGGCTTCCCCGCGCGGGCACGCGCACGGACGTCGGTCGAGGAGATCGCCAGGGCGGGGACCTCCAGGACGTCGATCCGCCCGGCGGGCAGACCGGCGACGGACAGCGCGTGCCCGGGGCGGCTGACCGCCACGAACCGCGCCATCTCGAAGAGCTCGGCAGCATCCTTCCACGTCAGCATCTGCGCGACGGCGTCGGCCCCGGTGATGAAGTACAGGTCGGCCTCGGGACGCTGCGCGCGCAGGTCCCTCAACGTGTCGACCGTGTACGTCAGACCGACCCGGTCGACGTCGACCCGGCTGACGGTGAACCGCGGGTTCGACGCCGTGGCGATCACCGTCATGAGGTAGCGGTGCTCGGCGACCGTGACGTCGCGGTCCTGCTTGAACGACGGCTGGCCCGTGGGTACGAAGACGACCTCGTCGAGGTCGAACTGCGCGGCGGCCTCGCTCGCCGCGACCAGGTGGCCGTGGTGGACGGGGTCGAACGTGCCGCCCATCACCCCCAGCCGGGTGCGGGCTCGGCCCTGCGCTGCGTCCTGCACGGTCAGTGGCGCGACCCGACGGAGCGGAAGGCGTAGGTGATGAGCAGCAGCGCGAGCAGACCCACGAAGCCCCCGACGCCGAACACCTCCGGCGCGAACGGCAGCTCGTTCCCGTGCGCGGCCTCCTCGGCCGCGGCGATCAGTGCAGCGTGCACGGTCGATCCTCCTCGTGGTGGTTGCTGTCGTCCTGCACCGGCGTCGGCGGCGCAGCGCCCCAGTGTCGCACGACCCGGACGCCGGTCCGGGGCGTGCGGGCGGTCGCGTGCGACGTCACACGTGCGTGTCGGTCCAGGTGCTGCGCGTCACGGGCGGACGTGACCCTCGCCGTGCACGACCCACTTCGTCGTCGTGAGCTCGGCCAGCCCCATGGGCCCGCGGGCGTGCAGCTTCTGCGTCGAGATCCCGATCTCCGCGCCCAGGCCGAGCTGCCCCCCGTCGGTGAAACGGGTCGAGGCGTTGACCATCACCGCGGCGGAGTCGACCTCGGCCACGAACCGCTCGCTCGCCGCGAGGTCGTTGGTGAGGATCGCCTCGGTGTGCCCCGAGCTCCACCGCCGGATGTGCTCGAGCGCCTCGTCCAGGTCCGGCACGACCCGGACCGCGAGGTCGAGGGACAGGTACTCCGTGGCCCAGTCCTCGTCGGTCGCGGGCACGACCGCGACCTCCTCGGGCGCCAGCCGCCGCGTGCGCTCGTCCGCGTGGATCGTGACGCCCGCGTCGGCGAGCGCCGCGAGCAGGGACGGCAGCAGCTCGTCGGCGACGTCGTCGTGCACGAGGAGCGTCTCGACGGCGTTGCACACGCCGACGCGCTGCGTCTTGGCGTTGAGCACGATCGGCAGGACCTGCCCCAGGTCGGCGGCCGCGTCGACGTACACGTGCACGTTGCCGACGCCGGTCTCGATCACCGGCACGGTCGACTCGCGCACGACCGTCGCGATGAGGTCGGCCCCGCCGCGCGGGACGAGCACGTCGACCAGGCCCCGCGCGTGCATGAGCGCGACCGCGCCCTCGCGGCCCCACGCGTCGATGGACTGGACCAGGTCGCCAGGCAGCCCCTGGCCCCGCAGCGCGTCGGCCAGGACGGCGACGACCGCCGCGTTGCTCGCCGCCGCGGCGGACCCGCCGCGCAGGACCACGGCGTTGCCGCTCTTGAGCGCCAGGCCCGCCGCGTCGACGGTGACGTTCGGGCGCGCCTCGTAGATCATGCCGACGACACCCATGGGCACCCGCAGCTGCCGCAGGCGCAGGCCGTTGGGCAGCGTCGAGCCGCGCACGACCTCCCCCACGGGGTCGGGCAGCCCGGCGAGCTCGCGCAGCGCGTCGGCGATGGCGGCCACGCGCGCGGCGTCGAGCGTGAGGCGGTCGAGCAGGCCGGGCGTCATGCCCTGCGCCCGTCCCCGCTCCAGGTCGGCGGCGTTGGCCGCGACGAGGTCGGCGGTGGCGGCGACGAGCGCGTCGGCCATCGCGTGCAGGGCCGCGTCCTTCGTGGCGCGCGTGGCGGTCGCCAGGCGCCGGGAGGCCACCTTCGCCCGCGTCGCGACGTCCCGGACCTGGGTGACGGCGTCGGCGTCCGGCGACCGCGGGGCCGGCGCCGCGCCGGTGGCGGTGGTCGGGGCGCCCGGGTCCACGGTGAGGCTCATGGGCCCAGGGTAGTCCGGTCGTCGCGGGGCACCCGGTGCCGTCCGCGCCGCACGAGCACGAGGTCGTCGCGGTGCACGAGCTCCCGGTCCCAGCCGGGGCCGAGGGCGCCGCGCAGCTCGCCGGTGGACCGGCCGAGCAGCTGCGGGACCTCGTCCGACCCGTACGCCACGAGCCCGCGCGCCACGACCACGCCGAGCGGGTCGACCAGGTCCACCGCGTCACCGGCCTCGAACACGCCCTCGACGTGCGTGACGCCCGCGGGCAGCAGCGACGTGCGCCGCTCGACGACCGCACGCACCGCACCGTCGTCGAGCACGAGGCGTCCCCGCGTACGGGCCGCGTGGGCGAGCCACAGCAGCCGGATCGACGCCCGGCGCCCCGTGGCCGCGAACCACGTCCCGACGTCCTCGCCCGCGAACGCCTCGGCGGCGCGCGCCGCCGAGGTCAGCACGACGGGCACACCCGACTGCGTCGCGATCGACACCGAGTCGAGCTTGGTGACCATGCCGCCGGTGCCCACCGCGCTGCCCCGGGCCGTCACGTCGAGGCCCGCGAGGTCCTCGGGACCCTGCACGTGGGCGACGCGTCGCGACCCCGGCCGCGACGGCGGGCCCGTGTAGAGCGCGTCGACGTCGGTCAGCAGCGCGAGCGCGTCGGCGTGCACGAGGTGCGAGACGAGCGCCGCGAGCCGGTCGTTGTCGCCGAACCGGATCTCGTCCGTAGCCACGGCGTCGTTCTCGTTGATGATCGGCACGACGCCGAGGTCCAGCAGCCGCGTCAGCGCGCGGTGCGCGTTGCGGTACCGCCCGCGCCGCCAGGTGTCCTCCGCGGTGAGCAGCACCTGCGCGACCCCGAGCCCGTGGCCGGCGAACGCCCGCGTGTAGTGGGCCACGAGCAGGCCCTGCCCGACCGACGCGGCCGCCTGCTGCGTCGCGAGGTCGCGCGGCCGGGCCGCCAGACCCAGGGGTCCGATGCCGGCGGCGATCGCGCCCGACGAGACCAGCACCACCTGCGTGCCCGCCGCCCGCCGTGCGGCCAGGAGCGCGACGACGGCGTCGAGGCGCCCGGGGTCGAGGTGCCCGTCGGGGGTCGTCAGCGAGGACGAGCCGACCTTGACGACGAGACGACCGGCGGACGCGAGCTGGTCCCGACCGGTCAGCGCTGCAGCACTCACGCGGGCCATGATGCCGCGCCGGGGCCGGGCGCCGCCCCGACGGCCACGGGCCGGACGTCCGTGCACCACCCCGGCCGGTGCACGACCGGGGTGGGGAGGGGCTCAGCCCTCGTCGGTCCAGACGCCGGCCTCGCGCTCGGTCCACAGCTCGGCACGGGCCGCCGACTTCGCGTCCATGCGCTCCTTGTACTCCTGGCGCTTCTCCCCGCGCGTGGGACGGCTGCGGTCCTCCAGGCGCAGGTCGGTGCCACGGGGCCCGCCCAGCAGCTCGCTGCCGGTGAGCAGCGTCGGCTCCCAGTCGAAGACCACCGAGTTCTCGTCAGGACCGATGCGGACCTCGTCGCCCGCGACGGCGCCGGCGGCGAACAGCTGGTCCTCGACGCCCAGGCGGGCGAGCCGGTCGGCCAGGTAGCCGACGGCCTCGTCGTTGGTGAACTCCGTCTGGCGGACCCACCGCTCGGGCTTCTCGCCGCGCACCGAGAACCACACGGCGCCGCCCTGCTCGCGCCGCGTGACCGTGAACCCGCTCTCGTCGACCGCGCGGGGGCGCAGCACGACGCGGGTCGGCTCCGGTGCCGGCGCGGCGCGGCGCGCGGCCTCGACCTGCTCGGCCAGCGCGAAGGTCAGGGCGCGCAGGCCCACGTGGCTCGCGGTCGAGACCTCGTGCACCGGCAGCCCGCGGGCCTCGAGCTCGGGCCGCACGAGCTCGGCGAGCTCGAGCGCCTCGGGCACGTCGACCTTGTTGAGCACCACGACGCGCGGACGCTGCGCGAGCGGGACGCCGCCCGCCGCGACCTCGAGGTCCTCCGCGTAGGCGGCCAGCTCGGCCTCGATGACGTCCAGGTCGCTCACCGGGTCGCGGCCGGGCTCCAGCGTCGCGCAGTCCAGCACGTGCACCACGACCGCGCACCGCTCGATGTGCCGGAGGAACTCCAGGCCCAGCCCCTTGCCCTGCGACGCACCCGGGATCAGCCCCGGCACGTCGGCGACGGTGTAGCGGGCGTCGCCGGCCTGCACCACGCCCAGGTTGGGGACCAGGGTCGTGAACGGGTAGTCCGCGATCTTGGGGCGGGCGGCCGACACCGCGGCGACGAGGCTGGACTTGCCCGCCGACGGGAAGCCGACGAGCGCGACGTCCGCGATCGTCTTGAGCTCGAGCACCACGTCCGCCTCGTCGCCGGGCTCGCCGAGGAGCGCGAAGCCGGGCGCCTTGCGCCGGGCCGAGGCCAGCGCGGCGTTGCCGAGACCGCCACGGCCGCCGGCGGCCACGACGTAGCGCGCCCCGAGGCCGACGAGGTCGGCGAGGACCTCGCCCTGCGGCGACTTCACGACCGTCCCGTCCGGCACGCCGAGCACGAGGTCCGTGCCCGTGGAGCCGTTGCGGTGGTCGCCCATGCCCTGCGTGCCGTTGGGCGCGTGCCGGTGCGGCAGGTGGTGGAACGGCAGCAGCGTGGTGACCTGCGGGTCGACCTCGAGCACGACGGAACCGCCGTTCCCGCCGTTCCCGCCGTCCGGCCCTGCGAGGGGCTTGAACTTCTCGCGGTGGATGGAGGCGCACCCGTGCCCACCGTCACCGCCGGTCGCGTGCAGCACGACACGGTCGACGAACGTCGCCACGGCGGACCTCCCGTCCTGTAGCCGGGACCGTCACGGTTCCCGGGTGTGCGTCGGCGCAGGGCCGTGCACGTGTGCCCGATCAGCGGTGGCGGACCGGGCTGCGGTCGAACGACGAAGGGGCGCACCGCACCGGTGCGCCCCTTCGTGCAGCGTTCAGGTGCCGCGAGACCTCAGAGGCTCGCGACGATGTCGACGACCTTGCGGCCGCGACGGGTGCCGAAGGCCACGGCCCCGGCGGTCAGCGCGAAGAGCGTGTCGTCGCCGCCACGGCCGACGTTCGCGCCGGGGTGGAAGTGCGTGCCGCGCTGGCGGACGATGATCTCGCCGGCCTTGACGACCTGACCGCCGAAGCGCTTGACGCCGAGGCGCTGCGCGTTGGAGTCGCGACCGTTGCGCGAGGAGCTCGCGCCCTTCTTGTGTGCCATGACTGCCCTGCTCTCTGCGTGCTCAGACGATGGTTCGAGGGCCGCGGTGCGGCCGTCGGGTCACTTGATGCCGGTGACCTTCAGGCGGGTCAGCCGCTGACGGTGACCCTGGCGCTTGCGGTAGCCGGTCTTGTTCTTGTACTTGAGGATGTCGATCTTCGGGCCCTTCTCGTCCCGGACGACCTCCGCGGTGACGGTGATCGCGGCGAGCGCCGCAGCGTCCGTCGTCACCTTGTCGCCGTCGACGAGGAGCAGCGCGGGCAGCTCGACCGTCGCACCGGCCTGCGCGGCGAGGCGGTCGACGACGACGACGTCGCCCACCGCGACCTTCTCCTGGCGGCCGCCAGCCTTCACGATCGCGTACACCACGTTGCTGCTCATCTCTGCTCGTCGGACCCTGCTGGTCTGCCGGACCCTGCCCGGGCCCTGCTGGTCTTCCACTTGCTCACCGTCGGCCGGTGCCCGCGCGCCACCCGACCCGTGAGGATGGGGGTTCGCGTCGGCGTCCGGAGCGGCTGCGCGGCGGCGGTGCGGACCGTGCTGAACCAGCAGGCCCGACCAGCACGCACGCGACGCACCGACGTTCTAGCGTACGGACCCGCTCGGCCGGGGTCAAACCCGTCCGGTGCGCGGCGTCCGCCCGCGCGCTCAGGGCACCGTGCCCGCCTCGGGCTCGTCGGGCACCTGCTCGTCCGAGGCCTGCCCGTCGGCCGCCGGCGCGCCGGGCGCCTCCTCGGCCGGCGGCGCGGCGTGCTCCTGCTCGTCGTCCACGGGCTCCGGCGTGACGGCCTCGTCCTCGGCCTCGTCGACCGCGAAGACCTCCGGGGCGACCGCGTGCAGCTCGAGCACGGGGTCGCCCGCCGAGGTCGGCTCCGGGTCGACCGCGAGGCGGCCGGTCGAGGCCAGCTCGGCGAGGACGTCGAGCCGCTCGGCCGGCGCGGGCTCGTCCGTCGCAGCAGCGACGACGTCCTGCGTCGTGGTCGGCGTCTCCTCGGCGGGGCCGTCCGCGGCCTCGTGGCGGTCGTGCTCGTGCTCGTGGGCGTGCGCCGCCGCGGCGGCGATCGTGGCGAGGGTGGCCTTGACCGCCTCCCGGGCCTCGGGGAGCACGGGCACCGTCGGCAGCGCGGCCGCCGGCGCGGCCTGCTCCGCCGTGGCGCGCTTGCGCCGCGAGCGCTTGGACTCGCCCTCGGCGGGGGCCTGGGCGGCTCCCGCGTCGGGGCGCACGTTCTTCTCCACCGGGTCGGTGTGCACGATGAAGCCGCGCCCGTGGCAGTGCTCGCACGTCTCGCTGAAGGCCTCGACCAGCCCCTGGCCCACGCGCTTGCGCGTCATCTGCACCAGGCCGAGCGACGTGACCTCGGCCACCTGGTGCTTGGTGCGGTCGCGGCCGAGGCACTCCACGAGGCGGCGCAGCACGAGGTCACGGTTCGACTCGAGCACCATGTCGATGAAGTCGATGACGATGATCCCGCCGATGTCCCGCAGGCGCAGCTGCCGGACGATCTCCTCGGCGGCCTCGAGGTTGTTGCGCGTGACCGTCTCCTCGAGCGTCCCGCCGGCGCCGGTGAACTTGCCGGTGTTGACGTCGACGACGGTCATCGCCTCGGTGCGGTCGATGACCAGGGAGCCGCCCGACGGCAGCCACACCTTGCGGTCCATGCCCTTGGCGAGCTGCTCGTCGACGCGGTGCACGGTGAACAGGTCCTGCGTCCCGGTCCACTTGGACACCTTGGTCGCGAGGTCCGGGGCCAGGTCGCCGACGTAGGACGCGATCGTGGCGTGCGCGTCGTCGCCCTGGACGACCAGGGTCGAGAAGTCGTCGTTGAAGATGTCCCGGACCACGCGGATGGCCATGTCGGGCTCCCCCTGCAGCAGCGCCGGGGCCGACGCCGTGCGGGACTTCTTCTCGATGGCCTCCCACTGGCCCTGCAGGCGCGCGATGTCGGCGGTGAGCTCCTCCTCGCTCGCCCCCTCGGCCGCGGTCCGCACGATGACGCCCGCCGAGTCCGGGACGACGTCACGCAGGATCTTCTTGAGACGGGAGCGCTCGGTGTCGGGGAGCTTGCGGCTGATGCCGGTCATGCCGCCGCCCGGCACGTACACCAGGTAGCGGCCCGCGAGCGTGACCTGGCTCGTCAGGCGCGCGCCCTTGTGACCGATCGGGTCCTTGGTGACCTGGACGAGCACGGGGTCGCCCGACTTGAGGGCCTGCTCGATGCGCCGCGGCTGGCCCTCGAGCCCGGCCGCGTCCCAGTTGACCTCGCCGGCGTACAGCACCGCGTTGCGGCCCTTGCCGACGTCGACGAACGCAGCCTCCATGCTCGGGAGCACGTTCTGCACGCGCCCCAGGTACACGTTGCCGACCATCGAGGCCTGGGCCTGGTGGGAGACGTAGTGCTCGACGAGCACGCCGTCCTCGAGCACCGCGATCTGCGTGCGCCCGGCCCGCTCGCGCACGACCATGGTGCGCTCGACCGACTCGCGCCGGGCGAGGAACTCGGACTCCGTGATGATCTGACGGCGGCGGCCGGCGTCACGGCCCTCCCGCCGACGCTGCCGCTTGGCCTCCAGGCGCGTCGACCCCCGCAGGGCGGTGACCTCGTCGGAGGCCGGGCGACGGCGGGGCTCGGCCTCGCCGGTCTCCGCACGCGACCCGCGACGCCGACGACGGCGCCGGCGGCTGGAGCCGCCCTGCTCGTCGTCGCCCGCGGCGTCGTCGTCGGACGCCTCGCCGTCCGCGGGCTGCTCGTCCTCGCCCTCGTCCGCGCTCGCGTCGTCCTCGTCGGCGCCCGCGGCGTCGGTGCGACCGCGGCGTCCGCGACCACCGCGGCGCCGACGGCGACGGGGCGTGCTGCCGTCGTCGTCGCCGTCACCCGTGGCGTCGTCCGCGAGGTCGTCGGGGTCGACGTCGTCGACGTCGGCGTCCTGCGCGTCGGTCGCGGAGGGGGCACCTGCCCCGGGCACGTCCTCGACGGTCACGTCGTCCGCGACCTGCTCGTCGCGGCGCGACCGGCTGCGCCCGCCACGGCCACGACGGCGGCCGCGGCCGGCGCTCTCCTGCTCGGCCGGCTGCTCGGCGGGCACGACGGTCTCGTCGACCTGCTCGGGCGCCACCGGCTCCTCGGCGTGGGCCGCCTGCGAGATCTCCTCGGGCGAGCCCGTGGAGGCCTGCGCCCGGCGGCGGCGCGGGCGCGTCGACGCCTCGGGCGACTGGAAGAGCACCGCCGTCGTGGCCAGGCGGGCGCGGGCGGGCGGCTGCTGCTCGCCGGTGACCGGGGCGGCGGCACGGAACTCGGCGAGCACGTCGAGCGAGCGCGCGGGCTCGTCGTCGGCGGCACCGGCCGTCACGTCGGCGACCGCGAGGGCCGCGGGAGCCGCCGCCTCGTCGGCGGGCGCCGCCGGCTCGGCGGTCTTACGGCGGCTGCGGCGGCCGGCACCGGTCCTGCTGCGGGGCGCGTCCGCCGGGGCGTCGGCGTCGGCGGGGACGTCGGCGGCGGGGACGACGGCGGCCGGCTCGACGACCGTCGGCGCGCCACCCGGTGCGTCGGCCTGCTCGGCGCCCGCAGCGCCCACCGCACCGGTGGCACGGCCGGCGCGCCGCCGACGGCGCACCGGCGCGGCGGCCTCGGGCGCCGCGTCGTCGGACGCGACCGCCACCTCGGCGGCGGGGGCGACGTCGGTCGGCCCGGCCACGGCGGCGGCCGCCGGGTCGGCCGCGGGGACGACGGCGACAGGCTCGGGCGTGACGGCGACCGTGACGGCCGGAGCCTCGTCACCGGGAGCGACCACGACCGTGCGGGAGACGCGACGGGACCGGCGCGCACGGGGCGCGGGCGGGGCGGCGACGGGCTCGGCCACGGCGGCCGGCACGTCGTCGACAGCCTCGGGCGTCGCCTCGACGTCCGTGACGGTCTCGGCGGCTGCGTTCGTCGGCAGACCCTCGTCGGTCGTGGCGTCGTCGGTCGTGACGTCGTCGGTGGCGGCGTCCGCCACGGGAGCGGGCGGGGCCTGCGTCACGGGGGCCGGGGTCGTCACGTCGCGCGTCACCCGTCGGCGGCGTCGCGGCGCCGGCGCCGCTCCCCCGTCCGTCGTCGTCGCTGCCGTGCTGTCGGGGGTGGTCTCGTGGGTCACGCGGGGTGCTCCTGTGTACCGGGAGGCCCCGTCCACACGTCGTACGCCCCCGGGCGGTCGGTCGTCGCGCGCTCTGGCGGCGACGGAAGTCGTCGGTCACGGCCACCGCCCCCGGCCGCGGCGCCATCGCCTGCCGGGCCTGCTCGCGACCCGGAGGATCCGGATGACGACGAGGGCGGGGCGGCGGCTGGCTGCACGGGACGTCGGTGCGGCGAGCTCGTTCGGACCTGGCGGTGTGGGCGTCAGGGCCGTGCGTCAGTATCGCACAGGGCCTCTGACACGCCTGCCGACGCGGCCGGGCGGCGCCGGCCGGGTCACGGACCCGCCCGCGTGACGACCGCCACGCGCAGGACGACCCCCGGGAGACGACGTCTCGTCAGCACCCGGGACCTTGGTCCTGGCCTCCCGAGGGCTCTCGTCCTACCGTTCCCAGAACGGCTGCACGACCGTCCGCGACGGGCGCGCCGCCCGCCCCACCCGTCGCGGCAGACCCCCCGCCCGCACCACCACGGAGACCCACGTGGACGCCCTCGACCTGGCCCGCTGGCAGTTCGGCATCACCACCGTCTACCACTTCATCTTCGTGCCGCTGACGATCGGCCTGTCGCCGCTCGTCGCGATCATGCAGACGGCGTGGTACCGCACCGGCAACGAGCGGTGGCTGCGCCTGACCAAGTTCTTCGGCAAGCTCCTGCTGATCAACTTCGCGATCGGCGTCGCCACCGGCATCGTGCAGGAGTTCCAGTTCGGCATGAACTGGTCCGAGTACTCGCGCTTCGTGGGCGACGTGTTCGGCGCACCGCTGGCCATGGAGGCCCTCGCCGCGTTCTTCGTCGAGTCGACGTTCCTGGGGCTGTGGATCTTCGGCTGGGACAAGCTGCCCAAGAGGATCCACCTCGCGTGCATCTGGGCGGTCGCGATCGCCACGAACCTGTCGGCGTTCTTCATCCTCGCGGCGAACTCCTGGATGCAGCACCCGGTCGGCACGATCTTCAACATGGAGACCGGCCGCGCGGAGATGGTCGACATCGGCGCGGTGCTGTCCAACCCCACCGTGCTCGCCGCGTTCCCGCACACGATCTCCGCCGCGTTCCTCACGGCGGGCACCTTCGTCGCCGGGATCGCCGCCTGGTGGATGGTGCGCCTGGTCCGCGCCGGCGACGAGGCCACCGCCCGCGACGTCTACCGCCCGGCGGTGGTGCTCGGCCTGGTGACCATGCTGGTCTCGGGCGCGGGCGTCGCGGTCACGGGCGACTGGCAGGCCAAGCTGATGTTCGAGCAGCAGCCCGCCAAGATGGCCGCCGCCGAAGGGCTGTGCGAGTCCACCGAGGGCGGCGCCGCCTTCTCGATCCTCACGGTGGGCGACCTGAACAACGACTGCGACGGCGTCCGGCACCTCATCGAGATCCCGGGCCTGACCTCGTTCCTGGCGACCGGGACGTTCGACGCGCCGATCCGCGGCGTCGAGGAGCTGCAGGCCGAGTACACCGAGTGGATCACCACCTGGGAGGCCGAGAACGGCGTCGAGCCCACCGTCGACGAGTCGACGCAGTTCTACCCCAACCTCTTCGTGACCTACTGGTCGTTCCGGCTCATGATCGGTCTCGGCGTCGGCTCCGCCGCGCTCGCGCTGGCCGCGCTGTGGCTGCTGCGCCGCAAGGGGTCCGTCACCGGCAAGGTGTGGTTCGGCCGGCTCGGGATCGCTGCGATCGCTACGCCGTTCCTGGCGTCGGCCTTCGGCTGGATCTTCACCGAGATGGGCCGCCAGCCGTGGGTCGTGGCACCCAACCCCGACCCGTCCGGCGTCGACGGCGTCTGGCTGCTCACCGCGCGGGGCGTCAGCGAGGTCGTCAGCCCCGGCATGGTGTGGTTCTCGATGATCGGCTTCACCGCCCTGTACGGCGTGCTCGCGGTCGCCTGGTTCCGCCTCATGAAGCGGTACGCGGTGGAAGGCGTCGCCGACACCGAGAAGGACCCCAGCCCCGACAACCCCGACAACAGGCCGACGGACGGCACCGACCGCCCGCTGTCCTTCGCCTACTGAGGAGACGACGACCGCCATGGAGCTCTCGACCGTCTGGTTCCTCCTCATCGCCGTCCTGTGGACCGGCTACCTCGTCCTCGAGGGGTTCGACTTCGGTGTCGGCATGCTGCTCGCGATCCTCCCCCGGGGCGACAAGGCCCGCCGGGAGAAGGAGCGCCGGCTGATGATCAACACCATCGGCCCCGTCTGGGACGGCAACGAGGTCTGGCTGCTCACCGCGGGCGGCGCGACCTTCGCCGCGTTCCCCGAGTGGTACGCCACGCTGTTCTCCGGCTTCTACCTGCCGCTGTTCCTCATCCTCGTCGCCCTCATCGTGCGCGTCGTGGCGTTCGAGTGGCGCGGCAAGATCAACGACGACCGCTGGCGCGCCTGGGCGGACCGGGCGCTGGTCTTCGGCTCGTTCCTGCCGTCCGTGCTCTGGGGCGTCGCGTTCGCCAACCTGGTGCGGGGCGTCGAGCTCGACGCCGACCACCAGTACGTCGGCGGCTTCTTCGCCCTGCTCTCGCCGTTCGCGCTGCTCGGCGGCCTGGTGACGATGTCGATCTTCCTCACGCACGGCGCCGCGTTCCTCGCGATGAAGACCGACGGCGACATGCGCGAGCGCGCGGCGTCGTTCGCGGCCCGCAGCTCCGTCGTGACGCTCGTCCTCGCCGGCGGCTGGGCCGTGTGGGCGCAGCTGGCCTACTCGCGCAACGTGTGGACCTGGGGTGCGGTGCTCGTCGCCGCCGCGGCTCTCGTGCTGCTCGTCGCCGCCACCCGGACCCGCCGCGAGGGCCTGGCGTTCGGCGCCTCGGCCGTCGCGATCGTCGCCGCCGTCGTGCTCATCTTCGGGGCCATGTTCCCGGCCGTGATGCCCGCGTTCGACCCCGCGAACTCCCTGACGGTCGAGAACGCCTCCTCCACCGACTACACGCTGACCGTCATGACGTGGGTCGCGGTGATCCTCACCCCGATCGTGCTGCTCTACCAGGGCTGGACGTACTGGGTGTTCCGCAAGCGCCTCACGGTCGAGCACATCCCCGACCACATCGGCCTGACGTTCGAGCGCGTCGTCGCCCGCGACTGACGTGGTCTCCTGGTCCGCGTGAAGCCCCTCGACCCCCGGCTCCTGCGCCACGCGCACGCCGCGCGCACCTACCTGGCGCTCACCGTCGCGCTCGGCGTGCTCACCGGCGCCCTCGTGGTCGTCCAGGCCCTCGTCCTCGCCCGCGCGCTCGGCAGCGCCGTCTCCGACGGAGCGACGCTGCCGGCGCTCGGGGGTGCGGTCCTGGTGCTCGGCGGCGTCGTCGCGGCCCGCACGGCCGTCACGTGGGTGCAGGAGCGCTACGCGCACCGGGCCGCGACGCGGGCCGTGGCGCAGCTGCGCGAGCAGGTCGTCGCCCGGGCGGCGGCCGCCGGCCCACGGCTGCTCGGGTCGCACGAGGGCCCGGAGGTCGTCACGCTGGCAACCCGGGGCCTCGACGCCCTCGAGCCGTACTTCGTGCGCTACCTCCCGCAGCTCGTGCTCGCCGCGACGCTCACGCCCGCGACGCTGCTCGTCGTGCTCGGGCTCGACTGGATCTCCTTCGCGATCCTGCTCGGGACGCTCCCGCTCGTCCCGGTGTTCATGTGGCTCGTGGGCGTCATGACCCAGGGGCGGTCCTCCCGGGGACTGGCCACCATGCAGCGGCTCGGCACCCAGGTGCTCGACCTGCTCGCGGGCCTGCCCACGCTGCGCGCGTTCGGCCGCGAGCGCGGCCCCGGCGCCCGCGTGCGGGAGCTGGGCGACGCCCACCGGCGGGCCACGACGGGGACGCTGCGGATCGCGTTCCTGTCCGGCATGGTGCTCGAGCTGCTGACCACGCTGTGCGTCGCGCTGGTGGCCGTCGGCGTCGGCCTGCGCCTGGTGTACGCCGACATCGACCTGGTCACCGGCCTGGCCGTGCTGGTGCTGGCCCCCGAGGTCTTCGCACCGCTGCGCCAGGTCGGCGCGCAGTTCCACGCCTCCACCGACGGGATCGCCGCGGCCGACCGGGCGTTCGCGGTCATCGAGGGCCCGGGCGTCCCGCACGGGAGCACGCCCGCGCCGGACCTGTCGGCCGGGCGCGTGCGCGTGCACGGCGTGGGGGTGCGCAGCCGCGGGGGGATGACGCCCGACGGGCTGGACCTCGAGCTGGCCCCCGGCCGGGTCGTCGCGCTCACGGGGCCGTCGGGCGTCGGCAAGACCACCGCCGTCGAGGTCGTCCTGGGCCTGGTCGAGCCCGACGAGGGCCGGGTGGAGCTCCTCGGCCCGGACGGCCGGGGGGTCGACGTGCGCGAGGTGGAGCCCGGCTCCTACTGGTCGCAGGTCACCTGGCTGCCGCAGCGCCCCGTGCTCGAGCCCGGGACCGTCGCCGAGGTGCTCGGCTCCCCCGCCGGCGCGGACCGGGACCGGGCCGCCGCGCTCACCGGCCTCGACACGGTCGTCGCCGGGCTCCCCGACGGCTGGCGCACCCGGCTCGGCGCGGGCGGCTCCGGCCTGAGCGTCGGGCAGCGCCAGCGGCTCGCCCTCACCCGGGCGCTGCTGCGCCCCACCCCGCTGGTCGTGCTCGACGAGCCGACCGCGCACCTGGACGCCGTCGGCGAACGCGTCGTCCTGCGCACCGTCGACGCGCTGCGGGCCGCCGGCAGCGCCGTGCTGCTCGTCGCCCACCGGCCGTCGCTCGCCGCACGCGCCGACGTGGTGGTGCCCGTCGCCGCGGCGGCAGCCCCCGGCCCGGTCCCCGCCACGACCCCGGGAGCAGCATGAGCACGCCACGTCCGGCACCCCCGCGCGGGACCCTGCGCCGGGCGGTGCGCCTGCTCGACGTCGACCCCCGACGGGTCGCCCTGGCGGTGACCCTCGGCACGCTCGCGCTCGGCTGCGCGGTCGCGCTGGCCGCGTCCGCGGCCTGGCTGATCGCCCGGGCGTCGCAGATGCCGCCCGTGCTGGAGCTGTCCGTCGCGACGGTGTCGGTGCGGGCCTTCGGGATCGGCCGCGGGCTGCTGCGCTACCTGGAGCGGCTCGTGTCCCACGACGTCGCGCTGCGCGGCATGGTCGCCCTGCGCACCACGCTGTACGAGCGCCTGGCCGCCGGTCGCCCCGAGGCGGTCCTCGCCGTCCGGCGCGGCGACCTCCTGCAGCGGGTCGGCGCGGACGTCGACACGGTCGGCGACGTCGTGGTGCGCGGCCTCGTGCCGGCCGCCGTGGCCGCCGTCCTCGGCGTGCTGACGAGCGCGACGATGGCCGTCCTGTGGCCTCCCGCCGGGCTGTCGCTGGCGCTGTGCCTGCTGCTCGCGTCGGTCGTGGCACCGCTGCTCGCGGCCCGGGGCGCCCGCACGGTCGAGGAGCGGGGCAGCGCTGCCCGCGCGGACATGAGCGCGTCCGCGCTCGCCGTCCTCGACGACGCGGGTCCGCTCGCCGTCTCGGGGCGGCTGGGTGCCGAGCTCGACGCGCTGGCGGACGCCGACCGCCGCCTGGCGGACGCGGCCGACGCCGGTGCGCGGCCCGCCGCGGTCGGGGCGGCGCTCGGGCAGCTCGCCGTCGGCCTGGCCGTGCTGGCAGCGCTCGTCACGGGCGTCCCCGCGGTCACGGCCGGCCTGCTCTCCCCCGTCGCGCTGGCCGTGGTCGTGCTCACGCCGCTGGCCGCGTTCGAGGCCGCGTCGGTCCTGCCGGCCGCGGCCGTCCAGGTGCACCGGTCGCGCGCCGCGGCCGCCCGCGTGCTCGCCCTGCTGGACGCGGCGGACGCGGACCCGGGCGCCGCACCGGCCACGACCCGGCCCGTCACGCCGGCCCCGGCGACGACGGCCGGGCCGCTCCTCGTCGCCCGCGGGCTGGACGTGGGCTGGCCGGGACGACCGCCCGCACTGCGGGACGTCGCCGTCGACCTGGCCCCGGGACGCCGGGTCGGGGTGGCCGGTGCGAGCGGCGCCGGGAAGACGAGCCTGCTGCTCACCCTGGCCGGGCTGCTCCCGCCCGTCGCCGGCACGGTCACGCTCGACGGCGTGCCGCTGACCGACGTCGAGCGCGCACGGGTCGTCGGCGCGGTCGTCGCCACGCCCGAGGACGCCCACGTGTTCGGTACCACGGTGCTGGAGAACCTGCGGGTCGCCCGCGGCGACGTCGCCGAGGACGAGGCGGTCGACGCCCTGGGGCGCGCCGGGCTCGGCGGGTGGCTGCGCACGCTGCCCGACGGGCTGGCCACCCTGCTCGGCGCCGACGGCCGCACCGTGTCCGGCGGTGAGCGACGCCGGCTGCTGCTGGCCCGCGCGCTGGTCGCCGACGCGCCCCTGCTGCTCGTCGACGAGCCTGCTGAGCACCTGGACCCTGCGACCGCTGACGCCGTCCTGGACGCCCTCTGGCACGCACCCCCCACGCGCGACGGCACCGCCCGGGGCGTCCTCGTGGTCACGCACCGGCTGGCTCCCCTCGCGGCGGCCGACGAGGTGCTGTGGCTCGAGGACGGACGGGTCGCGGCGCGCGGGACGCACGAGGCCCTGCGGGCCGACGTGCCGGGCTACCGTGAGGCCGTGGAGCAGACGGCCGCGGGGCGGGCATGAGCGGGCGGGCCGGGGCACGGGCCGGGGAGCGCGACGAGCAGCACGCGCCGTTCCAGCGGGGGGTCCTCACGGAGGTCTCGCCGCTGCCGGTGCCGCTGACCGGCGACGCGCTGACCGACCTCCTCAACGCGATCCTCGCCGTCGCGGGCCAGCTCGACCTGCCCGCCGTCCTCGACCGGTTCGTCCAGGTCAGCGCCGAGCTCACCGACGCCGAGTTCGGCGCGATCAACGTGCTCGACGACCAGGGCACGTCGGTGACGTTCGTGTACACCGGTGTCCCGACCGCCGTGGCACGCATGATGAGCCACCCGCCGCACGCCCAGGGCGTCCTCGGGCAGATCCCCCTCGACGGCGCGCTGCGGCTCGACGACCTGACCCAGCACCCCGCGTTCCGGGGCTGGCCGGCGCACCACCCGCCGATGGGCTCGTTCCTCGGCGCGTCCGTCCGGGTCGGCGAGCACGTGTACGGCCAGCTGTACCTGTCGCAGAAGCGCACCGGCACGTTCACCGAGCACGACGAGGACATCGTCGTCGCGCTCGCCGCCGCCGCGGGGGTCGCCGTCGCGAACGCCCAGCTGTACGCCGAGGCCGGACGTCGCGAGCACTGGCTGCGCGCCGGGCAGGACATCACGACGATGCTCCTCGAGGGCATCGACGAGGAGGAGGCGCTCGAGCACATCGCGCGGACGGCCCGGGAGGTCGCCGGCGCGGACACCGCGGCCCTGGCCCTGCCCGGGCTCGGCGGCGAGCTGTACCTCGAGCTCGCGGACGGCTACAAGGCCGACGAGCTCACGGGGCTGGTCATGCCCCGCGGCGGGCGCGCCTGGACCGCGCTGGAGGAGAACCAGGGGCTGCTCACGCCGTCCCTGAGCGCCTCGCGCACCGTCAAGGTCGACCAGATGCGGGCGTTCGGGCCCGCCATGTACGCCCCGCTGCAGTCCTCGGGCCGGGGCGTCGGCGTGCTCGTGCTGCTGCGCCGGATCGGCGCCACACCGTTCGACGAGGGCGACCTGGCCACGGCCGCGTCGTTCGCGTCGCAGGCCGCGCTGGCGTACGTGCTCGCCGAGGCCCGCCACGCCCAGGACGTGGCCGCGCTGCTCGACGAGCGCGAGCGCATCGCCCGGGACCTGCACGACCTGGCGATCCAGCAGCTCTTCGCCACCGGCATGCAGCTGGAGACCGTCCGCCGGCGTGCCGCCCGCGGGGTGGACGCGACCGAGCTGACGAGCATCGTCGAGGACGCGCTCGACAACGTCGACTCCTCGGTGCGCCAGATCCGCCAGATCGTCTACGCGCTGCGCGACCCCGACGCGGCCACCGGTCTCGTGGAGCGCCTGCGCCGCGAGACGTCGCTGGCGCGCACCGGGCTGGGCTTCGCCCCGTCGCTCGTGCTCACCCTGGACGGCGAGACGTTCGAGGGCGGGGACGGCGACACCGAGGACCGCATCGACGAGCGGATGGGCACCGAGCTGACGGACGACGTCGTCGCGGTCGTCCGCGAGGGGCTGGCGAACGCGGCCCGGCACGCGCAGGCGTCGTCGGTGAGCGTGCACGTGCACGTGCGCGGCCGCGGCCACACGGGCTCCGTGCAGGTCGACGTCGAGGACGACGGGGCGGGTCTGCCGGCCGTGCGGGACCGCTCCTCGGGCACCGGGAACCTGGCCTCGCGCGCCCGCCAGCACGGCGGCACGTTCTCGCTCGGGGCGGCCCCGTCCGGACGCGGCACGCTGCTCACCTGGCAGGCGCCGCTCGGCTGAGGCCCGGGGCCGCCGCGGACGGTCAGTGGCCGGGCTCGGCCCGCCAGCCCGAGTGCTTGCGCGAGGCGACCCACGCGGCGACCTGCGTCCGCCGCTGCAGGCCCATCTTCGCCAGCAGCGACGTGATGTGGTTCTTGACGGTCTTCTCCGCGACGCCGAGGCGCTCGGCGATCTCGCGGTTCGACAGGCCCTCGCCGATGAGGTCCAGCACCCGCAGCTCGCTCGGGGTCAGCCCCTCCGTGGGGTCCTCGTGCCCGGCGCGGCGCCGCGTCACCGTGCGCTCGTCCAGGAGGGTGCGACCGGCGGCGACGGCCCGGATGACGTCGGTGATCTCGGCGCCCCGCACGCTCTTGAGCAGGTAGGCGACGGCCCCGGCGTCGAGCGCCGCGGCGAGGGCGTCGTCGTCGTCGAAGGAGGTCAGGACGATGGCGCGCGCGTCCGGCAGCGTCTCGCGCACGGCACGCATGAGGTCGATCCCCGTGCCGTCGGGCAGCTGGAGGTCGACGAGCATCACCTGCGGCCGCACGAGCGTGGCCCGGCGGGTCCCGTCCGCGACGGAACCGGCCTCGGCGACGACGGTCATGCCGTCGGTCCGCTCGACGACCTCGGCGATGCCACGACGCACGACCTCGTGGTCGTCGACGATCATGACGGTGATGGGGCCCGTGGAGCCCGTGGGGGCGGCGGTGGCTGGCACGGTGGCATCGTATCGACCCCGCGCCGCGATCCCGTCCTCGTGCAGGTCGGCGGCGCGCCCCGGACGTCCGTCCCCGGCCCCCGGCGGCGTCACCAGCGCCCGTCCCGCGGGCGGGGCTGGCAGCGCGGGCAGGTGAAGGACGAGCGGTTCATGAACTCGTCGCGGCGCACCGGGGTGCCGCACCGCGGGCAGGGACGGCCGGCCTGCCCGTACACGGCGAGCGACCGGTCGAAGTACCCCGAGGCCCCGTTGACGTTGACGTAGAGGGCGTCGAAGCTCGTGCCGCCCTGCGCGAGGGCCTCGCCCATGACCTCCGCGGCGCCGTCGAGCGCACGCCCCACCTCCGGGCGGCGCAGGGCGTCGGTCGCCCGGGCGTAGTGCAGACGCGCACGCCACAGGCCCTCGTCGGCGTAGATGTTGCCGACGCCGGACACGAGGGTCTGGTCCAGCAGCGCGCGCTTGAGACCGGTCCGCCGGGCCCGGACCGCGTCGACGAGGCGCGCGCGGTCCAGGGCGGGGTCGAGCAGGTCGCGGGCGACGTGCGCCACCGGTGCCGGCACGGCCGGCAGGTCGGCACCGCGGCCGCCGGGGCCGTCGTCGGGCGTCGGCACGAGGTCCGCGACGGCGAGGTACCCGAAGGTCCGCTGGTCGACGAAGTCCAGGGCCGATCCGTCGTCCAGCTCGAGGCGCACGCGCAGGTGCGGGTGGTCGACGCGGGCGGCCGGGGCGCCGGGTCCCGAGGGGACGACCGGCTCCCGGACGAGCAGCTGACCGCTCATGCCCAGGTGCGCCAGCAGCGCGTCGTCGCCGCGCGCGCCGTCGTCGAGGAGCAGCCAGAGGTACTTCCCGCGCCGGACGGCCGCGTCGAGGCGTCGACCCGTCAGACGGGCCGCGAAGTCGACGGGGCCGCCCTCGTGGCGCCGCACGCTGTAGTCGCGGTGGACGCGCACGTCCGACACCACGCGCCCCAGCACGTGGCGCGCCAGACCGTCGCGGACGGTCTCGACCTCGGGGAGCTCGGGCACGGCGGGTCGCGGGGGTCAGGCCGGGGCGGGCCCGGAGGAGCCGTCGACGACCCGCTCGGGCGCGACGTCGCGCAGCAGCACCAGCTCGGCGTACGCGGCGGAGGCCGCCTCCTGCTCGGCGAGCTTCTTGGCCGACCCCGTGCCGGTGCCCCGAGCCTTGCCGCCGACGACGGCGTGCGCGGTGAACGTCCGGGCGTGGTCGGGGCCCTCGCCCGTGACGTCGTAGGAGGGCGCGCCGAGGCCGAGCTCGGCGGACAGCTCCTGCAGGGACGTCTTCCAGTCCAGCCCGGCGCCGAGGTCGGCCGCCGCCTCCAGGGTGGGGCTGACCAGGCGGGCGACCAGCTCGCGCGCGGTCTCGAGCCCGTGCGCCAGGTACACGGCGCCGAACAGGGCCTCGAGGGTGTCGGACAGGATCGAGTCCTTGTCCGCGCCACCCGTCGCGAGCTCGCCCTTGCCGAGCAGCACGTAGCCGCCGAGGTCGAGGACCCGTGCCACACGGGCCAGCGCGCGCTGCGACACGGTCGCCGCCCGCATCTTCGCCAGGTCACCCTCGGACTGGCCGGGGTGCTCGCGGTACAGGTGCTCGGTCACCACGAGCCCGAGGACGGTGTCGCCCAGGAACTCGAGGCGTTCGTTCGTCGGGATGCCGCCCGCCTCGTGCGCGAACGACCGGTGGGTCAGCGCCAGCACGAGAAGCTCGGGGTCCAGCTGGACCCCGAGCTTCTCGAGGAGCGAGTCGGCCGCCGTCCGTGCGCCGGGAGCCGCGGGGGCCCCGTCGTTGTCGGTCATCACGCCGGCCGCGAGGGTCAGAGCGCCTCGTGCTCGCTGCGCACGGCCTCCGCGTAGCGGCGGCCGGCGTACGCGCCGCACGACGGGCACGCCGTGTGGGGGCGCGCCGCGCTCTTGCACTGCGGGCAGGTGGTGAGCGTCGTGGCAGTGGTCTTCCACTGCGAGCGACGCGCACGGGTGTTGCTGCGCGACATCTTGCGCTTCGGAACCGCCACGGTCAGCTCTCTTCCTTCTCGTCGTCCATGCTCAGCAGGCCGCCCAGAGCGGCCCACCGGGGGTCGAGCACCTCGTGCGAGTGCCCGGGGTCGTCGTCCAGTCGTGCACCGCACTCGGTGCACAGGCCCGCACAGTCCTGCCGGCACAGGGGCCGGAAGGGCAGCACGGGCACGACGGTGTCTCGCAGCGCGGGCTCGAGGTCGATCAGATCGCCCTCCATCTCGCGCACGTCCTGCTCCTCGTCGCCGTTCTGCACCGCGACCTGAGCTCGCTCAGGGTAGACGAACAGCTCCTGCAGCATCACGTCGACGTCCTCGACGACCTGCTCCAGGCACCGCACGCACTCCCCGACCGCTCGGCCGTGGATCGTGCCGGAGACCAGGACCCCCTCCATGACGGCCTCGAGCCGGAGGTCCAGCTCGACGTCGTCCCCGGAGGGGATGCCGATCATGCCGCTGCCGAGCTCGTCGGGCGCAGGAACCGTCCGCTGCACCGTCCGCGTCGATCCCGGACGTCGACCGAGCTCGTGAGTCTCGAGCACGAACGGCGAGCGGGGATCGAGGTGGGCTGGGCGCACGGTCCGGTCCCCTCGTGTGGTGCTGGTGGAGCTGATCTGCGTCAGCCGAGCTCGGCCCACGCCACGAATCGGCAGGACCAACCGTCGACTCTACGTCACCGAGCGCCCGTCGCCCAAACCGGCGGACGACCCGGCGGACGGCCGTCCAGGCGGCCTCAGGACCCGGCGGGCGGCTGCAGGCGCCCGGCGAGCTTCGCCCGCCCCGCCTGCACCTGGCTGAGGACCTTGCCGAGGTCGATCTCGAAGTCCGCCAGCCGGCGGTCGCAGTAGTCGTCCGCCTCGCGGCGCAGCCGCTGGGCGGTCTCCTCGGCCTCGGCCACCAGGTGCGCGGCCCGGGCCTGCGCCTCGTGCACCACGGCCTCCTGCTCCACGAGCGCCGCGGCCCGCGCCCGGGCGTCGTCCAGCACCGCCTCGGCCTCGGCGTGCGCGGCCCGCCGCGCCGCGTCGGCGTCGGCCAGCACCTCGTCGGCCCGCTCGAGCTGCGCCGGCAGGGCCTCGCGCACCTGCTCGACCAGCTCGAGGATCTCGGCCCGGTTGACCAGGACGGACGACGACATCGGCATCGCCCGCGCCACGACCACCGCCTGCTCGATCGCGTCGAGGACGCCCCCGACGCCCTCCGTGCGTCCCGGCCCGTCCTCGCCGCGCTGCTGCGCGGCCCCCGTCGGCTCCTGCGTCATCGTCCGTCCCCTCCCCTGCGCGCCCCGGCGTCGGCCGGACCGCGCTGCTGTCCCTGCGCCGCGAGCGCGCGGCGCACCGCCGCGGCCACGGGGGCGGGCACGAGGTCCTCGATCGGGCCACCGTGCCGCGCCACGTCCTTGACCAGCGAGGACGCGATGTGCGACAGCGCCGGGTCGCCGAGCACGAACACCGTCTCGACCCCCGACAGGTGCCGGTTCATCAGCGCCATCGGCACCTCGGCGTCGACGTCCGCACCGCCGCGCAGGCCCTTGACGACCGCGCAGGCACCCAGCTCGCGCACCGCGTCCGCCAGCAGCCCCGACGTGGCCAGGACCCGCACCCCGTCGACGTCCGCGAGCGCCCCGGCCGCGAGCTCGACGCGCTCGTCGACGTCGAGGAGCGCCCGCTTGGCGGCGTTGTGCGCGACGACGACCACGACCTCGTCGAACATCGTCCGGGCACGCCGCACGACGTCGACGTGGCCGAGCGTCAGCGGGTCGAACGAGCCCGGGCACACCGCGATCCTCACGCCTGCCAACCTACGTCACGGCACCCGGCACGCCGGCGCACCGCACCGCCGGGGAGCGGCCGTGCCGACGTCCGCGCGCGACCCACCCGCCCTGCGGCGCGGGTCCAGCGCCCCACGTGCGGCGGTGGACCCCGCCGGGCGTGCGTGCCCGGCTAGCGTGGGCGCCGTGAGCCACCCGCGGCCCGCCACGGGCGCCGACCTGCCGGCGATGCGCACCGTGTGCGCGCTGGCGTACCGGGAGAACCCGCTGATGCGCTGGGTGCTGCCCGACGCCGCGACCCGCGACGACGCGTGCGCCGCGTGGCTGGGCCCCGCGCTTGAGCGGTACGTCGCCGCGGGCCGCGTCGACGTGGTCGAGGAGGGCGGCGAGGTCGTGGCCCTGGCGGCGTGGCGGCCCGTCGGCGCCGACCTGCGGGCCGGCACCGGCGCAGCGGCGCTGCCCCGGCCCGCCGGGGTGCTCGCCGCCCTCGTCGGGCCGGGGCGTGCCGCCGAGGTCCTGCAGGCCCTGGCGGGTGCCGCACCGCACGCCCCGCGGCCCGCCGGGCCCTACCTCAACTACCTCGCGGTGCACCCCGCCGCCCAGGGGCGGGGCCTGGGGTCGACGCTCGTCCGGCACGGGCTCGGCGCGCTCGACGCCGACGCCGGAGCCACGGACGGGGCGCCGTGGCTCGGGACGACCGACCCCGCCAACCACGCGTTCTACGGCCGGCTCGGGTTCCGCACGGTCGCGGAGGTCGCGCTGGACCCGATCGGCGAGGACGGGCCCGTGCTCGCCGTGATGCACGGCGCGCGGCGCGCTCCCGGCTGAGCCCGCCCGTGCCGGCGCGGCGGTCCGCGGCCGCCCTACGCGTCGGGGACCGGCTCGGCGAACCAGACCTGGGTCTCGCCGTAGCGGCGGTCGCCGAAGGGCACGAGGGTCGCGGGCCAGCGCGGGTCGGCGGACCGCGCGGACCGCTCGACGACGACGACGGCGCCGGGCGCGACGTGGCGGGCGACCTGCTCGAGGTCGTCCGCGAGCGCGTCGTCGGGCAGGTCGTAGGGCGGGTCGAGGAGGACGAGGTCGAAGGCGTCGGCGCCGTCGGGACGTCGCACGAGGTAGCGGTCGACCCGGTCGGCGACGACCTCCGTGCGCGCCTGCAGGCCGAGGGCGCGGGCGTTGCGCCGGCAGGCCTCGACGGCGGCGCGGGCCTGGTCGACGAGGACGACGTGGTCGGCGCCGCGGCTGGCGGCCTCCAGGCCGAGGGCGCCCGAGCCGGCGTACAGGTCGAGGACGCGGGCGCCGTCGACGGCGTCGAGGTGCTCGAGCCGCGAGAACAGGGCCTCGCGCACGCGCTCGCTGGTGGGCCGGGTGCCGGACGACGGGACGACGAGCGTGCGGCCGCCGGCCGTGCCCGCGACGATCCGGGTCACCGCGGGGCCGCCTTGTCGGGGTCGTCGAGCATGCGCTCGTACCAGGGCCGCTCGTGGGTGGACGATCCGACGACCACCGCGACGACGGACAGCACCAGCTGGACGCTCGCGAGCACGGGCGGGGCGGCCTGCAGGGCGACCGCCACCCACAGGGGCAGCAGGCAGAGCGCCACGAGGTCGGGGCCGCGCACCAGGACGGCCATGACGCCGGGCGGCAGGGCGCCGAACGGTGTGGCGATGAGGGGTCCCGACCAGTCCGGGGACGGCCGGTAGGCGGCGCGCACGGCGGCGGCGGCCCACACCGGCGTGCTCGCGACGGCGAGGACCAGCCAGTCGAGCGGGGCGCCGGCCCACCGGCCGACCGCGCCGAGCACGACGAGGGACCACACGAGCATCACGGCCGCGGGGACGACCATGCGCAGCCGGCGCACGTCGCGGGCGTCCAGCGGCAGGAGCGCGTCGAGGACGGGGGCGATCTGCGCCCAACGGGCACCCTCGCCGGCGCCGCTGGCGGCGACCCACCCGCCGACGACCACGGCGAGGAGCACCCCGGCGGGGCTCGCCAGCTGCGGCACCACGGTCGCGAGCACGGGCAGCAGCAGGGCCACGACGATCTGCACGACGTGCCGGGACGAGCGGCGCAGCAGCACGAGGTCGGCCGTGACCAGCGCCGACGCGGGCCCCCGGACGGTGCGCAGCCGGGACACCCACGGACGGGCCCGCGGGGCGACGCCGGCGCCGAGCGCCCGGCCGAGCTCGCGCGAGTCGAGCGAGACGACGGCGCCGAGCGCCTGGGACGTCACCGACCCGGCCTCGCGCAGCGTCCGGGCGGGCACGTCGTCGAGGCGGCGGTCGACGACCACGGCGCACGCCGCGACGAGGAGCGCGCCGGCGAGGACGACGCCCGCGCCCGGGGTGGGCAGGTCCGCTGGGGCGACGCCGGTCACCACGAGCAGCACCGCGGCGACCGGTGCGGCCAGGACGAGGAGGTCGCCGGTGAGCGCAGCCGCACGCCGTGGCGCTCCGAGCGTCTGCGCCAGCCCGGCCGCCAGCACGACCCCCGCGGCGACGACGGCCCCCGCGAGCGCAGCCCGGGCCAGCGGAGCGCCGGCCCGCTCGAGCATGCCGGCCTCGAGCACGAGCACGACGAGCGCCCCGACCCCGGCGGCGAGCAGCGGCAGGCGCCGGGCCGTCGGGCGCAGCAGCCCGCGGCGTCCCACCGGCAGGTCGAGCCACCAGCTCGCCTCGGGCCCGCCGAGACCCACGGGCCCGAGGCGTCCTGCGAGCGACAGCAGGGCGCCGACCGCGGCGACCAGCAGCACGCCGACCAGGACCGGCAGGCTCAGCCCGCCGGGAGCCTGGACGTCGGGCGCGGGCGGGAGCGCGTCGCGCAACTGCCGGACCGTGCCCCCCGTGATCAGCGCGGCGATGCCGACGGCCACGACGGCCTCGTAGAGGTCCTGGAGCAGGGCACCGGCGCGCGCGCCCGACCGTCCGCGCGCGGCCCGGGCGGTGAACCGGCGGATCTCCCGGGCCGTCGGCACCTCGCCGAGGTCGAAGTCGCCGACGACGGGGTCGTCGGCGGCGGGTTCGTCGGCGGCGTGGGGAGGGGCCGTCACAGCACCGCCCGACCGATCCGCCGGGCGGCCTCGTCGGGGTCGACGACCTCGCTGACGGTCTCGCCGACGTGCACGGCGGCGTCGCACACCTCGGCGACCAGCTCGGGGTCGTGGGTGGCGAGCAGGACCGCGCCGCCGGCGGCGCGCTCGTCGCGCAGGCGGGCCGCGAGCCGGTCGCGCATGCGCCGGTCGAGGCGCTGCTCGGGCTCGTCGAGGACCAGCAGCGAGCGGGGCCGCACGAAGCCGGCGGCCAGCAGGAGCCGGCGCCGCTGGCCCGAGGACAGCGTCACGGGCAGCGCCCGGGCGTGCTCGGCCAGCCCGAACTCGTCGAGGACCTCGGCGACGACGTCGTGGGCCCCCAGCACGCCGTGCCCGCGCGCCGTGAGGTAGAGGTGCTCGGCGACGGTCAGCGCGGGGAAGTACGCGTCGTCGTCGAGGACGCCCGCGACCTCGCGCCGGTGCCGGGCCGAGCGCTCGTCGACGGGGCGCCCCAGGACCTCGACGGTGCCCGCGGCCGGCACGAGCAGGCCGAGGACCGCCCGCAGCACCGTGGACTTGCCCGAGCCGTTGGCGCCCACGAGCGCGACGGCCCCGCCCGCGGCGAGCTCGAACGACACGGGCGCGCAGACCGGCTCCCCGCCGTACCCGACGGACACGTCACGCAGGAGCACGGGCGGGGGTGTGACCATGCGCGCCAGGGTAGCCGCGCACCGGTGTCAGGCCCGGTCGAGGAACTCGTCCCGCTCCCCCGTCAGCGACTCCTCGATCGCCGCGACGAGCGTCGGCCACGTGGCGAGCGTCATGTCCTGCCCGACGAGCGCCCGCGCGTCGGCACGGGCCCGGTCGATGACGTCGGCGTCGCGCGTGACCCGCAGCAGCCGCAACGAGCTGGTGCGGCCGTGCTGCGCGGCGCCCAGGACGTCGCCCTCGTGCCGCAGCTCCAGGTCGAGGGCCGCGAGGGCGAACCCGTCGGTCGTGCTCGCGAGCGTCTCCAGGCGGGCGTGCGCGTCGGTGCCCGGCACGGCCCGGCTGACGAGCAGGCACAGGCCCGGCCGCCCTCCGCGCCCCACCCGGCCGCGCAGCTGGTGCAGCTGGGAGATGCCGAACCGGTCCGCGTCGAGCACGACCATGACGGTCGCGTCCGGCACGTCGACGCCGACCTCGACGACGGTCGTCGAGACCAGCACGGGCGAGGCGCCGGACGCGAACGCGGCGAACGCGGCGTCCTTCTCCTCCGGAGGCATCCGCCCGTGCAGCACGCCGATGCCGAGGCCCGCGAGCTCGGGGCGTGCGCGGAGCTCGTCGACGACCTCCAGCACGGCGCGCAGCGGCGGGCGGGTGCCGGCTCCGCCGGGCGACCCGACGGTCCCGGCGACCGCGGCGAGCAGGTCGGCACCGTCCTCGTCGTCGTCGGCCTGCGCGGACCCGCCGGGCACGTCGTCCGGCTCGATGCGCGGGCACACGACGTACGCGCGCCCGCCGCCGTCGACCTCCTCCCGGACGCGCTGCCACGTGCGGTCGGTCCACCGGGCGTTGCCGGCGGGCACGTGGTGGGTGGTGATGCCCGCGCGCCCGGCCGGGAGCTCGTCGAGCACGGACGTCTCGAGGTCGCCGAACACCGTCATCGCGACGGTGCGCGGGATCGGCGTGGCCGTCATGACGAGGGTGTGCGGCGTGCGCCCGGCCTTGGCGCGCAGCGCGTCGCGCTGCTCGACGCCGAACCGGTGCTGCTCGTCGACCACGACGAGCCCGAGGTCGGCGAACTGCACGTGCTCCGCGAGCAGCGCGTGCGTGCCCACGACGATGCCCGCGCGCCCGCCGGCGGCGTCGAGCAGGCTCGCCCGGCGGGCCGCGGCCGGCAGCGAGCCCGTGAGCAGCGCGATGCGGGTGGCCTGCTCGGCGCCGTCGAGCGTGCCCGCCTCGGCCAGGTCGCCCAGCAGGCCGCGCAGCGTGCGGGCGTGCTGCGCGGCCAGGACCTCCGTCGGCGCGAGCAGCGCCGCCTGCCCGCCGGCGTCGACGACCTGGAGCATCGCGCGCAGCGCCACGACCGTCTTGCCCGACCCGACGTCGCCCTGCAGCAGCCGCTGCATCGGCCGCGGCGCGGCGAGCTCGGCCGCGACCTCCTCGCCGACCCTGCGCTGCCCCGGGGTCAGCGTGAACGGCAGGCGCGCGTCGAAGGCGTCGAGCAGCCCGCCCGTCCGCGGCGGGCGCGCCACGGCCTCCTCCTGCTCGACGCGCGCACGTCGGCGCGCGAGCTCGGCCTGCAGGACCAGCGCCTCCTCGTAGCGCAGGCGCTCGCGGCCGCGCCGCCAGCCGGCCTCGTCGGGCGGCACGTGCACGAGCCGCAGGGCCTCCAGCAGCGTCGGCAGGCCGTCGCGGGCACGCAGGTCGGCCGGCACCGGGTCGGGCACGTCGGCCTCGGTCAGCGGGTCGAGCACCTGGCGGACGGCCTTGGCCACCTTCCACGACTCGAACCCCGCGAACGCCGGGTACACGGGGATGGGCCGCTCGGCCTCGTCGAGCGCGACGTCCTCCTCGTGCGGGTCGTCGTCCGTGGTGAACAGGCGGCACTCGGGGTGCATGAGCTGGGTCGTGCCGCGGTACAGCGAGACGACACCGGTGAACAGCCCGCGCCGGCCGGCCCGCAGCTGCTCCTCGCGCCACTCCAGCCGGCGTCGGCTCGCGGCGAAGAACGTCAGCTCGAGGCGGCTCGTGCCGTCGGTGATCGTCGACTGCAGCAACCCCTTGCCGTTGCCCGTCGTGCGCAGGGACGTGCGGACGACCTCGGCCACGACCGTGACGTGCTCGCCCACCCCGAGCGCGGACATGTCGGTCAGCGTGGCGGCCTCGGCGTAGCGCCGCGGGTAGTGCCGCAGCAGGTCACCGACCGTGTGCAGGCCCAGCTTCGCCAGCGCCTTGCCGGTGCGCGCCCCCGTGGCGCGGTCGAGCCGCACCCCCAGCGCGTCGCTGCTCAGCATGGGTCCTCCGTCCGGGCCCCGCGGGCCCTCGTCCACCTGCGTCGTCCACCTGGTCGCCCACCCGTGGCGTCCACCTGGTCGCCCACCCGCGTCGCCCGGCGTCGGGGCGACGTCAGTCCAGCCCAGCCCACCACGCCGCACCCACAGCAGGCCCGGCGAGCGCGACGTCGAGACCGTCACGCTCGAGCTCGCGCACCGCGGCGGCGGCGTCCGCGGCCGTCCACCCCGTGCCGTGCAGCAGCGTGACGGCCTGACCCTCGGGGTTCGCCGCGCGCAGGCGCCGGACGGCCGCGACCACGGCCGCGGCCACCGTTCGCGCGCCCGGACCCCCGTCCCGGCGCGCGTCGCGCCCCGCCTCATGGCTCGTCTCCTGGCCCGTCTCCTGGCTCGACTCCTGCTCGGCGCTCGACGACGTGGCGTGCAGGCGCGCGAGCGCCTCCCGGGCGGCGGCACCGCCGTGGTCACGACCGCCCGCGAGCAGCGCGAGGCACGCGACCGCGGCCGTCCCGTCGTCCGGCACGGGCAGCAGGTCCAGCCGCACGCCGTCGGCCGTGACCGGGCCGAGACCCGCGGGGACGTCCACGCCGACCACCACGACGGACGCCGCGTGCGTGTCCGCCGCGGCCCGCCCGACCTGCTCGTCCAACCCGTCGACGACGGCCCCGGACCCGCGGACCACCGTCACGGCACCGGCCGTCGCGAACCACGCGGCCATGCCGGGCGACGGGGTGACGACCACCAGCCCCGGGTCGGCGGGCGGCAGGTCCAGGCGCCGCACGACGGCCTGCACGACCCGGCGGTCGGGGACCACGGCCAGCGCGGCGGCGGGGTCGTCGGTGTGCACGTGACCGTGCCGGAGCGCGCCGGCGTCGGCGACCGCGACGGAGTCCCCGACGCGCGCGAGCGCGAGCGCGAGGTCGTCCTCGACGCCCGCGTCGTCCGCCCGGTCCCCGGCCCGGTGGTGGGCCGGGTGGTCGTCGGGCTGGTCGACGGGCTGGTCGTCGGGGCGGACCAGGAGCATCACCTCGAACGCGCCGCCGGTGACGCCCGCTCCGCCGGGCACGGCAGCCGTGCCCGGCGCGGGCAGCCAGGCCAGGTCGAGCTCGTCCGGTCGGGGCGCACGCCCCTCGCGCAGCACGTGGGCGAGCACGTCGAGGACGACGAGCAGCGCGCACGCACCGGCGTCGACGACGCGGGCGTCGCGCAGCACGTCGAGGGCGGCCGACGTGCGCGCCAGCCCCTCGCGCGCGGCGGCCAGGGCGCGGATCAGGGCCCGCGCGGCGTCGGGTCCGTCGGAGCGTGCGACCCGGTCCGCGACCTCGCGGGCCACCGTGAGCACGGTGCCGTCGCGCGGGTCGGGCACGGCCCGGCGCGCGGCGTCCGCGGCCCGCCCCAGCGCGGCGCCGAGCCGCTGCGGCGCGGTGCGCGCGTCGGACCCGTCGCCGTCGAGGCCGGCCGCGAAGCCCCGCAGCCACTGCCCGAGGATGATCCCGGAGTTGCCGCGCGCCGCCCGGGAGGCGCCGTCGGCCAGGGCCCCGCAGACGCCGGCCACGGACGCCGCCGGGTCCAGCAGGTGCACGGCTGCGGCCCCGCCGGCCAGCGTGAGTGCCACGTTCGTGCCGGTGTCGGCGTCGGGGACGGGGAAGACGTTCACGGCGTCGATCCGCTCGCGCGCGGCACGGGCGGCGGCGAGCGAGCCGTCGGCCCAGGCCCGCGCGCCGGCGGCGTCCCACGGCCACGCGTGCACGCGGTCCCCTCTCGTCGGTCGGCCCCGGCCGCGTCCGCGGCGGGCGGCGGGCGACGACGGGGCGCACGCCTCCGCCGGGGCGCCCGTGAGCCGCCCGGGGCGGGGACCATGGTGCCTCGTCGCACGCGGCCGTGGGTGCCGACCGCGGGTCGGCGTGGGCCACGTGCCGGTGGTCCGGGGCACCGAGTTGGGGCGCGCTGCGACGATGGGCTAGTCTTGCCCGGTTGCCCGGAACGCCTCGGGCTTCCCCCGACTCAGTGTCGTCGCACTCCGACGCCCGTCGTGGACGCGCCTGCCCCGGCCCCGGCCGGGCGTCGACCGCGTCCGCCGGCGCGCCAGGTGAACGCGAACGACCCGGGCCGACAGGCCCGCGCCAGACCAGAACACAGGAGAAGACCGTGGCTGCCAACTGCGACGTCTGCGCCAAGCGCCCGAGCTTCGGGCACAGCATCTCGCACTCGCACGTGCGGACGAAGCGCCGCTGGAACCCCAACATCCAGCGCGTGCGCGTCGTCGTCGCCGGGACGCCGAAGCGTCTGAACGTGTGCACGTCGTGCCTCAAGGCCGGCAAGGTCACCCGCGCCGTCTGACCCGTGACGCGCCGCGAGGCGCACCACGCACCGCACGAAGGCCCGCGAGGCGACGTCTCGCGGGCCTTAGTGCTGCCCGCGACCTTGTGGCAGGGTGATCGCATGGTCGAGCACGAGGACGTCACGATCCGCCCCGCCACGGCTGACGACGCCGCGGCGATCGCCGAGGTGCACGTGCGCTCGTGGCAGGAGGCGTACGCGGGCATCGTCCCCGCCGAGCACCTGTCCGGCCTCGACGCCCGCGCGCGCACGCCGCAGTGGGCGGAGATGCTGCGCACCGGACCCGACGACCACGTGCGCACCCTGGTCGCGCAGCGCGGACCCGCGGTGCTGGGGTTCGCCTCCTACGGGCCGCCGCGCGACGAGGACGCCCGACGCGGCGACCGGGAGATCTACTCCATCTACCTCGACCCCGGCACCTGGGGCCGCGGCGTCGCCCGTGACCTCATGCGCTCGGTGATCGACGAGACCCGTGCCCCGCTCACCCTGTGGGTGCTCGCCGCCAACGAGCGGGCCCGGCACTTCTACCGGCGGCACGGCTTCCAGCCCGACGGGGTCGAGCGGCTCGAGCAGGTCGGCGGCACGGACCTGCTCGAGGTCCGCTACCGCCGCGGCTGACCGGTACCGGACGACGAGCCGGCGGCCGGTCGGCCCGCGGCGCGCGGGGCGGTGGGTGGGGGGCGGGGCTCAGGCCCGGAAGTGGTCCCACCCCGACGTGCCGACGGCTGGCCGCGCGCCCTCGACGAGCACGTCCGTCGCGGCCCGGGCCAGCACCCGTCCGACCGGGACGAACGGGGCGGGCAGCGCGGCCCCGGCCGGGAACGTCGCGAGCAGCCCGTGGTCCTCGCCGCCCGCGAGCAGCCACTCCCGCACGTCGACGCCCAGCAGGTCGGCCGCGGGAGCCAGACGCCGGGCGTCGTCGTCGAACGCCACGCACGGGTCCGCGAGGTCGAGCGTGACCCCGCTGGCCCGGGCCAGCCGCCCCGCGTCGCGCAGCAGCCCGTCGGAGACGTCCATCAGGGCGGTCGCGCCGGCGCGTGCCGCGTCCACGCCGGCCGTGAGCGGAGGGCAGGGCACCCGGAACGCGTCGACCAGCGCGTCGTCCGCCCCGCCCTGCCCCGCCAGCAGCAGCGCCAGCCCCGCGGCGGACCACCCGCGCCGCCCCGCGTGCGCGACGACGTCCCCCGCCCGGGCACCCGACCGCAGCACGGGCGCACGTCCCTCGAGGTCGCCGAACGCGGTCACCGCGACCATCAGCGCCGGCCCCGACGACAGGTCGCCGCCGACCACGCCGGCACCGTGCGGACGGCACCCGTCGCCCAGGCCGGCGGCCAGCGCCTCCACCCACGCGACCGGCGTCGTCGGGGGCATCACGAGCCCGACGACCAGCGCGGTCGGGCGTGCGCCCATGGCCGCGACGTCCGCGAGGTTCTGCGCCGCCGCCCGCAGGCCCACCTGGTGCCCGGTCGACCAGGCGCGGCGGAAGTGCACGTCCTCGACCAGCACGTCGCACGTGACGACCGTGCGCCCGTCGGGGGTCGCGACCACGGCCGCGTCGTCGCCCGGCGGCACGAGGGTCGCGTCGCCGACCGGCAGGTGCGGGAAGATCCGTGCGAGCAGCTCCTGCTCGTCGAGGTCGGCGACGGTCGGCTCAGCGGGCACCCGCACACGCTAGACGGTTCCGGGCGGCGTCGTGCCCGGCGGTACCGTGGCGCCATGCCCTCCCCCGCACCCGCACCGTCGTCCGCGCGCCCGGGGACCGGCCCGCTCGTGGGCGCCCTCCTCGTCGCCGCGCTGACGGGCTGCGCCGCCGTCGTGCCGGTCGAGGCGGGCCCGGAGGCGACGGACCCGACGTGCGCGTCCGTGGTGCTCGCGACCCCCGAGGAGCTCGGCGACGGGCTCGAGCGGGTCGGCACCGACGCCCAGGCGACGACCGCGTGGGGCGAGCCCCGCGCCGCCGTCGTGCTGCGGTGCGGCGTCGAGCCGCTCGGTCCGACGACAGACCGGTGCGAGTCGGTGACGACACCGTCGGGCCCGACGATCGACTGGGTGGTCGTCGAGGAGGAGGACGGGGACTGGCGCTTCACGACCTACGGGCGCGTGCCCGCCGTCGAGCTGCTCGTCCCGCAGGAGGTCACGCAGGAGCGGTCGACGTCGTTCGTCGACCTGCTCGGGCCTGCCGTCGCCCTGACCGAGGAGCAGCGCCGCTGCCTGTGAGGCCGGCGCCGCCGCTGCTCAGCGCAGCCCGGTGGGCCGCTCGAGCGCGAGCTGGAGGAGCTCGTCGACCAGCGTCGCGTAGTCCACGCCCGACGCCTGCCACATCCGCGGGTACATCGAGTACGGCGTGAACCCGGGCATCGTGTTCACCTCGTTCACGACGACCTCGTCGTCCGGGGTGACGAACACGTCGACGCGGGCCAGACCCTCGCACCCGAGCGCCTCGAACGAGCGCACCGCGACGTCCTGCACGGCCGCCACGACGCCCGCGGGCAGGTCGGCCGGGCACGACAGCGTCACGCCCGACTCGTCGAGGTACTTGGCCTCGAAGTCGTAGAACGCGTGCCGCGGGTCGGTGACGACGATCTCGCCCGGCACGGACGCGCGCGGCGGGGCGCCGCGGCGGCCGCCGAGCACTCCGCACTCGACCTCGCGCCCGACGATGCCCGCCTCGACGACGACCTTCGGGTCGTGCCGGCGTGCCTCCGCGACCGCCTCCGGCAGCTGGGCGAGGTCCGTCACCCGCGTGATCCCCAGCGAGGACCCCGCGCGCGCAGGCTTGACGAACAGCGGCAGCCCGAGCCCGGCGACCAGCGCCTCGAGCGAGGCGGGGTCCGCGGGCGCGGACGGCAGGAGCACCCGGTACGGGCCGACCGGCAGGCCGGCCCCGACCAGGACGGTCTTCATCACGTGCTTGTCCATGCCGACCGCCGACGCGAGCACCCCCGAGCCCACGTACCGCACGTCGGCGAGCTCGAGCAGGCCCTGCAGGGTGCCGTCCTCGCCGAACGGGCCGTGCAGCAGCGGCAGGACGACGTCGACCGCCCCGAGCGTGCGGGCCACCTGGCCGCGCTCGACGACCTGCACGTCGCGGTCGACCGTGCCCTGCGGCAGCACGACCCGCGAGGCGGTGTCGAGCACCTCGGGCAGCCGGCCGTCCGTGATGGCCCACCGCGCCGGGTCGTCGTCGGCCAGGACCCACTGCCCCTCACGCGTGATCCCGACGGCCACCACGTCGTACCGGGTGCGGTCGACGGCGGCCAGCACCCCGCCCGCGGTGGCGCAGCTGATCGCGTGCTCGCCGGACCGGCCGCCGAACAGCACCATCACGCGAGGTCGGCGTCCACCGCCCCCGCTCGCGTCGCTCGGGTCGGTCAGGGGGGTCCGGGTGGCGTCCATCGGGATGGGACCCTACCCCGCCGCCGGACCGTGCGGGCACGGTCCGGCGG
The DNA here is from genome assembly GCF_013409875.1 of Cellulomonas oligotrophica. Classification (GTDB taxonomy): domain Bacteria; phylum Actinomycetota; class Actinomycetes; order Actinomycetales; family Cellulomonadaceae; genus Cellulomonas; species Cellulomonas oligotrophica. Next base: position 811,370 of record NZ_JACCBK010000001.1, read on the forward strand.
CCCTGTGCACGGACCGTGGGCACCCGGGACTAGCCTCGGTGGTCGTGAGCGCAGCAGACCACCCGCACCCCACGTCCCCGGCCACCCTCGCGGTGACCGCCGGCCGCCCGCCGCGCACGCCCGGCGGCCCGGTCAACCCCCCGGTGGTGCTCTCCTCGACGTACGTGTCCCAGGGCCCCCCGACACCGGGCGAGCTGCTGTACGCACGGTCCGGCACCGAGACGTGGGAGCCCTTCGAGGCCGCCGTCGCCGCGCTGGAGCGCGCCGGCCACGCCGCCGCGGGCCTGCCGACGGCCGGGCCGCCGGCCGTCGTCCTCGCCTCCGGGATGGCCGCGATCGACGCGGTGCTCGCGCTCGTGCCCGTCGGCGGACGCGTCGTCGTGCCGCAGTTCGCGTACCAGGTCACGCTCGTGCTCCTCGACGAGCTCGCCGCCCAGGGCCGCCTGGCCGTGGACCGCGTCGACGTCGCCGACACCGCCGCGGTGCGCGCCGCGCTGCGGGGCGACGCCGGTGCGCCCGCCGCGGCGATGCTGTGGGTCGAGTCGCCGACCAACCCCATGCTGGAGGTCGCGGACGTGCCGGCGCTCGTGCAGGCCGCCCACGAGGTCGGGGCGCTCGCGGTCGTGGACAGCACGTTCGCCACGCCGCTCGGCCAGCGCCCCCTCGCCGCGGGTGCCGACGTCGTCGTGCACTCGGCGACCAAGTACCTCGCGGGCCACTCCGACGTCGTGCTCGGCGTCGTGGTGACCGACGACCCGGCGCTGCACGCCCGCGTCGTCGGGCACCGCACGACCCACGGCGCCGTCGCCGGTCCCTGGGAGGTCTGGCTCGCGCTGCGCGGCCTACGCACCCTGGCGCTGCGCGTCGAGCGCTCGCAGGCCACCGCCGCCGCGCTCGCGGCCCGGCTGGCCGCGCACCCTGCGGTGGTGCAGGTGCGGCACCCGAGCCTGCCCGACGACCCCGGGCACGCGCGGGCGTCCGCGCTGATGGACGGGTACGGCTCGATCATCGGGGTGCGCCCGCGCGGAGGCGTCGCGGCTGCCGACGCGGTCGTCGCGGCCGTGCGCCTGTGGCTGCCGGCCACGAGCCTGGGCGGCGTCGAGTCCTCGCTCGAGCGGCGCCGCCGCTTCGCGACGGAGTCGCCCGGCGTGCCGGAGGACCTGCTGCGCCTGTCGGTGGGCGTCGAGGACGTCGAGGACCTGTGGGACGACCTCGACCAGGCGCTGCGCACGGCCACGGCCTGAGCCGTCCGTCGCGCGCTCGCGGCGCCCGTCCGCGCCCGCCGTGCGTGCTGCCCCGTCCGTGCCGGCCCGTCCGAGCCCTGCGGGGCGCGGGCGGGGGTCACACCTCGACGGGGAGCACGCCCTCCGCCTTGTGGGGCCGCGCCAGCAGCAGGCCCGCCATCGCGTCCACGGGCAGCCCCTCGTGCAGCACCCGCACCACCGCCGACGTGATCGGCATGTCCACGCCGAGCGACGTCGCGAGCTCGAGGACCGAGCGGCTCGACTTGACGCCCTCCGCGGTCCCCCCGGTCGCGGCGAGGGCCTCGTCGAGGGACATCCCCCGGCCGACGTGCACGCCGAGGGTGTGGTTGCGCGAGTCGGGGGACGCGCAGGTGGCCATGAGGTCGCCCATGCCCGCCAGGCCGGGGAACGTCGCCGCGTCGGCGCCCAGCGCCAGGCCCAGCCGCGTGATCTCGACCAGGCCCCGCGTGATGACCGTGGCCATCGTGTTGTAGCCCATGCCGCGACCCTGCGAGATCCCGACCGCGAGCGCGATGACGTTCTTCACGGCCCCGCACAGCTCGACGCCCACGACGTCGGGGTTGGTGTAGGGGCGGAAGTATCCCGACGCGCACGCGCGGGCCACGAGCCGTGCGGTCGCGTCGCTGGTCGAGGCGACCACCGTCGCGGTGGGCTGCCGCTCGGCGATCTCGCGGGCGAGGTTCGGCCCGGAGAGCACCGCGACCCGGTCGGCGTCGATCCGCAGGGACTGGGCGACGACCTCGCTCATGCGCTGGTCGGTGTCGAGCTCGACGCCCTTCATGAGGGACACCACGACCGCGTGCGGCTCGAGCGCGTCGGCCAGCGGTCCCAGCACGGCCCGTGCCCGCTGGGACGGCACCGCCACGGCGACCACGTCCGCGCCCGCGAGGGCGGCACGCGGGTCGGTCGTCGCCGTGACGCCTGCAGGCAGCTGCACGCCCGGCAGGTAGGCGCTGTTGCGCCCCTCGGCGACGATCTCGTCGACGGTGGCGGCGTCCCGCCCCCACACGGTCACGGCGCAGCCGGCGTCGGCCATCACCGCGGCGAACGTGGTGCCCCAGCTGCCCGCGCCGAGGACGGCCGCCCGCAGCGGGCGCTCCGGCCCGCTCACGGGGCGACCTGACCGTCGGTGCCGGCCGCGGGCGCGTCGGGCCCGGCCGCGTCCCGGGGCGCCTGCGGCGGACGTCGACGCATGTCGAAGCGCTGGGCCGGGGCCTGCTCCCCGCGGACGTCCTCGAGCAGGGTCGTGATCGCAGCCATGACGCGCTCGGTGGCCTCGCGCAGCGTCGCGGAGTCCTGCGGGCGGTCGTAGAGGTCGTCGAGGTCCACGGGAGGCCCGGCCACGACGGTCACCCGCTTGCGGGGGAACGGCTTGAGGACCTTGCCGTAGCGGGCGAGGAGGTCCTGCGGACCCCACTGCGCGATCGGCACGACGGGTGCCCGGGTGGTCAGGGCGAGGCGTGCGACGCCGGTGCGCCCCACCATCGGCCACAGGTCGGGGTCGCGCGTGAGCGTGCCCTCCGGGAAGACCGCGACGCACTCGCCCGCCTCGATGGCGGAGACGGCCGAGCGCAGGGACTCCCCCGCCGCGGCGGACTCGCGGTGCACGGGGATCTGCTCCGTCGCCCGCAGCACGGGGCCGAGCACCGGCACCCGGAAGAGCGAGGCCTTGGCCAGGATCCGCGGGACGTGGCCGTGGTCCCACAGGTAGTGCGCGAGGGTGAGGGGGTCGACCTCGGTCATGTGGTTCGACGCGGCGAGGAACCCGCGGTCGGACGGCAGGTGCTCCCCGCCGCTCCAGTGCTGGCGGGTGGTGGCCCGCAGGAACGGACGGATGATCCGTGCGACGTTCCGGTAGGCACGGTTGGAGCGCGAGGGCGACGGCACGGGACCCGATGGTAGCCGGGTGCGTGCCGCCGCCCGCGCGGGGGCTCAGCGCTGGTCGGTGTGCTCGCGGCTGAACTGCGCCCCGAGGGCCTCGAGCTTCTCCGTGAAGTGCTCGTAGCCGCGGTCGATGAGGCTGATTCCGCGCACGGCCGACGTGCCCTTGGCCGCGAGGGCCGCGATGAGGTGGCTGAACCCGCCGCGCAGGTCGGGCACCTCGATCTCGGCCGCGGACAGCGGCGTGGGCCCGGAGATGACGGCCGAGTGGTAGAAGTTGCGCTGCCCGAACCGGCAGGGCCGCCCGCCCAGGCACTCCTTGTAGACCTGGATGGTCGCCCCCATGCCGACGAGCGCGTCGACGAACCCGAACCGGTTCTCGTAGACGGTCTCGTGCACGATCGACAGACCGCGCGCCTGGGTGAGCGCGACGACCAGCGGCTGCTGCCAGTCGGTCATGAACCCGGGGTGCACGTCGGTCTCGAGCTGGATCGAGCGCAGGTCGCCGCCCGGGTGGTAGAACCGGATGCCCTCGTCGCTGATCGCGAACTCGCCGCCGACCTTGCGGAACGTGTTGAGGAACGTCGTCATCTCCGGCTGCGTCGCCCCGCGCACGAAGATGTCGCCGCCGGTGGCCAGGGCTGCCGACGCCCACGACGCCGCCTCGATCCGGTCGGCGAGGGCCGTGTGCTGGAACCCGACGAGCCGCTCGACGCCCTCGATCCGGATGACCCGGTCGGTGTCGACCGAGATGATCGCGCCCATCTTCTGCAGGACGTTGATGAGGTCCATGATCTCGGGCTCGATGGCCGCGTTCGCCAGCTCGGTGATGCCCTCGGCCCGCACGGCCGTGAGCAGCAGCTGCTCCGTGGCCCCGACGCTGGGGTACGGCAGCGCGATCTTGGTGCCCTGGAGGCGGTGCGGCGCCCGGATGTGGATGCCGTTGTGCGTCTTGTCCACGACGGCACCGAACTGGCGCAGGATGTCGAGGTGGTAGTTGATCGGCCGGTCGCCGATCCGGCAGCCGCCCAGGTCCGGGATGAACGCCTCGCCGAGCCGGTGCAGCAGCGGGCCGCAGAACAGGATCGGGATGCGGCTCGACCCGGCGTGGGCGTCGATGTCGGCCACGTGCGCGGACTCCACGTCCGTCGGGTCGAGGCGCAGCGTGCCGGCCGCGGCGTCCGCGTCGACGCGCACGCCGTGCAGCTCCAGCAGGCCGGTGACGACGCCGACGTCGCGGATCTGCGGGACGTTCCGCAGCTCGCTCGGGGTCTCGCCCAGCAGCGCGGCCACCATCGCCTTGGAGACGAAGTTCTTGGCACCGCGCACGGTGATCTCGCCGCGCAGCGGGTTGCCACCGTCGACGTACAGCAGGTCGCTCATGCTCACATGCTCCCCTACGTGGCCGGTCCCGGACGCCACGACGCCCGTCCGGCGGTCGGTTCTCGCACAACTCTCACATGTGGCACCCAGGTGACGCAGGGACGTGCGTCCCGCACCTGCGACCCGCGGCGCCGTGGGATGAACCGTCCGGAACGCCCGGTTTCTTCCCGTGACCTGGACCGGCGCCCCCGGGCCGGCACCGGGGCCGACCGTCGTGCCCCGGCACGGTCGGCCGGGCGCGCGGGACCGGTCAGCGCGTCGTCGTCGACTTCTTCACCCGTGCGGCGGAGCGGACCGACGTGACTCCCTTCGCCGCCCTGCCCTTCCCAGGCTTGCCCTTGGCAGCCTTGCCCTTGGCCGCATCGGCCTTGACCACCTTGGCCTTGGCCGCGTCGGCCTTCGCCGACGTGCCCTTCGCCGGCGTGCCCTTCGCCGGCGCGCCCTTCGCCGGCTTGTCCTTCGCCGGCTTGTCCTTCACAGCGTCGGCCGTGACCACCGTGGCGTTCGCCGCGCCGCCCTTCCCCGACTTCCCCTTCGCCCTGCCCTTGGCCGCCTTGCCCTTGGCCGTCTTGCCCTTCACAGCCTCGCTCTTCACCGCCTTGCCCTCGAGAGCATCGCCCTGCACCGGTGTCGCCGCCGGCACCTCGACCTCGGACGGCGCCGGCACCGCCGCGACGGGCGGGACGGGGGATCCAGCGGCCGATGGCTCGCCCGCAGCGGCCTCGGACGACAGCGCGGCACGCAGCCCGGCTCCGGGGCGGAAGCGGGCGGCGGTGGACGCGGCGACGTCGAGGACGGCTCCCGTGCGGGGGTGTCGCGCCCGGCGGGCGGGGCGGGCCACCGGCTCGAAGGTGCCGAAGCCGGTCAGGGTGACGCGCTCACCGGCCGCGAGCGCGGCCGTCACCTCCGCGAGGAGTGCGTCGAGGGCGCGCGCCACGGGTTCGCGGGCGACCCCGTCGGTGCGGGCCACGACCCTGTCGACCAGATCTGCTCTGCCCACCACGGCGTGCCCCTCTCGTCCGCTGCTGAGGGCACGCTAGCGCTCCGTGGCCGCGAGCAGCCGCCCGCCGCGCCGCGCACGGACGCACGGGCGGCGGGCGGCCGGCGCGGCTCAGACGGTGCGCGTCGCGCCCAGCTCCACCTCGACCGCGGGCCGGGCGGACCGGATCTCGACGGGCGGCAGGTGCTTGGCCGGCAGCGTGCGCGGGCGCCAGGCCTCGCGGGTCGCCTCGAACGCGGTGATCTCGTCCGCGTGCTGGAGCGTCAGCCCGATGTCGTCCAGGCCCTCCATGAGGCGCCAGCGGGTGTAGTCGTCGACGCCGAAGGGGACGACGACGTCGTCGCACGTGATGGTGCGGGACCCGAGGTCCACGGTCACCTCGGTGCCGGGGCGGGTCTCGAGCACCTTCCAGAGCAGCTCGACGTCCTCCTGGGCGACCTGCGCGGCGAGCAGGCCCTGCTTGCCGGAGTTGCCGCGGAAGATGTCGGCGAAGCGCGAGGAGACCACGACGCGGAAGCCGTAGTCCTTGAGCGCCCACACCGCGTGCTCGCGCGAGGAGCCGGTGCCGAAGTCGGGGCCGGCGACCAGCACGGAGCCGGCGCGGTACGCGTCCTGGTTGAGCACGAACGTCGGGTCGCCGCGCCAGGCGGCGAACAGCGCGTCCTCGAAGCCCGTGCGGGTGACGCGCTTGAGGTACACGGCGGGGATGATCTGGTCGGTGTCGACGTTGCCGCGGCGCAGCGGCACGCCGACGCCGGTGTGGGTGGTGAACTTCTCCATGGCGGGGGCTCCTGGTCCGAGGGCGTGGGCGGGGCGGGGTCCAGGCTCAGACCTGGAGCGGGACGGCCGGGTCGAGGGGGGCCAGCGGCGAGCCGTCGAAGTCCGCGGGGTCGACCTCGCCGAGGTCCAGGTCGGCCAGCGACGAGAGCGTCCCGCGGATCGCCGTGGCGGCGGCCACGAGCGGCGAGACCAGGTGGGTGCGCCCACCCTTGCCCTGCCGGCCCTCGAAGTTGCGGTTCGACGTGGAGGCGGACCGCTCGCCGGGCGTCAGCTGGTCCGGGTTCATGCCCAGGCACATCGAGCAGCCGGCGTTGCGCCACTCGGCGCCGAACTCCTTGAAGATCACGTCGAGCCCCTCGGCCTCGGCCTGCAGGCGCACGCGCGCCGAGGCCGGGACGACGAGCACGCGGACGTCCTCGGCCTTGGTGCGCCCGCGCAGCACCTTGGCGACCGAGCGCAGGTCCTCGATGCGGCCGTTGGTGCACGAGCCGATGAACACGGTGTCGACGGCGAGCTCGCGCAGCGGCCTGCCCGGGGTCAGCCCCATGTACTCGATGGCGCGCTCCGCGGCGACGCGCTCGTTCTCGTCGGCGATCTCCTCCGGCACCGGCACCGAGGCCGACAGCGGCAGGCCCTGGCCCGGGTTGGTGCCCCACGTGACGAACGGCTCGAGGTCGGAGGCCCGCAGCGTGACCTCGGTGTCGAACTGCGCGTCGTCGTCGGTGCGCAGCGTGCGCCAGTACTCCACCGCGGCGTCCCAGTCGGCGCCCTCGGGCGCGTGCGGGCGGCCCTTGAGGTACGCGAACGTGGTCTCGTCCGGTGCGATCATGCCGGCGCGCGCCCCGGCCTCGATCGACATGTTGCAGATCGTCATGCGCGCCTCCATCGACAGCGCACGGATCGCCTCGCCGCGGTACTCGAGCACGTAGCCCTGGCCACCGCCGGTGCCGATCTTGGCGATGATCGCCAGGATGATGTCCTTCGACGTGGTGCCGTGGGGCAGCGCGCCCTCGACGTTGACGGCCATGGTGCGGAACGGCGCCAGCGGCAGCGTCTGGGTCGCCAGCACGTGCTCGACCTCGGACGTGCCGATCCCGAAGGCGAGGCCGCCGAACGCGCCGTGCGTCGAGGTGTGCGAGTCGCCGCACACGACCGTCAGGCCGGGCATCGTCAGCCCGAGCTGGGGGCCGACCTGGTGCACGATCCCCTGGTCGGCGTCCCCCAGGGAGTGCAGCCGGACACCGAACTCGGCGGCGTTGTTGCGCAGCGTGTCGATCTGCGTGCGGCTCGTGAGGTCCGCGATCGGGCGGTCGATGTCGAGCGTGGGCGTGTTGTGGTCCTCGGTGGCGATGGTCAGGTCGGGCCGCCGCACGGGCCGTCCCGCGAGCCGCAGCCCCTCGAACGCCTGCGGGCTCGTGACCTCGTGGACGAGGTGGAGGTCGATGTACAGCAGGTCCGGCGCCCCGTCCGTGCCACGGCGCACGACGTGCGCGTCCCAGACCTTCTCCGCCAGCGTGCGGCCCATGTCGTCCGTCCTCTCCTCCGGGTGGGGGCGCCCGGTTTCCACCTCGTCGACGGGCCGCGGTCGCGGTTCCGTCTTGCATCTCAGTGAGCGAGACGCCAATATCGACCTATGGACAACTCTAGCGGAGTCGGCGTGCTGGACAAGGCCGCCTCGGTGCTCAGTGCCCTGGAGGCGGGGCCGGCGACCCTCGCGCAGCTCGTCGCTGCCACCCATCTTGCCCGCCCCACCGCCCACCGCCTGGCGGTCGCGCTCGAGCACCACCGCCTCGTGGCCCGGGACCTGCAGGGCCGGTTCGTCCTCGGCCCGCGCCTGTCGGAGCTCTCGACGGCCGCCGGCGAGGACCGCCTGCTGGCCGCCGCCGGCCCGGTGCTCGCGCTGCTGCGCGACCACACGGGCGAGAGCGCGCAGCTCTACCGGCGCCAGGGCGACCAGCGCATCTGCGTCGCCGCGGCCGAGCGGCCGATCGGCCTGCGGGACTCCATCCCGGTCGGGGCCACGCTGACCATGCAGGCGGGGTCCGCCGCCCAGGTGCTGCTCGCGTGGGAGGAGCCGGACCGCCTCCACCGTGGCCTGCAGGGCTCGAAGTTCACCGCGACGATCCTGTCGGGCGTGCGCCGTCGGGGCTGGGCGCAGTCCGTCTCCGAGCGCGAGGTCGGCGTCGCGTCGGTCTCCGCACCGGTGCGCGGCCCGTCGGGGCGCGTCGTGGCCGCCGTGTCCGTCTCCGGCCCGCTCGAGCGCCTCTCGCGCCAGCCCGGGCGCCTGCACGCCTCCGCCGTGGTCTCGGCCGCGAACCGGCTCACGGAGGTGCTGCGCCGCACGTCCGAGTGAGCGCTGCGAGCAGTCCGCCGAGGGGCGCCCACCGCGCGGTGGGCGCCCTTCGCGCACCCGGGGGCACGGAGCCCGACGCGCTTGCGCGCCCCGGCTCGGCGAAGCCGCGGGAGCACGCGACGACGCGCCGCAGGGAGCGGGCACGCACGAGGCGGGGACCACGCAGAAGAAGCCGGACATGCAGAAGGCCCGGTCACCTTGCGGTGACCGGGCCTGTCGTACCCCCGACCGGATTCGAACCGGCGCTACCGCCGTGAGAGGGCGGCGTGCTAGGCCGCTACACAACGGGGGCCTGCCAGCCACGACCCGGAGGCCGTGTGCCGAGTGACTACTCTACCCGACGCTCGTCCGACTCCCGACCACCCACCCGGAGGTGCATGTCGGACCGTGACGCTGCGCCGACCGAAGCGGTCAGCGCTGGGGTACCAGGACTCGAACCTAGACTAACTGAACCAGAATCAGTCGTGCTGCCAATTACACCATACCCCAAGGTGTGTGACCCATGGCTGCCTCGTCTCGCGTCTCCGCGAGCGAGCCACCCGGGCGCCTCACCGGCCGTGAACATTACCCGAGCCCGGGCCCCGCGGTCCAACTGGGTCCCGCGCCCCCGCGCCGAGCACCCGCCCGCGCGCCGCCGAGCGCCGGTCCCCCCGCACCACGGCGCGGGCCCGGGGCGCCCGACCGGCAGGCAGGAGTGATCGACGTCACGGCACCGGGATCTCGGCGAGCTCGGCCAGGTCGTACCAGAGCAGGTCGTGCTCGTCGAGACGGCCGATCGCCGCCTCGTCACCCTCCGCCGCCGCGGCGACGTCCGCAGCGGCCCCCACGTCGTCGACGTGGACCGCCGCCATCGCCCGCAGGTCGACGTCGCACGTGACCGTGACCGCGGACGGCACCGACGGCTCCGCCGGCGTCTGGACGCAGGACTCGGGGACGTCCGCGGCGACCACCAGGCGCAGCCGCGGCGCGCCCGGGCGCCCGGCCAGCAGGACGAGGCTGTCGTCCGCCGCGCTCGCCTGCGCGGCGTACTCCCAGCCCTCCTCGTCCTCGTCGGGCCACAGCGCCCGCAGCGGGGCCGTCACCGCGTGGGCCGCACGCGGCCCCGCGAGCCGAGGAGGGGTGGTCTGCAGCTCGTCGAGCGTGGTGGACAGGTAGACGCGCACCGGGCCAGTCTGCCCTGCGGGGCGCGCGACCCGTGCGCTCAGCGCGACCGGGCCTCCCCCGCCGCCCCGGCAGCCTCGGCCTGCGGTGCCAGCGCGGCCACCACCTCGGCGGCGAGCCGCGCGAGCACCCGCCGCGCGGGCGAGCCGGGTGCGACCTCGCGCAACGCCCTCCCCTCGAGCAGCGCGGCGTCCGCGGCGGGCCGGTCGTCCGGCACCAGCGTGACCTCCTCCACGCCCGCGTACCGGGCGAGGGCCTCGACCACCGCCTCCCCCGGCCGGGCACCGGCCACGGTCGGGCGGACCCGGTTGACGACGACGCGTCGTCGCACCGCCAGGCCCCGGTCGTCGAGCTCGGAGAGCCCGCGCACGAGGCGCTGGACCCCGACCGGGTCCGCCGACCCGACCACGACGACGAGATCGGCGTGCTCCAGCGTGGTGAGCGTGGCGGCGTTGCGCTGCGGGGCCCGCGTGTCGTACGTGAGCATCTCGTCCTGCTCCAGGCAGAAGCCCGTGTCGGCGACGACCACCTGCGCGAGCCGCCGCGCCTGCGCGAGCACCACCTCGAGCGACGAGGCGGGCAGCTCCGGCCAGCGGTCCGGCCGGGACACGCCGGACAGCAGCCGCAGGTCCGGCATCACGACCGGCGAGAGCCTCGCCAGCGCCCGCAGGTCGAGCGTGCCCTGACCGGCGGCACGGGCGGCCGCGGCAAGCCCGGGCGCCTCGTCCAGCACCCCGAGCACCTGGGCCACGGCGCCGCCGTAGGTGTCCGCGTCCACGAGCAGCGTGCTGCACGCCAGACCCGCGAGCTCGGCGGCGAGGTTCACCGCGACCCAGGTGCGGCCGGGCGCGCCGGTCGGGCCCCACACCGCCACCGTCGAGCCGGGCGCGGCGGTCGTCACGGGCAGCGGGTCGGCCGCCGGCGGCGGCGCCGACGGCGGCCCGTCACCGAGGCCGGCGAGGGCCTCGCGCACGACCGCGCCGGCGTCGTCGGCCCGGTCGACGTCGACCACGAGGTCGGCACCGTGCGCCGTCAGGCGCTCCGCCAGCCACGGGCGGGTCGGGTCGCCGAGGCCGACGACCCGCACGCCGCACCGGTGCAGCACGTCCACCGCCTGGCGGTCCAGGAGGTCCAGGTCGGCCGAGACGACCGCGAGCGCACCGAGGCCGGCCTCGGCGGCCGCCAGCAGCTCGCCGACGTCCGCGCAGCGACGCGTGACGGCCAGGCGCCCGCCGCTGGCGGCGACGGCCTCGACGACCGCCGCCTCGGTCTCGCCCTGCACGGCGCACAGCACTCCGACGGCCACGTCAGCCCCCCGTCCCGGGCACGGGCACCACGTCGACGGTGCCGTCGCCGCCGAGGGCCGCGAGGACGGCCGGCAGGTCGTCGACCGGCACCAGCACGTGGACCGTCCGTGTGCCGCCGGCGGCGAAGGCCCCGTCGGCCGAGCTGATCTCGGCGACCGTCAGCGCCGCGGCGAGCTGCTCCGGCGCGGGCGGGGCGTCGGTGGCGGCCAGGTCGGCGGCCGGGGTCCACCACAGGTCGACGGCAGCACCCTGGACCATGCCCCGCGGCGGGGCACCCTCGAGCGGCACGGCGACGGCGCGCACGTCGAGGTCGGCGGCCGCGCCGAGCGCGGCGACCGGCACGAGCTCGCCGGCACCCACGACACGCAGCACCACGGCGTCGGCCGGCAGCGGCTCGTCGGCGAGGAGGTAGCCGTCCGCGGCACCGGCCAGCCGGACCTCGGCCACGGCGAGCTCGGCGGGCGTGACCGCGTCGCCCGGCGTCAGGGTCTGCGCGGCGACGTACACCGCGACGGTCCGCTGGGCCGCCGTGACGACCCAGCTGCCCAGGGCCACGGAGACGGCGATGAGCACCAGGCCCGTCAGCAGCCGCGGGTCGCGCCAGCCGGGGCGGCGCAGACGGGTCGCGGCGGGTGCCGGCAGGTCGAGGACGGTGCTGTCCACTGTTCAGGTCTCCTCGCAGGGTGCGGGTCGGGCCTGGAGATCCTCGCGCACGGGGGCGCCGGGCGCGATCACCCGGACCGGGGGTTGTGGACGACGCCCGGTCCGTGCGCCGCGGCCTGTGGACGACCGGCCCGGACGCGCGCCACGTGCCAGACTTCGGCCATGGCCACGAGGTTCCTGACGCTCGCCGACGTGTCCGAGATCCTCAACGTCTCGGGGGCGCAGGCGTACTCGCTCGTCCGGTCGGGCGACCTGCCCGCGATCCAGATCGGCGGGCGGCTGCAGTGGCGCGTGGAGGCGACCGAGCTGGAGCGGTACATCGAGCGCATGTACGCCGAGACGCGCGCACGGACGGTCGCGCAGGACGCCGAGCAGCACTGAGACGGTCCGCCCGGCGGCCCAGGACGGCACAGGGGACAGCACAGGGCGACGACCTCCGGGGACGGCACCCGCCGCACGCCCGCGCAGGGGCGGTCAGCGGGAGACGACCGCCCGCAGCGCGGCGAGCGGGACGGCGACCCAGCGGCCCGCCGGCGCCACGGTCGTGAGGTCCACGTGGTCGGCCCCGACGCGCTCGAGGCGTCCGACGACCTCCCCGGCGCCGGTGCGGACGGCGACCGTGACCCGGTCGCGCGCGAGCGCCCGGAGGGCGTGACCGAGGCCGAGGCGACGCTCGGCGGCACCCGCCGGCGGGGCGACCTGGACCGGTAGCCCCGTGACCGTGCGGACGGCGTCCAGCGGGACGAGCGCGCGCCGGGCGCCGCCCACGTCCAGCAGCACCCACGTCGGCGTGGCGTCGAGGAGCGCGCCCTCGAGCCGGTCGGGCTCGCCGTCCCCGACGTCGAGCTGGACGCGCACGCCCACCGCTGCGCGCAGACGGTCGGCGAGGTGCACGCCGGCGCGCTCGGCGCGGGTGAGCTCGGCCACCTGCCAGCGCTGCTCGGCCTGGGCGCCCGCCGCCAGCTGCGCCTCGAGGTCGGCGAACAGCAGCTCCCAGCGCACGGACCGACGGTAGCGGGTCACCCGTGCGGGGGAAGCATGCGCGCAGAACCGGACATCTGTGGACATCTCGCCCGTCCTCGGCCACTCTGGGCCATGCTTACGACACCAAACTGCATCAAACGACATCATCGGGGACCATGCACCAGCAGAACGATTCACCTCCGGCGCACCGCGCGCTGCTCGTCCTGGCGCCCGGCCTGCTGGCCCTCGGGGCGGCGGCCGCGCTCGTGCTGCGGGCCACCGCCGTCGCCGGGACGACCGTGGTCTGGCGCGTCGACGACGTCGTCGCCGTCTCGGTCGTCGTGCTCGGCGCGCTGGCGGCGCTCTGGGTCGGCCTCAGCGCGGCCGTGGCCTCCCTCTGCGTCCTCGCCCGCGCCGCGGGACGCACGTGGCGCGCCGGTGAGCACGCGGTCGAGCGCTTCGGCCCGGGGATCGTGCGACGCGCCCTGACGGTCCTCGTCGCCGCGGGGGTCGGGCTCGGTGCCGCGACGGGCGCGCAGGCCTCGGCAGAGCCGGCCCCGCCCGCGGTCGTCACCGACCTCGGGTGGGCACCCACGACGCAGAGCCCGGAGCCGACGGGCGGCGACACCCCGGCCGAGGACGCGGCCCTGGCCACCACAGGCGCGCCGGCCGACGAGGCACCGGCGTCCCCGCCCGAGACCGACCCGGCGGCGCAGACCGCGGGCACCGGCGGCACGGGCGCCGGCACGACCGCACCGGCGCAGCAGGCACCGCCGACGCGCGACGCGACGCCGCCCGCCCGGGCCGTCGGGCACGGCCCGGGGCCCTCCGCCCCGTCGTCGCCCGCCCCGTCCGCCACGACGAGCGCCACCGACGCGGCAGGCGCCACGGCCGCCACCGCGGCAGGCGCGACCACCAGCACGGTCACCGCCACCGTGGCACCCGCCGAGCCGTCGGGCGCCTCGCCGGGCGGCACCGTGATCGTGCGCCCGGGCGACACGCTCTGGTCGCTGACGGCCCGGCACCTGGGCGACGAGCCCACCGACGCCGAGATCGCCGCCGCGTGGCCCCGGTGGTACGCGGCCAACGCCGCCTCGATCGGCCCCGACCCCGACCTCCTCCACCCCGGACAGGTGCTCGTCGTGCCTGCCACGACCGACGGGAGCACCCGATGACCCTCCTCGCCGCCGACGACGTCGTCCCCACCGGGCTCGAGGACGCCTTCGGGTCGCTCGCGCACGCCGGCGCGTCGCGACACCCGCGCTCCGCAGGAGACCGCAGCAGCGTCCTGCGCCCCGTCCCCTCAGCAGGTCAGGGCACCGCCCGGACCGCACCGCGCGACGTCTCCCCCGCACGGCGTGCACGGGTGCGGCTGGTGCCCGACCTCGCACCGGCGGCCGTGCCGGTGGCGGCCCCACCGGTCGTACCGACCACGCTGGGCCGCCGCGTGCAGGTGCTGCGCGCCGCGGACCGCACCGTCGTCGTCGATGCCGCCGACGAGGAGCGCGGGCCCGTCCCGACGGCGGACCCCGCGCTGCTGACCCGGCGGGTCGGGCTCGCATGCGTCGAGGTCGCCCTCGGCCGGCGACCCGTCGCCCAGCTGGCACGGTGGCTGGCACCGGGCGTGCTCGAGCAGGTGCGGGTCAGAGCAGCCCTCGCCGCCCGGGCCGGCGCACGGCCCCCGGCGCACGCACCGCGAGCCCGGCGGGTGCGGGCCTGCGCCGTGGACGAGCACACCGTGGAGGCGTGCCTCGTCGTCGACGACGGCACCCGGGTCCGGGCGGTCGCGCTCCGCCTGGAGTCGCACCGCGGGTCCTGGCAGGTCACGACCCTCGAGATCGGCTGACGCGTCGACAGGACGGGACGCACGCGCGAGGGCCGGGACCTGCACGGTCCCGGCCCTCGCGCTCGTGCGACCTCAAGGGTCAGCGACGCCGCTTGGCCGCCTTGCGACGGTCGGCGCGGTTGACCGAGCCGGCGTCGCCCGCGCCCTGGCCGGCGGACGGCGCACCGGCGTCACCACGCGTGACCACCGCGCCGTCGCCGTCCACCGAGGGTGCCGTGTACTGCAGGGGGGTGCGGCGGGCGGGCCCGTCGAGGCCCTTGGCGACGAGGCGTCCCGCCGTCGGGGCGTCGGCACCGGCCGGCGCCGGGGTGCCGCCGAGGGCCGCACCCGGGCCGAGCGCCGCCTGCGCCGCCGAGGACGCGTCGACCGCGACGTCCTGACCGGGCGCCGCCGCGCCGTCGGCCGGCTGGACCTGCACCTCGAGCTGGAACAGGTACGCGACCGACTCCTCCTTGATCGCCTCCGTCATGGCGTTGAACAGCTGGAAGCCCTCGCGCTGGTACTCCACGAGCGGGTCGCGCTGGGCCATCGCGCGCAGCCCGATGCCCTCCTTGAGGTAGTCCATCTCGTAGAGGTGCTCGCGCCACTTGCGGTCCAGGACCGACAGGACGACGCGCCGCTCCAGCTGGCGCATGTTCTCCTCGCCCAGCTGCTTCTCGCGCTCGGCGTAGGCGTGCTCGGCGTCCGAGAGGACCTCGCGGGTGATCATCTCGGCGGTCAGGCGGGTCGGGCCGCCCGCCTCCTCGACCACGTCCTCAGCCGTGATCGTCACCGGGTAGACGCCTCGCAGGGCCGTCCACAGCGCCTCAAGGTCCCAGTCCTCGGGGCGCCCCTCGGCGGTCGCGGCCGCCACGTACTCGCGCAGCACGTCGTCGCGGAAGTGACCGAGCTGGGCCTGCAGGTCCTCGCCCTCGAGGACCCGGCGGCGCTGCTCGTAGATGACCTCGCGCTGACGGGACATGACGTCGTCGTACTTGAGGACGTTCTTGCGGATCTCGAAGTTGCGGGCCTCGACCTGCGCCTGCGCGGACTGGATGCCGCGCGTGACGATCTTCGACTCCAGCGGCATGTCCTCGGGGAACCCGGCCCGCGACATCATGGACTCCGCGAGCCCGGAGTTGAACAGTCGCATGAGGTCGTCCTGCATCGACAGGTAGAACCGGGACTCTCCCGGGTCGCCCTGCCGGCCCGACCGTCCGCGCAGCTGGTTGTCGATGCGCCGCGACTCGTGGCGCTCGGTGCCCAGCACGTACAGGCCGCCGAGCTCGACGACCTCGTCGTGCTCGGTCGCCACGGCGGCCTTGGCGCGCTCCAGGGCTGCCGGCCACGCGGCCTCGTACTCCTCCGGGCTCTCCTTGGGGTCGAGCCCGGCCGCCGCCAGGTCGGCCACCGCCATGAACTCGGCGTTGCCGCCGAGCATGATGTCGGTGCCGCGGCCGGCCATGTTCGTCGCGACCGTGACGGCGCCCTTGCGGCCCGCCTGCGCGACGATCGAGGCCTCGCGCGCGTGCTGCTTGGCGTTGAGGACCTCGTGCGGCACGCCCTGCTTCTTCAGCTTGGACGAGAGCAGCTCGCTCTTCTCGACGCTCGTGGTGCCCACGAGGACGGGCTGGCCGTGGGCGTGGCGCTCGACGATGTCGGCGACGACCGCGTCGAACTTGCCCTCCTCGCTCTTGTAGACCAGGTCGCGCTGGTCGATGCGCTGCATCCCGCGGTTCGTCGGGATAGGCACCACGCCGAGCTTGTACGTGCCCTGGAACTCGGCCGCCTCGGTCTCGGCGGTGCCGGTCATCCCCGCGAGCTTGTCGTAGAGCCGGAAGTAGTTCTGGAGCGTGATCGTGGCGAGCGTCTGGTTCTCGGCCTTGATCGCCACGCCCTCCTTGGCCTCGATGGCCTGGTGCATGCCCTCGTTGTAGCGGCGGCCCGGCAGGATGCGCCCGGTGTGCTCGTCGACGATGAGGACCTCGCCGTTCATGACGACGTAGTCCTTGTCGCGCTTGAACAGCTCCTTCGCCTTGATCGCGTTGTTGAGGAACCCGATCAGCGGGGTGTTCAGCGACTCGTACAGGTTGTCGATGCCGAGGTAGTCCTCGACGCGCTCGATGCCGGGCTCGAGGACGCCGACCGTGCGCTTCTTCTCGTCGACCTCGTAGTCGCGCTCGGCCTGCAGGCGCCGCACGACCTTCGCGAACTCGCCGTACCAGCGGTTCGCGTCGCCCGAGGCCGGGCCCGAGATGATCAGCGGCGTGCGCGCCTCGTCGATGAGGATGGAGTCGACCTCGTCGACGATCGCGAAGTGGTGGCCGCGCTGGACGAGCTCGTCAACGCTCCACGCCATGTTGTCGCGCAGGTAGTCGAAGCCGAACTCGTTGTTGGTGCCGTAGGTGATGTCCGCCGCGTACTGCTCGCGCCGCTGGGCGGGCGTCATCTGCGCCATGATCGTGCCGGTCGTCAGGCCGAGGAACCGGTAGACGCGACCCATGAGGTCGGCCTGGTAGCCGGCGAGGTAGTCGTTGACCGTGATGACGTGGACACCCTTGCCCGTCAGGGCGTTGAGGTACGCGGGGGCCGTCGCGACGAGGGTCTTGCCCTCACCGGTCTTCATCTCCGCGATGTTGCCCAGGTGCAGCGCCGCACCGCCCATCAGCTGGACGTCGAAGTGCCGCTGGCCGAGGGTGCGCCGCGCCGCCTCTCGGACGGTGGCGAACGCCTCGGGCAGGAGGTCGTCGAGCGACTCGCCGTCGGCGAGCCGGGCCTTGAAGCGGTCGGTCTCCTCGCGCAGCTCGGCGTCCGTGAGGTCGAGGAACCCGTCCTCGAGCGCGTTGACCTGCGCAGCGATCCCGGACAGCCTCTTGAGCACCCGCCCCTCGCCCAGCCGGAGCATCTTCTCGAGGATCGCCGTCACGCATCTCTCCCGACGTGTTCGCGCCCCGCACGACGTCGGGGCGGCCCGTGGTCGCCCGGTCACGTGACCGGGCCCGACCATCGTAGGCGAGCGCCCCGCGCGATGGGTGACGCGGCCCGCGGCCCCGTCAGGCGCGCAGGGCCGCGGCGACGGCGGGGACCAGCCCGCCGCGGGCGTCCGGAGCGGGCTCGACCCGGTCGAGCGCCAGCCAGCCCGCCAGCACGGCCAGCTCGGCGACGAGCTCGTGGGCCAGCTCGCCGTCGGCCGGCGCCCCCGCCTCGACCGCACCGGCGGGCCCCGGGGCGCGGTGCGCCGCCAGGACCCGCAGCACCCCGGCACGACGGTCGGCCTTGAGGTCGACGAGCGCGGCGAGCCGGTCGCCGAGCAGGAGGGGCAGGACGTAGTAGCCCCACGTGCGCCGGGCCGCCGGGGTGTAGATCTCGATGCGGTACCGCAGGCCGAAGACCTGCTCGGTCCTCGTGCGCTCCCACACCAGCGGGTCGAACGGGCTGAGCAGGGTGCGGGCGTCGACCCGCCGCGGGACGGTCGCGTCGACGTGCCGGTACGCGTCGCCCCAGCCCTCGACGTGCACGGGCACCAGCACACCCTCCTCGACGAGGTCGTCGACGGCCGCCGCGGCGGGGGCCTGGCGCATGCGCCAGTAGTCGGCGAGGCAGCGCAGCGTGCCCACGCCGTGCGCGCGGGCCGCGACGGCGAGCAGCGCCCGCCGCGCGTCGGCCTCCGCGGGCTCGGGCGCCGCCGCGAGCGCCGGGCCCAGCACCCGGTCGGTGCGGTCGTACCGGCGCTCGAACGCCGCGTTGCGGCCCGCGGACGTCAGCTCGCCCGTGCCGAACAGGTGCTCGAGGGCGTGCTTGGCCACCGACCACGTCCAGCCCCAGGTCGGGTCGGGGCGCGGGTGCTCGCCGGCGAGCAGCGCCTGCGCCTCGCGCGCGGTGACCGGTCCGTGCGCGTCGACGAGCGCGCGGACCTCGGCGAGCAGCGGCGAGGACCCGGCGGGCACGCCGTCGGGCGCGAGCGGGTGGCGCTCCGCGTAGGCGCGGTGGCGGAACCCCAGCAGCCGGTGCGTGGCGGGCGGCACGAACGTGGCCTCGTGGCTCCACGCCTCCACCAGGGTCCGCGGTGCGCGCGACGTCGCCCGGTCCAGCGCACCCACGTCCCACGGCCCCGACCGGGAGTACACCGGCATGAGGTGCGCCCGGGCGAGGACGTTGACGGAGTCGATCTGCAGGACGCCGAGCCGGTCGACCGTGCGGCGCAGCGCTGCCGCACCGGTCCGTGCCGTGGTCGCGGCGTCGGGACGGCGCCGGTCCAGCCCGGCCGAGCGCAGGGCGAGCCGGCGTGCCTGGGCGAGCGTCAGGTGGTCGCGGGACGGGTGACGGGGCACCCGGGCATCGTGCCGGTCACCACCGACACCGGCGCCCCGACCCCGCGCCGCGGGCGCGGCCCGGTGCGCCGGGGCCGGACGACGACGGGCCCGGGCGTCGCGCCCGGACCCGTCGTCGCACGTGCGTCGGACCGGTCAGCCGACGGGCGCCTCTGCCCGCACGACCGGCTGGTCGAGCTTGATGACGCCGTAGCTCCAGCCCCGCCGGCGGTACGCGACCGCGGGCTGGGCCGTCTCGGCGTCGACGAACAGGAAGAAGTCGTGGCCGACGAGCTCCATCTCGTAGAGGGCGTCGTCGACGGTCATCGGCTGCGCGTGGTGCAGCTTCTCGCGGATGACGACGGGCGAGTCCCCGAGCGTCGTCTCGTGCACGTCGCCGTCCTGGGGCTCCGGCGCCGGCTCCGGCGCGGGCACCTGCTCGGGCGGCCGCACGTCCACCGGGGGGACCGGGGTGTGGTTGCGGTGGTCCTTGCGCCGGTCGCGGTGCCGACGCAGCCGCTCCAGCAGTCGTCCGAGCGCGAGGTCGAGGGCCGCGTAGGCGTCGTCCGCGCAGGCCTCGGCCCGGATCACGGGGCCCTTGTCGAGGACGGTGATCTCCACCTTCTCGCTGCTGCCGGACTGCCGGGGGTTGGCCTCGTGCGAGACGAGGACGTCGACGCGCTGCGCGCGGGGGGCCAGCTGCTCGATCTTGGCGAGCTTCGTCTCCAGGTGCGCGCGGTACCGCGCGGTGACCTCGGTGTGCCGGCCTGCAACCACGATCTCCATGTGTGCCTCCTCAGGAGGTGAGGGGCGGGGACGACCCCGCCCGGACGAGGGACGTCTGCTGCCCCGAACGGGGAGCAGGGGTGGCATCACCTCCTCGGGGCGCCGCGCGCCGCCAGGGGCGGTGCGTCGTCGTTCCAGGGCTCCACGCTAACCCGGTCCGGCCGCCCCGCGCACGCGGCGCGGCGGGTGGACCTGCACGGATCCGCGCGCCGCCGGCACCGGGCCGACCTCGGCGTCCCCCGGACGGCCCTGCGCGGGAGCGGACGGCGGACGGGGCGGCGGCGTGGCCGCGAGCACCACCGCCCCGAGGACGGGCACGCCGCCGAGCGCGCGCACGCACGCCGCGAGGGTCGCCCCGGTGGTCAGCACGTCGTCGACGAGGAGCACGGCGTCACCCGCCGCGACGCCGCGCCGGGTGCGCACGCGGCCCGCGAGCGCCTCCTGGCGGGCCCGGGCGCCGAGCCCGGCCAGGTCGGGCCCGCCGGCCCTGCGCAGCAGCGCCTCCACGCGCGCCGGCACCCCGCCGTCGCGCAGCCCCGCCGCGACACCCGCGGCGAGAGCGACGACCGGCTCGCGGCCGCGGCGGCGACGCGCGGACGCCGTGGACGGCGCGGGCACGACGGCGACGGGCCCGCCGGTGCGCGCGAGCAGGTCGGGGGCGAGGGCCGCGGCCGCGTCCGCCAGGTGTCCCGCGAGCACGCGGTCCAGGTCGGCACGGCCGCCGTCCTTCCAGGCCCCGACCGCCGCGCGCACCGGTCCCGCGTAGGCGGTCAGCGCGCCGACGGGCAGCAGCACCCGGCCGTCGGCGAGGTCGAGGCGGGCCGCCCCGCGCTCGCTGCGCACGAGCGGCCCGGCGAGCGCGCCGTCGCACGCGTCGCACCAGGGCACGTCCTCGAGCCCGCACCCCGCGCACGCGACGGGCAGCACGAGCCGGGCCAGCCGCCGCAGGACCGCGGGCCCGGCCCCGCCCCCTGCCCGGTCCGTCCGCACCGCGCGAGGCTGCCGCGGCGCGGGGTGCGCCGGACGGCCGGCCGTGGGCGTCCGGGGGGTACGCACCGTGCACCGGGGCTGTGGTCGGGTCGGCGGCACCTGGCCCGTCCGGCACGGACGGCGTCAGCCCGGGTAGGCGGCCGCGGTGACCGGCCCGACGCCCGGCACGCGCACCCACGTCCGGCCGTCGTAGCGCAGCAGGTCGCCGTCCGCGGTGAGCACCAGCAGCGACCGCTCGCCCCGGCCCGCGGCCAGCGCGACCGCGTCCGCGACGACCGGCAGCGGGGTGCTCGGGCCGCCGACCGTCACCAGGGACGGCGCACCCACGTCGCCCTGCGTCAGGACCGCCAGCGTGACGTCGTCCACCCAGACCACGGGGCCCGACGGGTCGAGCGGGGCACCCGCACGCACCGGCGGGCCGAGGCGCACGGGCGCGCCGGTCTCGTCGCGGACCACCCCGGCCACGTCCAGCGTGGTGCCGTCCGCGCCGGCGGACACCACGGCCACCCGGGTGCCGTCGCGGGACACGCGCAGCCCGCGCACGGCCCGGTCCGCGAGCCAGTCCGCGTCGACCTCGACCTCCTCGCCGGAGGGTGCCAGGGCCAGCAGGGGACGGCCGGCGACCCCGGACGCGGACCACACGTACCCCTCGGGGTCGACCGAGGGCGGCACGAGCGCCGTCCGGCTCAGCAGCGGGACGACGCCGTCGGCGCCGATCTGCACGAGCTCGCCGGGCGGCCTGACGGCCACCCGGGTCGCGCCGTCCTCGCTGCGGGCGAGCCCGGTGACGGGTCCGGGCTCGACGCCCTCGACGGGCGTCGCGGTGCCGCCCGCGAGCCGCAGCAGCGCGCCGTCGGCCACGACCTCGGCGTCGCCGCCCTCCCACACCTCGAGCGTCGATGCCCCCTCGAGCAGCACGCCGCCGGCACTGACCTCGACGCTCGTCACGCCGAGCGGGCGCAACGACGCCTCGACCTGGGCGAGCAGGAGGCCACGGTCGGCCTCCTGGACGGCCTGGGCCGGCTGCAGCGAGAGCTCGGCGACACCGTCCTCGACGGTCACCGCCTCGGGCCGCAGCTCGGCACCGGCGGGGATCTCGCTGATCACGGCGTCGCGCAGCCAGGGCGACGGTCCGGCGAGCAGCGCCCGCACCACGGCGGTGGCGAGCGCGAGGTCCCGGTCCGGGAACCACCGCAGCTCGGGCACCAGGTGCCGGTGGTCGGGCGTGAGGAAGTACACGGACGTGGCCCGGAACTGCCGCTCGAGGTCACGGGCGGTCACGACGAGCCCGTCGGGGGCCCGGGCGATCCGCCAGCTGCCGTCGCCGTCCTGCTGGAGCTCGAACACGAGGGACTCGCGCGCGCCCTCGGGGGCCTGGGCGTACCGTCCCTCGGCGTCGAGCGTGCCCAGCACGGTCGCCTCGGCCGTGATGCGCGCGTCGCCGGTCTGCTCGTAGGTGACGTCCTCCGCGACGACGGCGCCGGCCAGCGGGTCCCACTCCGAGCGGGCCTGCGGCACGAGGTACTCGCGCGTGACGGCGAAGTCGGCCGTGACCTCGGCGGCACCGGCCAGCAGGAAACCCTCGACGATCTCCTCGGGTGCCGCGTCGGCCTGCGGACCCTGCGCGAGGACCACGACGCGGTCCCGCTCGCCGACCTCCACGTCGCCCTCGACGACGGCCCCCGAGGTCGGGATCGCGGCGCACCCGGCGAGCGCGACGGCCAGCAGCCCGACGAGCGCACGCGCACCGGTGCGCCGACGGCGACGGGTCGGGGTCGTCCGGGCGGCGCTCATCGCTCCGCCTGGGCGCGCGGGGCGTGGGCCGGGCCGCCGGTCCCGCCCGGGCCGCCGCCGACGACGGTGATCTCGCCGGTCATGGGAGGCAGCTCGGGCAGCGCCGCCGGGTCGTGCACGGGGCGCACGGGCTCGGCCGGGGACACGGGGCGCTCGTCGGGCTCCAGGGGCAGCGGGGAGCCGGTGAGCTCGATGCCCGCCCGGCGCGGCAGGGTCAGCCGGAAGCTCGCCCCGCGCCCCGGGCGGCCCCAGGCCTGCAGCCAGCCGCCGTGCAGGTGGGCGTCCTCCAGGGAGATCGCCAGGCCGAGGCCGGTGCCGCCGGTCGTGCGGGCGCGGGCGGGGTCGGCGCGCCAGAAGCGGTCGAACACGTGGGCGGCCTCCTGGGCGGTCATCCCGACGCCGTGGTCGCGGACGGTGACGGCGACGGCGTGCTGGTCGGCGCCGACGGTGACCTCGACGGCCGACCCGTCGGCGTGCTCGACGGCGTTGACGAGCAGGTTGCGCAGCACGCGCTCGACGCGGCGCGGGTCGATGTCGGCGGTCGCGGGGGTGGCGGGCAGGTCCACGTGCACCCACGAGCCGCGTCGCTGGGCCAGGGGCGCGGCGTTGTCGACGGCACGGAGCACGACGTCGCGCACGTCGCGCCCCTCGGCGTCGAGCACGGCGGCACCGGCGTCGAACCGGCTGATCTCCAGCAGGTCGGCCAGGAGGTCCTCGAACCGGTCCAGCTGGGTCTGCAGCAGCTCGGCGGACCGCTTGACCGCGGGCTCGAAGTCCTCGCGGGAGGCGTGGATCACCTCTCCCGCCATCCGGATCGTCGTCAGGGGCGTGCGCAGCTCGTGGGAGACGTCGGAGACGAACCGGCGCTGGAGCGTGGAGAGCTCCTCCATGCGGCGGATCTGGTCCTGCAGACTCTCGGCCATCTCGTTGAACGAGCGGGCGAGGGTCGCCATCTCGTCCTCGCCGCGCACGGGCATGCGCTCGGAGAGGTGGCCGTCGGCGAGGCGCTCGGCGACCTGGGCGGCGCGGCGGACGGGGTGCACGGTCCGCCGGGTGACCGACCACGTCGTCGCACCGAGCAGCACCACGAGGGCCGCACCCGCCAGGGCGAGGGTTCGCAGGAGGAAGTCGAGGCGGTCCTGCTCGGCCTGGAGGCTGTAGAGGAAGAAGATCTGGTACGTCCCCACGACGGGCACCGTGACGTCCTGGCCGACGACCACGGCCGGGGACACCCGCCCGTCGTCCTGGACGACGCCCACGGACTGCCAGTGCTGGCCGCCGCCGGCCGTGGCCTCCTTGAGCTCGCGGCTGACGAGGTCGACCAGTGCGCGGTCGGACGCCGTGGCGATGGCGCCGACGGTGGACGTCTGCCCCGGGGCGCGCAGCATGAACACGTCCCGCTCGCCCGAGCCGCTCGCGTAGACCTGGTCGGTGACGTCCTGCAGGAGGGTCTGCACCTGCCGGCCGGTCGTGGCAGTGGCGGCGTCGAGCAGCCCCTGCGCCTGCTGCGTGCTGCGCGCGCTCTCGACGAGCACCTGGTCGCGCCGGGCGTCGAACAGCCCGTCGCGCACCCGGTCGCCCACGTAGAGCCCGAGCAGCGCGAGCGCGACGAGGCCGATGACCAGCGTCGAGGTGAGGACCCGCACCTGCAGCGACGAGCGCCAGTGGCGGGACGCCGAGCGGGCCCGACGCGTGGCACGGACCCGCAGCAGACGCCAGCGCAGGGCGAGCGCACGCACGGCGTCGGTGCGGGCGCGGCTGCCGGCCGTGCGGGTCACGGCCCCGCGACGCCTGCCTTGTAGCCCACGCCGCGCACGGTCACGACGATCTCGGGGCGCTCGGGGTCGTTCTCGATCTTCGAGCGCAGGCGCTGCACGTGGACGTTCACCAGACGCGTGTCCGCGGCGTGGCGGTACCCCCACACCTTCTCCAGCAGGACCTCGCGGGTGAACACCTGCCACGGCTTGCGCGCGAGCGCGACGAGCAGGTCGAACTCCAGCGGCGTCAGCGAGATCGGCCGGCCCGACCGCTCGACGCGGTGGCCGGGCACGTCGATCGACAGGTCGCCGATGGCCAGGTGCTCCGGCGACGGCTCGTCGGTGCGGCGCAGCCGGGCACGCACGCGGGCGACGAGCTCCTTGGGCTTGAAGGGCTTGGAGATGTAGTCGTCGGCGCCGGACTCCAGGCCCAGGACGACGTCGACGGTGTCCGACTTGGCGGTGAGCATGACGATCGGCACCCCGGACTCCGCACGGATCTGCCGGCAGACCTCGTTGCCGTCCCGGCCGGGCAGCATCAGGTCGAGCAGCACCAGGTCGGGCGCCGAGGCCCGGAACGCCCCGAGCGCCTCGTCGCCGTCCTCGCAGAACACCGGGTCGAAGCCCTCCGACCGCAGCACGATGCCGATCATCTCGGCCAGTGCCGTGTCGTCGTCGACCACCAGGACGCGTCCCTTCATGGCCGCATCCTCTCACCGCCCACGGCGGGCGCCGCCGCGCGAGCGGGTGAGACCGCCGGGCGTGTCGCGGCGGGCGGGCCGCGGCGGGCGCGCGCGTGGCACGATGAGGGCCCCGGGGCCGCACGCCCCGGACCTGCGCGCCGGACCTGCGCGCCGGCCGGCCGGCCCGCTGACCGGTGCGGCCCGGCGCGAGCCGGCCAGCGGGGCACGGGCCCACGAGCACCGCCGAGGAGCAGCACGCCGATGACCGCCCCGCACGACGACCTGCGCCCGCCGACGGGGTCGGCGCCGGGGTCGCCCGACCCGGCGGCCACGCCGGCCGCACCTGCCCCGGCGGCGTGGTCCGCACCGGGCGGGACGCCGCCCCCGCCCCCGCCGGCCGCGTCCGGCGGGTGGGGCGAGCCCGCGGCTCCCGGTGCGTGGGGGACGCCGGCCGCGGGCCCGCAGCCCGGCGTGCCGCAGCCCGCAGCGGGCTGGCAGGCCCCCGCCGGATGGGGCGGCGCGCACGACGCGCCGCAGCCCGCCTACGGCCCCGCCGGCGGCGGGTGGGTGCCCGCCCCCGTGCAGCCCGGCATCGTCCCGCTGCGCCCGC
Source organism: Cellulomonas oligotrophica (assembly GCF_013409875.1). Taxonomy (GTDB): domain Bacteria; phylum Actinomycetota; class Actinomycetes; order Actinomycetales; family Cellulomonadaceae; genus Cellulomonas; species Cellulomonas oligotrophica. The sequence goes on from NZ_JACCBK010000001.1 coordinate 836,881, forward strand.
TGGGCCTCGGCGAGGTCCTCGACGGGTCGGTCCGTGCCATCCGCGCCAACCCCACCGTCATGTTCGGGCTCACCGCCCTGGTCGTCACGGTCACCGTCGTCCTGCAGACGCTCGTGCAGCTGTACCTGAGCCGGGTCCTCGCCGCGAGCCTGTCGGACGCGATGCTCAGCAGCGGGCTGGCCGCCGACGGCGGTGCAGAGATGACGGACATCCTCGCGCTCTCGGGCGCCCAGACGGTGACGGCGCCGCTGCTGGTGCCGGCCGTCACCATGCTCACGGGTCTGCTCATCGTGTCGGTCAGCCGCTCCGTGATCGGCCGCACCGTCAGCATCCGCGAGGTCCTGCGCTCGCCGCGCGTGTGGTGGGTCTTCGGGTTCTCCGTGCTGGTCGGCCTCGCCCAGCTCGTCGTGCTGGCCGCCCTCGTCGGCGTCGTCGTCCTCGCGTTCGTGCAGGGGCAGGAGGCGCTGGCCTGGGTCGTCCTGGTCGTCGGGCTCCTCGCGGTGCTCGTCGCCGGCGTGTGGGTGATGGTCCGCACGCTGCTCGTGCCCGCCGCCCTCATGCTCGAGGGCAAGCCGTTCTGGGCCACCGTCGCCCGGGCCTGGCGCCTGACGCGCGGCAGCTTCTGGCGCCTGCTCGGCATCTACCTGCTCTCGTCCGTCCTCGTCTCGGTCCTCGCGCAGCTGTTCGTCGTGCCCGCGAGCCTCATCGGGTCCGTCGTCGTCGGCGCCACGGGCTCGTACGACCTCACGCTCGTCGTCAGCGCGATCGGCAACGTCGTGGGCCTGACCGTCTCGACGTCGTTCCTCGCGGCCGTCGTGGCGCTGCTCTACGTCGACGTGCGGATGCGGTCCGAGGGGCTCGACGTCGAGCTGGCCCGCGCGGCCACCACCGCGTGAGGGCCCTCGTGCTGCACGTGCCCGTGGAGCCCGACGCGCCGACCGCGCGCCGCTGGGCGCTCGAGGAGCTCGCCGACCCCGTGTACCGCGCGCAGGAGTCCCTGCTGGACCGGGTGCTGGCCTGGCTCAGCGAGATGCTGCAGTCGCTGCAGGGCCCCGCGCTGCCGTCGGGGACGGCCGCGCTGGTCGTGGTCGGCGTCGTGGTCGTGGTCGTGGCCGTCGCCCTGTGGGTCGCCGGTCCCGTCCGGGTCGGCCGGGCCCGCGCCGCGCGGGCCGGCGCCGTGCTCACCGGCGACGACCGGCGCACGTCGGCCCAGCTGCGCACCGCCGCCGACGAGGCGGCCGCCCGGGGCGACCACGCGCTCGCCGTGACCGAGCGGTACCGCGCGGTCGTGCGCGGGCTCGAGGAGCGCGCCGTGCTCGACGAGCGACCCGGCCGCACCGCCCACGAGGCGGCCCAGGACGCCGGGCGGGAGCTGCCCGACGTGGCAGAGCCGATGCGCGACGGCGGTGACGTGTTCGACGCCGTCGTCTACGGCGGGCGCCGCGCCGACGCGCAGGACGACGCCCGGCTGCGCGCCCTCGACGACGCCGTCCGCGCCGCACGACGCCGACCGGTGCCGGTCGCATGAGCGCACCCGTCGGCACCACCGGGCCCGGGCCCGCCCCGGCCGCCGCCCCGCCCTCGCGCACCGGGCCCTCGACCACCCCGGCCGGGCCCGACCCGACCGTCGTCGGCGACGGCACGACGGCCCGCAGCCGCGCGCGCAGCCGGTGGCGGCGCGCCCGCGGCTGGGTGCTCGTCCTCGCGTTCGCGCTCCCCGCGATCGGCATCCTCGCCCTGCCCGCCCCGCCGGCCTCGACGACCCCCGGCGCGCCCGACAACCCCGGCGCGGCCGGGTCCCGGGCCCTCGCGCAGGTCCTGCAGCGGCAGGGCGTGGAGGTCACGTACGTGCGCACGTCCGCCGCGGCCCTGGCCGCCGCGGAGGACGGCGGCACCGTCCTCGTCGTCGGCGACACGTGGCTGATGCCCGAGCAGGCGGAGGCGCTCGTCGCGCTCGACAACGACCTCGTCCTCGTCAACGCGGCGTGGACGCTGTCGTACGTCTCCCCGACGGCCGGCACGTCCGGGTCGGGCGCCGCGACGTCGACGCGCGAGGCCGGCTGCGACGACCCCGACGCCGTGGCGGCCGGAACCATCACCGCCGGCGGTGGTCTGCGGGCCGGCGACGGCGACGGGACCGTGTGCTTCCCGACGCCCGACGACCCCGGGGCCGGCGCCTACCTGGCGCTCGAGCAGGACGGGCGACGGGTGTCCGCGCTGAGCGACCTGACACCCCTGACCAACGCCGCGCTCGCCGAGGAGGGCAACGCGGCGCTCGCGCTGCGGCTGCTCGGCCGGCACGACACCCTCGTGTGGTACCTGCCCGGCCTGGACGACGCCGGTGGCGTCGTCGCCGAGGACACCACGTCGCTGACCGACCTGGTGCCGTGGGTGCGCGCCGTCGTGCTCTGGCTGCTCCTCGTGCTCGCCGTCACGGTCGTCCAGCGCGCCCGACGGTTCGGCCCCGTGGTCGCCGAGACGCTGCCCGTGGTCGTGCGCTCCGCCGAGGCCACCCGCGGCCGCGGCCGCCTGTACCGGCGGGCCCGGGCCCACGGCCACGCCGGGGCGGCGCTGCGCGCCGGGACGGCCGCACGGCTCGCCCAGCGGCTCGGGCTGCCCCGCTCGGCCTCCGGGCCCGCGCTCGTCGACGCCGTGCACCGCGCGTCCGGCCGGCCGGCCCGCGACGTCGACGCCCTCCTGTACGGACCACCCCCGACCGACGACGCCGCCCTGCAGCGGCTCGCCGCCGACCTTGACCAGCTCGAGAGCGAGGTTCACCGACCGTGACCGACGAGACGACGCCCCCCGCCGCCCCGACCTGGGGCGCGACGACCCCCGCGCCGGCGCCCGCACCGCCGGCGGACCTGCGCACGGCGCTGGCCGAGGTCCGCACCGAGGTCGCCAAGGCCGTCGTGGGGCAGGACGCCGCCGTCACCGGCCTGATCATCGCGCTGCTGTGCCGCGGCCACGTGCTGCTCGAGGGGGTGCCCGGCGTGGCCAAGACCCTCCTGGTGCGCTCGCTGTCGGGCGCGCTGCAGCTGGGGACCAAGCGCGTGCAGTTCACGCCCGACCTCATGCCCGGCGACGTGACCGGCTCGCTCGTGTACGACGCGCGGTCCGCGCAGTTCTCGTTCCGCGAGGGGCCCGTCTTCACCAACCTGCTGCTGGCCGACGAGATCAACCGCACGCCCCCCAAGACGCAGGCGTCGCTCCTGGAGGCGATGGAGGAGCGGCAGGTCACGGTCGACGGCGAGGCCCGGCTGCTGCCCGACCCGTTCATGGTCGTCGCGACGCAGAACCCCGTGGAGTACGAGGGCACGTACCCGCTGCCCGAGGCCCAGCTCGACCGGTTCCTGCTCAAGCTCACCCTGCCCCTGCCCGAGCGGGCCGACGAGGTCGAGGTCCTCACCCGGCACGCCGCCGGCTTCGACCCGCGCGACCTCGTCGCGGCCGGGCTGCGCGCGGTCGCCGGCGCGGACGCGCTCGCGGCCGCCCGTGCGCAGGTCGCGCAGGTGCAGGTCTCCCCCGAGGTGCTCGGCTACGTCGTCGACGTGTGCCGGGCCACCCGGACGTCGCCGTCCTTGAGCCTGGGCGTCTCGCCCCGTGGTGCGACGGCGCTCCTGGCGACGTCGCGGGCCTGGGCGTGGCTGTCGGGCCGGGCGTACGTGACGCCCGACGACGTGAAGGCGCTGGCGCACCCGACGCTGCGGCACCGCGTGCAGCTGCGGCCCGAGGCCGAGATCGAGGGCGTCACCGCCGAGACCGTGCTCGACACCGTGCTGGCCGCCGTGCCGGTCCCCCGCTGAGCCCGTGGCGCTGACCCGGCGGGCCGTCCTGCTCGCGCTGCTCGGGCTCGTCCCGGTGGTGCTGCTGCCCGTGCCCGCGACCGTGCTGCTGTGGGCGGTGGTCGTCGTCGTGCTGTGCGGCGTGGACGTGGCGCTGTCCGCGTCGCCGCGGCGCGTGGCGATCACCCGGTCCGTGCCCGCGCAGGTGCGGCTGACCGAGCCCGCGACGTCCGAGCTGACGCTGCGCAACGTGGGCACGCGGCGCCTGCACGCGCAGGTGCGCGACGCGTGGCCGCCGTCGGCGCTGCCCGACGCGGCGTCCCCCACGGGCGTGCGGACGCCGCGGCACCGTGTGCACCTGCCGGCGGGCGAGGCCGCGCGCGTGCGCACCGACCTGCTGCCCACGCGCCGCGGCGACCTGCAGGCGGACCGGGTGACGGTGCGGACCGTCGGTCCGCTGGGGCTGGCCGGGCGGCAGGCGTCGCTGCCCGTGCCGGGACGGCTGCGGGTGCTGCCGGAGTTCGCGTCCCGCCGCCACCTGCCGTCGCGCCTGGCGCGGCTGCGGGAGATGGACGGCCGGGCGGCGGTCCTCGTGCGGGGCCAGGGCACCGAGTTCGACTCGTTGCGCGAGTACGTCGTCGGCGACGACGTCCGCTCGATCGACTGGCGGGCCACCGCCCGGCGCGGCGACGTCGTGGTCCGCACGTGGCGGCCCGAGCGGGACCGGCGGGTGCTGATCGTGCTCGACACGTCGCGCACGTCGGCGGCACGCGTGCTGGACGCCCCGCGCCTGGAGGCGTCGGTCGAGGCCGCGCTGCTGCTGTCCGCGCTGGCGGGGCACGCGGGCGACCGCGTCGAGATGGTCGCCTATGACCGTCGCGTGCGGGCGCGGGTCACGGACACCACGCGCGTGCTGCCCGCGATGGCCCAGGCGCTGGCCGGCGTGCAGCCCGCGCTCGTCGAGACGGACTGGCCGGGGGTCGTGGGCCAGGTCCGGTCGCGCCTGAGCCGGCGCGCGCTCGTGGTGCTGCTCACCTCGCTCGACCCGTCGGCCGTCGAGCAGGGCCTGCTCGGGGTGGTCGGCCAGCTCACGCGACGGCACCAGGTCGTGCTCGCGTCGGTGGCAGACCCCGAGCTGGAGGCGCTGCGCACGGCACGCGGCTCGGCCGACGCGGTGTTCGACGCGGCCGCGGCGGAGCGCGCCGCCATCGAGCGGGTCGCGGTGACGACGCGGCTGCGGCAGCGGGGTGTCGAGGTCGTCGAGGCGCTGCCGGAGGACCTGGCGCCGCGGCTCGCCGACACGTACCTCGCGCTCAAGGCGGCGGGGCGCCTGTAGGACGGTCCGGCGGTCGGTCGGCCCCGTCCGCCCGGCGGGGTCCGGGTCAGCCCGCGGTGGCGACGGAGTACCCCGCGCGGTCGTCCTCGAGGTCGCCCGTGCGCCCCGCCCGCACGGCACGCCCCCCGAGCACGATCGTCCACGCCCAGAACGCGGCCAGGACGACCGCGCCGATCGCGACCTTGACCGGCCAGGGCAGCGCCGAGCCGGTGACGAACCCCTCGACGAGCCCCGACACGCCCAGGACGAGGACCAGGCCGAGCGCGACGGTGAACAGGGCCCTGCCCTCCTGGGCCAGCGCCCGGCCCCGCGGGCGCGGGCCCGGGTCCACCCACGTCCAGAACAGGCGCAGGCCCGCGGCGCCGGCCACGAAGATCGCCGTCAGCTCGAGCAGGCCGTGCGGGGCGATGAGCTGGAGGAACACGTCCAGGCGTCCGTGGGCGGCCATCAGGCCACCGGCGGCGCCGACGTTCACCGCGTTGGTCAGCATCATGTAGGCGGGCAGGAGGCCCGTGATGCCGGTCCCGATGCAGACCGCGGCGATCCAGGCGTTGTTCGTCCAGACCATCGCCGCGAACCCCGCGCCGGGGTCGTAGTACTCGACGAAGGCGCGCTCGACGTAGTCGCGCTGCTCGGCGGGCGTACCCATGAGGGCGAGCGCCTCGGGCTGGGTGGCCACGAGGACCCCGACCGCGACGGCCACGACGAGGAACGCGGTCATCACGGCGACGGTCCACCACCGCACCCGGTACAGCGCCGCGGGCACCGTCACCATGACGAACTCCACGACGTCCCGCCACGAGAGCGCGTGGGTGCCGGCCAGCCGGGCGCGGGCACGGGCGAGGAGCTGGGACAGCCGCGCGACGCTCTCCGGGTCCGGGGCGGCGGACCGCACGGACGACAGGTCGGTCGCGGTGGACTGGTAGAGACGGACCAGCTCGTCGGCCTGCGCGCCGGACAGCCGGCGGGTGCGCACGAGGCGGTCGAGGCGCTCCCAGGCGGGGCGGCGCGCGTCGGAGTAGGCGTCGAGGTCCACGCCCCCAGCCTGCCACCTCGTCGCGCGGCGGCGGGCCCGCGCGTCCACGGACCACCCGTGCGCCGCTGCCCGCGCCCCGGGGCGGCAGGTAGCCTGCCGGGGTGAGCAGCGACGTCGACCAGGGGATCGTCACCGGCGAGGGCGTGCTGCTCGAGACGCGACCGGCGGGCTTCGCGTCCCGCCTGCTCGGCGCGCTGCTCGACCTGGTCGTCCTCGGGGCGCTCGTGCTCGTGGTGGTGGTCGTGCTCGGCAACGCGCAGGTGGTGCTGGACGGGCAGACCGCGCGCATCGTCGGCATCGTCTCCGTGGTCGTCGTCACGGTCGTCCTGCCGACGACGGTCGAGACGCTCACGCGCGGCCGGTCGCTCGGCAAGCTGGTGGCCGGGGTGCGCGTGGTGCGCGACGACGGCGGGCCGGTGCTGTTCCGGCACGCGTTCGTCCGGGCCCTGACCGGCGTCGTGGAGCTGTGGATGACGGTCGGCTGCGTGGCGGTGATCTGCTCCGTGGTGCACCCGCGCGGCAAGCGGGTGGGCGACATCCTCGCGGGCACCTACGGGGTGCGGGTGCGCGGCGCCCGGACCGTGACCGAGCGGGCGCAGATGCCTCCGGAGCTGGCGGGGTGGGCGACGCACGCGGACGTCGCGCGGCTGCCCGACGGCCTCGCGCTGGCCGTGCGGCAGTTCCTCGGCCGGGCGACGCGCCTGCACGCGGCGTCGCGGGTGGACCTGGGCACGCGCCTGGTGGCGCAGGTCCGTCCGTTCGTCAGCCCGGACCCGCCGGCGGGCACCCACCCGGAGGCGTTCCTCGCCGCCGTGCTCGCCGAGCGGCGGCGGCGCGAGACGCTGGTCGAGCAGGAGCGCGTGGCGCGGGAGCAGGCCGAGGGGGCCCTGCTGCACCGGCTGCCCCACGGCGTGCCCGAGCCGCAGGCCTGATCGGGGCATCGCCGGCACGGGCCCGAGCGTGCGGGGTTAGCACAGCCGGACGAGCACGTCCCCTGACCGACGGGTGACCTGCGCCACAGAATGACCATGCCTCCACCATGTCAAGGTCACGGTGTGGTCACGATCCGACCCGACCGTGTCGCCGCAGGTCAGCGTTGCTTTCCTGCCGCCCAGCCCCACCGACACGCACGCGAGACCCCCCGGTTCCCGGGCGGGTCGCGGTTGCGGCCCGTTCCCGACCCGGTGCAGGGTGGACGCGTCCCGGCCGCTGGTCGGGACGGGCCCCGAGGTGTGCGCGACGCGCGCCTCGCCACCCGGCGCGCACCGCGCCGACCGGCTGGGACCGCCCTCGCGAGCGGTCCGGGGCCCGCCGTGATGGAGCCCGACGACGGTGGCACGCACCTGCGCGCCACCGTGGCCGCCGCATGCCCGGCGGCCGGGCTCGAGGAGACACAGAGGTGGACGTGACCGCACTGCTGCGCGCCGAGGGCGTGTCCAAGGTGTTCGGACGACGACCCGGCGAGGCCGTCCGGCGGCTGCGCCAGGGCGCGACCCGCGACGAGGTCCGGCCCTGGGGCACCGCGGCCGTCATCGACGCGAGCTTCGAGGTCGCGGCCGGCGAGACGTTCGTCGTGATGGGGCTGTCGGGATCGGGCAAGTCGACGCTGATCCGGATGCTCAACGGCCTGTGGCGCCCCACCGAGGGGCGCATCATGCTCGGCGACGACGACCTCGCCCAGGTCGACGCCCGGCGCCTGCGCGAGCTGCGCCGCAGCCGCGTGAGCATGGTCTTCCAGCACTTCGCCCTGCTCCCCCACCGCACGGTGCTGGACAACGCCGCCTACCCCCTGCAGGTCCAGGGCGTGCGCGGGGACGAGCGGCGACGCCGGGCCGGCGAGGCCCTGGAGATGGTCGGGCTGTCCGGCTGGGCGGACTCCCTGCCCGCCCAGCTGTCCGGCGGCATGCGGCAGCGCGTGGGCCTGGCACGTGCGCTGGCCGCCGGCACCGACGTGCTGCTCATGGACGAGGCGTTCTCCGCCCTCGACCCCCTGATCCGCCGCGAGATGCAGGACCAGCTCCTCGAGCTCCAGCAGACCCTCGGCAAGACGGTCGTGTTCATCACCCACGACCTCAACGAGGCCATGTACCTCGGCGACCGGATCGCGGTCATGCGCGACGGCCGCATCGTGCAGGTCGGCACGGGCGAGGAGGTGCTGTCCGCGCCCGCCGACGACTACGTCGCCCAGTTCGTGGCGGACGTCGACCGGTCCCGCGTGCTGACGGCGTCGTCGGTCATGCGCAGCCCGGCCGTCACGGTGCAGGTGACCGCGGGGCCGCGGCAGGTGCTGCGGACGCTGCGCGAGCACCAGGTGCCCGCCGCGTACGTCGTGGACCGCCGCCGGGTCCTGCAGGGCCTCGTGCGCGACGCCGGCGTCGTGGAGTCGCTGCGCCAGGGCGCTGCCGCGCTGACCGACGCGGTCGAGCGCGACGTCACGACCGTCGGCCCCGGCACCGCGCTGGCGGACGTGTTCGCCCCGGCGGCGCAGTCCGCGCTGCCGGTGCCCGTCGTCGACGACGGGGGACGCCTCGTGGGTGTCGTCCCGCGCGCGACGCTGCTCGAGGCGATGACTCCGCTCGACGTGACCGTGGAGGACGAGCTGCCGCACACCCCGCCGGACGGCTCGCCCCTGCCCGGCGACGCCCCGGTCGCCACGACCCCGACCGACCGCCCCACGGATGCGGAGGTGCTCGCGTGAGCGCCACGGCCCCCCTGCCCCGCCTGCCCCTGGGCGACGCCGTCGAGTCGGCGGTCGACTGGGTCACCGTCACGTTCCGCGTGGTCTTCCGGACGCTGCGCGACCTCGGCGAGGGCACCTACGACGTCCTCGTGGCCGTCCTCGCCGGCCCGCCCGCGTGGGCCACGGCGCTCGCGCTCGTCGTGCTCGCCCTGCTCGTGCGGGGCTGGCGCCTCGCGGTCGGGGTCGGCGTCGGGTTCGCGCTCGTCATCGCGGTGGGCCAGTGGGACAACGCCATGGACAGCCTGGCCCTCGTGCTGCTGGCCTCCGTCCTGGCCCTCGCCCTGGCCGTGCCGCTGGGGATCTGGGCGGCCCGCAGCGACCGCGTCTCCGGGCTGCTGCGCCCCGTGCTGGACCTCATGCAGACGATGCCCGCGCTCGTCTACCTCATCCCGATGGTCTTCATCTTCCGCGTCGGCATCGTGCCGGGCATCGTGGGGACCGTGATCTTCGCGATGGTGCCCGGTGTGCGCTTCACCGAGCTCGGCATCCGGCAGGTCGACCGCGAGGTCGTCGAGGCCGGGCACGCCTTCGGCGCGACCGAGGGCCGCATCCTGCGCGACATCCAGCTGCCCCTCGCGCTGCCGACCATCATGGCCGGCGTCAACCAGGTCATCATGCTCGCCCTGTCGATGGTCGTCATGGCCGGCCTCGTCGGTGCCGGCGGCCTGGGCGGCGAGGTCGTCAGCGCCCTGACCCGCGTGAACATCTCCCTCGGCGTCGAGGCCGGCCTGTCGGTCGTGATCCTGGCGATGTTCCTCGACCGCGTGACGTCGGCGCTGGCCGCCCGCGCACCCGTCTCGCGCGCCCTGGCCGCGTCCGCGGCCTGACACCCGTCCGGCGCCCCGGCGCCGGCTCCCCACCCCCACGGGACGGGCACCGGGCCCGCCCCTCACGGAAGGACACGATGACCCGCACACGCCTGCGCACGACCCTCGCCACCGCGACGGCCCTCACCCTGGGGCTCGCCGCCTGCTCCGGCGGCGACGCCGGGGCCGAGCGCCTCGAGAACGGCGACCTGCCGACGGTGTCGATCGGCATCCACTCCGGCTGGGACGAGGGCATCGCCGTCTCGCACCTGTTCGCGGCGGTCCTTGAGGACTCCGGGTACGAGGTCGAGACCCAGGAGGCCGACCCGGGCATCGTCTACACCGGCCTGGCCTCGGGCGACTACGACGTGAACTTCGACATGTGGCTGCCCGCGACGCACGCGGACTACCTCGAGGAGTACGGCGAGGACCTCGAGCAGCTCGGCGTCTGGTACGACGACGCCACGCTGACGGTCGCGGTGAACGAGGACGCCCCGATCACGTCGCTCGACGAGCTGGCGGACAACGCCGACGCGTTCGACGGCCGGATCATCGGCATCGAGGCCGGAGCAGGCCTGACGCGCATCGTCCAGGACGAGGCCGTGCCGGAGTACGGCCTGGAGGACATGGAGCTCGTGGTGTCGTCCACGCCCGCCATGCTGGCCGAGCTCGATGCCGCCACGTCGGCCGGCGAGGACGTCGTCGTCACGCTGTGGCGCCCGCACTGGGCGTACGACGCGTACCCGATCCGCGACCTCGAGGACCCTGCGGGGGTCATGGGCGACGCCGAGGAGATCCACTCCGTGGGCCGCACCGGCTTCGCCGAGGACTACCCGTCGCTGTCGGCCATGGTCGCGGACTTCACGCTGACCGACGAGCAGCTCTTCTCGCTCGAGAACCTCATGTTCAACGAGGACGGCGGGTCCGACCCGGCCGGGTCGGCGCGCACGTGGCTCGAGCAGAACCCGGACGTCGCCGAGCAGATGGAGCAGGCCGCCGGCCTGTGACGGGCGCGAACCCATGACGGGCGCACCCACGCACGGGAGGCGCTCCGACCGCGGGAGGCGCCCCACGAGGACGGGCCCCGGCACCTGGTGCCGGGGCCCGTCCTCGTCGCCGCGTCAGAGCGGGCGAGCCTCGTCGACCAGCAGCACGGGGATGCCGTCGCGCACCGGGTACGCGAGCCGGCGCGTGCCGTCGGTGCCGATCAGCACCGGTGCCCCGTCCACGTCCGTCCCGTCCACCAGCTCGGACCCCGTCACGGGGCAGCGCAGCAGCGCCCGCGCCCACGGGTCGAGCCGCACGGCCGTCGCCTCGTCGCTCATGCGCCCTCCTCCTGCCGGACCAGGCCCAGGACGTCGTCGCGGACCTTCTCCATGACGTCCTCGTCGGCCGCCTCGACGTTCAGGCGCAGCAGCGGCTCGGTGTTCGACGCCCGCAGGTTGAACCACCACTGCGGGTGGCTCGACCAGTGCGAGACCGTCAGGCCGTCGAGCTCGTCGACCTCGACCGGCCCGGCGCCCTGCTGCGTCACGTAGGCCTCGACCACGCGGGCCCGCGCCGCGGCCACGTCGGTGACCCGCGAGTTGATCTCGCCGCTCGCCGCGTACGGCTGGTACTGGTCGGCCAGCGCCGACAGCGGGTGCGGCTGCGACCCGAGCGCGGCCAGCACGTGCATGGCCGCGAGCATGCCGGTGTCGGCGAAGAAGAAGTCGCGGAAGTAGTAGTGCGCGCTGTGCTCGCCGCCGAAGACGGCGTCGTGCTCGGCCATCTGCGCCTTGATGAACGAGTGGCCCACACGGGTGCGGACGGTGCGCGCGCCCGCGGCGCCCAGCAGGTCGGGCACCACCTGGGACGTGATGAGGTTGTGGATCACCGTCGGCGTCCGGCCGGCGGCGACCTCGCGGGCGACCTCGCGCAGGCCGACCAGCGCGGTGATCGCGGACGGGCTCACCGCGTCGCCGTTCTCGTCGACCACGAAGCAGCGGTCCGCGTCGCCGTCGAACGCCAGGCCCAGGTCCGCACCGTGCTCGACGACCGCGGCCTGCAGGTCCACCAGGTTGGCGGGCTCCAGCGGGTTGGCCTCGTGGTTGGGGAAGGTCCCGTCCAGCTCGAAGTACAGCGGCACGACGTCCAGCGGCAGCTCCGGCAGGCCGGCACCGGTGCCCAGCACCGCCGGGACGGTGTGCCCGCCCATGCCGTTGCCCGCGTCGACGACGACCTTCAGCGGCCGCCCCCCGGACAGGTCGACCAGCGAGCGCAGGAACGTCGCGTACTCCGTGAGCATCTCCTCCTCGCGGACCGTGCCCGGCGCGTCGACGACCGGGACCTCCTCCGCTAGGTAGCGGCCCGCGAGCTCGCGGACCTGCGTCAGGCCGCTGTCCTGCCCCACCGGCCGGGCGCCGGCGCGGCACAGCTTGATGCCGTTGTACTCGGCCGGGTTGTGGCTGGCCGTGAACATCGCCCCCGGGACGCCGCGGGCGCCCGACGCGTGGTACAGCCCGTCGGTCGAGCACAGGCCGATGAGGACGACGTCGACGCCGCGGGCCGTCAGGCCGTCGGCGAAGGCGCCGACGAGCTCGGGGCCGGACGGCCGCATGTCGTTGCCGACGACGACCGTCGGGGTGCCCGTGGCCTCCGGCAGCACCACCACGTCGGCGAAGGCCGCGCCGATGGCGCGGGCCACCCGGGCGTCGAGCTGGTCGGGGTACGTGCCACGCACGTCGTAGGCCTTGATGAGCGCGGACAGGTCGACAGGTGCGGGCACGGGAGCTCTTTCGCCTCGGGTTCGAACTGGCTGCGCCCACTCTAGCGACGCGGGTCGGTGCGGCTGCGCCCGTGCGGCAGGGGCGCGACGGGGCGCGCGGGTGGCGGGATCAGCCCCGGTCGGGCAGGTCGAGCGGCGTGCCGTCGAGCCGCAGGGGGCTGCCGTCGCCGTCGGCCGCGAACCAGGCCGTCGTCTCGCACCCGGTGCACGACACGAACGTCCCCGGGCGGCCGTCCGGCATGCCCATCTCGATCCGGGTCAGGTCGGTCCGCCCGCAGCGCGGGCACGCCTGCGAGCCCGGCGCTCCGCCGAACGACGGGCGGCTGAACGAGCCGAGCGGCAGCGGCTCGTCGTCGGGACGGCCCCGACGACGGCTGCTCACGGCGCGCCGTCCCCGTGCACCACGCGCAGGTGCCCGCGGCGGCGACCGTCCTCGGGGGCCGGGGGCGGCGGCACGGACTCCAGCGGCCCGACCGGCTCCGGAGCACGGCGCCGGCCCGCCTCACGGACCGCGTCGGCCAGGGCCAGGAGGTCGTCGCGGCTCGGCTCGGGGGCCTGCAGGTCCGGGGTGAGCCGGACGATCTCCCAGCCCCGCGGGGCCGTCAGCCGCTCGGCGTGCGCGACGCAGAGGTCGTACGAGTGGGGCTCGGCCAGCTGCGCCAGCGGCCCGAGCACGGCCGTGGAGTCCGCGTACACGTAGGTGAGCGTGGCGACCGCGGCGTGCGGGCACGCGGTGCGCGAGCACTGGCGGACGGATCTCACGTGCAGACCGTACCCCCGTCCGGGCGCCACGCCCGCGTGTACACGCGGACCACGTGCCCTGCACGCCCGGCGGGGCGACCCGGACGGCCCTGCCGACGACGCCGCGCTGGCTACAGTGGGCCGGTGAGCTCAGCGCCCCGCCGCCCCGGCCCGTCGGACCGCGGGTCCGTCGCGCGCCGCGCGTCCCCGCCGCCCGGTGCGGCGCTCGCGGGCGGGCACGCGGTCCGTCGTCGTGACCGTCGCGGGCGGGGCCCCCGGGGCCCGCTGCTGCCCATGTCGACGCCCGGCTACCGCACCCGCGCCGAACGGTTCGACGACCTCGTGCTCGACGCCGTCGAGGAGCTCGAGCAGCGGTGGTCCGCCCAGCTGGCCGGCACCGAGTTCGCCGTCGAGGACGTGCCGCCGTCGAACCCGGCGCCGTGGGAGCGGGGCGGCGTCCCGCTCGGACGCTGCTTCCCCGCCGACGCCGGGCTGCCGCACCGGGTCGTGGTGTACCGCCGCCCGGTCGAGCAGCGGGCCGCGGACCCGGCGGACCTCGCCGACCTCGTCCGCGACGTCGTCGTCGAGCAGGTCGCCCACCTGCTCGGAAGATCCCCCGACGACGTGGACCCGGGCTACGGCGAGGACCACTAAGGTGTGCCGACGATGAGTGCGACGAGCCCGGCGCCGAGCCCCTCCTCCCCCGCCCACGCGCCGGAGGCGGTCCCTGCCGACGCCACCGCCCGGGCGGCGTCCCGATCCGCGGCCACGCGCGTGCGCGTCGTGTGCGTCGTCTTCCACCCCGGTGACGAGCTCGACCGCTTCGTGCGGACGCTCGCCACCGCGACGGCCGACCCGGTCGAGCTCGTGATCGTCGACAACGGGACCGACCAGACCGTGGCCTCCCGCGTCGCGGACGCGGCCGGCGCGTCCCTCGTCGTCCCGGGGCGCAACCTGGGCTACGGCGCCGCCGCGAACCTCGGCTGCCAGGGGGCGAGCACCCCGTACCTCGTGGTCGCCAACTCCGACATCGAGTGGACCCCGGGCTCGCTGGACCGGCTGCTCGCGGCCGGCGACGAGCAGCCGACCGCCGGTGCGCTCGGTCCCATGCTGCTGAACACCGACGGCAGCGTGTACCCCTCCGCGCGCGCACTGCCGTCGCTGGCGGCCGGCGCGGGCCACGCGATCTTCGCCAAGCCGTGGCCCAACAACCCGTGGACGCGCACCTACCAGGCCCGGCACGAGACGATGGGCGGCTACCTGCGCGCGGCCGGCTGGCTCTCGGGCGCGTGCCTCGTGCTGCGCCGGGCGGCGTTCGAGCAGATCGGCGGCTTCGACGAGAGCTACTTCATGTTCTTCGAGGACGTGGACCTCGGGGAGCGCCTCGGGCGCGCCGGCTGGGAGAACGTCTACGTCCCGGACGTGCACGTGACCCACGTGGGCGGCACGTCGTGGCGGCAGCGCCCGGCGCCGATGATCCGCGCGCACCATGCGTCCGCCCGCCAGTACCTGGGCCGGCGGTACAGGCGCTGGTACCAGGCGCCCGTGCGGCTCGCGCTCAGCCTCGGCCTGCGGGTGCGCGAGCGCGTGCAGATGCGCGCGACCGAGCGCGCCTGACCCGACCGGGCACCACCAGCCCGGGCACTGCGCCGGGCCACCAGTCGGTCGGCTCAGCCCCGCAGCGCCACGCGCGGGTCCTCGACGACCGCGACCGTCGGCTCCTGCGCGGGCGCCGGCACCGGGACGAGCACCGAGACCAGCGTCCCGTCGGCCTGCTCGCGCTGCACCAGCACCGACCACGCGAGCTCGGCCCCGACCGCGTCGACGAGCTGCACCCCCGCCGCGACGTCGGACAGGTCCTCGTCCGACAGCTCGGCCAGGTCCCAGGCCCCGGTCGTCCCGGCGTCCACGGTCACCGTGCTCTCGAGGAGGGCCTCGCCCTGCGCGTCGAGCACGCGCAGCAGCGCGGTGCCCACCCCCTCGCCGGACGCGTCGCCGGCGGCGACCGCGCCCACCACGAGCCGGGCGTCCATGCCTGCCGGCAGCGCGACGACCCCGTCGTCCCCGGGCGTCGACGGCGACCACGCCCGCTCGACCCGCGGGGCGTCGTCGAGCTCGCCGGGCTCGCCCGTGCGCGCGGACTCCGCCGCCGCGACCACCGGCGCGCCCGCGTCGACCACCACCGTGCGCTCCCCCTCGGGCAGCCCCGTCAGCGGCACGTCGACGACCGTGCCCGCCGTGAGGGCCACCCGGTCCAGGCCGGGGACGTCCACCGGGCCGTCCGCGCCGAGGACCGTGACCGTGGCGGTCGTGCTGCGCTCGGTCGCGAGCAGCCGCAGCACGGCCGAGTCCGCCTCGTCGGGTCCGGCCGAGACGCCCGGCACCCGCTGCCGCGTCGCGGGTGCCGCCGAGGGCGCGACGAGCTCGACCCCGGCGGGGGTGAAGCCGTCGAGGCGGGCGTCCTGCAGGTACGCGGCGACCTGGCCCCCGGTCGAGGCCACGTGCACCACGAGCGCGGGCTGGCCGGGCGCCGCCCCCGTGAGGTCGACGACGGACCGCTCGCCGGGCGCCACGACGACCAGGTCGGTGGCCAGGTCCACGGGCCCCGCCGCGCCGAGCACACGCACCTCGACCTGGGCCGCCGTCAGCCCCGCGTTCACCAGGAGCAGCGACGCCGTCGCACCCGGCGCGGTCGACCCCCCGACGAGCCACTGCTCGACACCGGGCGCCGTGCAGGACACGGCCGCCGTACCGCGCAGGTCCCCGTCGGTGACCCGGACCGCGGCGGTCGCCGCGACCAGGGGGGCGTCCTGCTCCGGGGCCGCGCGCACGGCCGTGGTGGTGTCGGCCGCGTCCAGACCTGTCGACCCGCCGCCGGCGGGGAGCGTGGTCACGACCGAGGCCGCGTCCAGACCGGTCACCGCGACGTCGCCGGCGCCGGGCCCCGCCACGGAGAGCACCTCGACACGGGCCTGCGGCGGGACCGGCACAGGGTCGAAGCCCGCGTCGCCGCGGCCGGAGCCGCCCGGCAGCACCAGCGGGCCCGGGCAGACCAGCGTCGACGCCGAGGGCGGCACTGCGACCTGTGCCGGCTCCCCCGCCTGCACGGGAGCGACCCCGAGGCGCCCGCCGACGACGAGCGACGCGGCGACGGCTGCGAGCAGGGTCACGCCCGAGACGGTCTGCAGGGCGCGCTCGCGGGCCCTGCGTGCGCGGCGCGAGCTCATGTGCGCACCCCCCGCCGGCGGCGCAGGGGCACGGCGAGCAGCCCCGTCAGGACGACGGTGACGCCGAGGGCGCCCAGCCACGGCGTGCGGCCGGGTGCGTCGTGGCGGACCACGAGCCGCCCGCCGTCGGCGCCGAGCACGAACGCCTGCCGCCAGCCGACCGTGGTCGGCGCCAGGGGGCGCCCGTCCAGCCACGCGTGCCAGCCGTCGTCGGAGCGCTCCGCGAGGACGAGGACGCGGCGTCCGTCGCCGTCCTCGACGGCGGTGCGCACCGTCCGCCGGTCGGCCTCGACCGGGACGGCGTCACCCGCCAGCAGGGCGGGGTCGTCCGCAGCGGCGTCGGACGCGTCCTCGGGCACCGTGCGGGCCCAGGAGGTCACGACGTCACCGTCCGACCCGGCGACGCGCCACAGGGTGCCCGCGGCGTCGTGGGTGACGCGCTCGAGCCCGGGCGTGGCGTCGAGCGCCGCGACGAGGCGGGTGCGGCCGGCGTCCGCGGCCGGGTCGGTCGCCGCGGGCACGAGCACGTCGCCGACGGCGAGGGCCGCGAGCCCCGCGGCCGCGTCCGGCACGGTGCTGGTGGAGAGGCGCGCCACGAGGGCGTGCACCTCGGCGGTCGCGGGGTCCTCGGCGTCGTCCCCGACGAGCTGCCGGGTCCGCACCGCGGCGGACTGGTCGACGAGCTGCGTGCCGTCGGCGCGCAGCAGCTGCCAGGCGAGGGTGCCGTCGGTCCGCACCGTGAGGGCGAGCACCCGCGAAGCGGCCGCCGACGCCGCGCCCTGCTGGCCGACGGCCGGCACCACCGGGCCGGAGACGACCCCCGGCGACGCCGCGCCGCGCACGCCCGTGGTCCAGCCGATCAGAGGTGCGAGCACGACGAGGGTCGCGAGCGCCGCGGCCAGCACGGCCGCCGGCTGGCGCCAGCCGAACGTCCGTGCGGCGAGGCGCTCGCGCAGGCGGTCGGCGCCGAGCAGGCCGGCGGCCAGCAGCCCGAGACCGGCGAACGAGAGCGCGCCGCCCGTCCAGGCGGGGCCGGTGCCCTCGGCCGTGCGCACCGCGGGCACGGCGGCGACGACCGCCGCGGTGGCCAGACCTGCGGCAGCGGCCCACCAGCAGACGCGGACCGCGCGGGACACCGGTGTCCCGCGCAGCAGCGCGAGGACGGCGAGGAGGACCAGCACCGCACCCGGCGCGGCGACGACGACGAGGGCCGCGGTGCCGGGCAGCTGCGGCACCAGGCCCGTCGCGTCCGCGGGCAGGCCCAGGACCCGCTGCCAGCCGGCGGCCGGCGCGGCCAGGGCGGGCGCCCCGGGATCGGCGACCAGCAGGGCGAGCCCGTCGGTGCCGCGTCGCGCGACCTCGCCCAGGAACGGCGCGAGCAGCACCAGCGACGGCACGGGCACGAGCAGCACCCGCCGCCGGCCGCGGGGCGCGGTCGCCGCGACCGCGAGGACGACCGTGAGCACGGCGGGCAGCAGCGCGGGTGCACCCGCGAGGACGACCGCGAGCGCGAGGGCCGCGCCCGCGGCAGCGGCGACGGACCCCGTCGGGGGCGCGGCGCCGACGAAGCGGTCGTCGGCGTCCTGCTCGGCCGGGGCGGCGGTGCGCGGGTGCGGCACCGCCGGCGTGCCGCGGGCGGGCGTCACGTCGGTGGCGCGCGTGCCGGCGGCGGTGCGTCCGTCGTCCTCGGCGGCACGGGTCTCGGCCCGCACCGCCGTGGCCACGCCGGAGAGCACCCGGTCGACGCGCTGCACGCCGACGGCACGGGCCAGGCCCAGCGCGACCCAGGGCAGGGCGACGTGCACGAGCACGGCGCCGACGCGGGTCTGCCCGACGGCGAGGAGCAGGGCCGGCGCGGCGGCCCAGGCGACGGCGGCCCAGGCCCGCAGCACGGTCGAGCGCGTCGCGGCGCCGGAGGCCGTCCAGGCGGCGTACCCGGCGAGCGGCACGGCGGCGAGGACGAGGAGCCCGAGGGCCGTGCCGGCGCCGCCGTCCCCGAGCGCGGCGAGCGGGACGAGGAGCAGCGCGAGGGGGTCGGCCGGGCCGCGGTCGCCGAGCCCGGCGGCGACCCAGCCGGACGTCGCGGCGGCCCACACGTCGGCCAGGGGCGTCGTGGCCCGGGCGAGCGCCGGGCCGGTGAGCGCACCGCCCGCCAGGACGGGGCCGAGCAGGCGCCCGAGCGCGACGACCGTGACCACGACCAGCACGGTGAGCACGAGGCCGAGGGTGGCGCGCCGGCGGGTCGCGAGCGCGGCGAGCTCGCGCAGCTCCAGCTCGCTGGGGGCACGCACGACGCGGCGCGCCTCGAGGCGCGCGAGGCGGCGGTCGCGGGCCTGCACCCACACGTCGCGCCACGTCGCCTGCAGCGGGTGCAGGGTGCGCCGGGCGAGCACACGGGTCGCCCGGGCCCGGCCGCGGGCGCGGACGACGACCCCGGGGCGCAGCAGCACGGTCAGGGCGGCCCGCAGCTCGGCGACGGCCAGGCCGGGGCGCTTGGCGGCGACCTGCCCGAGCGCCCGCACGACCGCGACCGTCGGCACGAGCAGGACGACGAGCGGCAGCAGCGCGGGGGCGGCGTGCACGAGGCGCTGGTGCAGCAGCGAGGTGCGGCGGGCCAGGAAGGAGCGGGTGGGGTCGGCGCCGTCGGGCTCGCCGTCGCCGTCGAGGTCGACCTCGCGGGCGGCGAGGTCGCCGCCGTCGCCGCGGGGCGACCGCAGGCCGTGGTACGCCGCCTGCGCGTGCCGGACGACGGCTGCGGGCACGACGACGACGCGGTGCCCGGCGAGCCGGGCCCGGCGCGAGAGGTCGAGGCCGTCGCCGAAGGGGCCGAGGGCGGGGTCGGTGCCGCCGAGGGCGTCCCACACGTCGCGGCGGACCAGCGCACCGGCGAGGCCGACGCCCAGCACGTCGGACCGGCCGTCGTGCTGCCCCTGGTCGAGCTCGCCGGGCTCGACGTCGGTCGTGCGCCGTCCGGAGCGGGTGGTGCGCAGGCCGACCTCGAGCAGCCGTTCGGGCGAGGTCCAGGTGCGCTGCTTGCAGCCGGCGACCGCGACGGACGGCGCGTGGCCGACGGTGCGCACGAGGTGGGCGAGGGCGTCGGGGGCGGGTGCGCTGTCGTCGTGCAGCAGCCACAGCCACGGCGACGGCGCGCCGCCGAGCGTGCGCTCGAGGACGTCGAGCCCGGCGGTCACGGCCTCGCCGAAGCTCGCGGCCCGGGGCACCCCGACGCTCGTCAGGCGCGGCACGGGCGCCGAGAGCTGGGCGAACGCGGCGTCCAGCACGGGTCCGACGGCGCGCCCGTCCGACGCGCCGACGTCGACGACGAGGACGCGGGTGGGGCGGCGGACCTGCGCCGCGAGGGCGCGCAGCGTCGTGGCGAGGTACCCGGTGCGTCCGCGGGTCACCACCACGGCCGTGACGGGCGTCGTCACCGGCACCGAGGCGGTCGTCGGGAGGTCCACGGGGGACAGCGTGTCAGTCATGCTCGCGTCATCATGCCCCGGCGGCGGCGTCCGGGCGGCGAGCGCGCGCGGCGCGTCGCTCCCGGCCCGCCCGGCGCGCACCGTCGCGCGCGGGCCCGCCGCGGTCCGCGCCGGCTCGGCGGTGCGGACCTGCGGGTGCTGCGGTCAGACGACGCGCCGCTTGAGCTTGCGGCGCTCGCGCTCGGACAGCCCGCCCCAGATGCCGAAGCGCTCGTCGTTCTCCAGCGCGTACTCGAGGCACTCGGAACGCACGTCGCAGGACGTGCACACCTTCTTGGCCTCGCGGGTCGAGCCACCCTTCTCGGGGAAGAACGCCTCGGGGTCGGTCTGGGCGCACAGGGCGCGCTCCTGCCACCCCATGGGTCCGTCGTCGTCGGGCGTGCCGAACAGCGACAGGACGTTGGACGCCGGCGCCGCTGCCGGTACCTCGACGTCTGTCGGGAAGGTCTCGTCGTCGAGCAGGTGCCACATGCGTGCCTCCGCGGGTTGGTGCTCGTGCTGCTCGTGATGCTGGCTGGCTGGCTCGCTCGAAGCTGCCGGTGCGGCGCGGAAGGCCGCGACGTGGTGCCTGTTCGATGAATCAGTTCTCAGGAATTACACGCGTGTCGTTCGAGGCCGTCAACCCGAGGCGTGCTAGATGCCCGGCTTGTCCGGGTGAAAACTCACCCGGCCGGGTGACGTGTCCGTTCTGTCTAGCCTGGAGCCATGACGAGCCCCCTCGACCGGCCCCTCGCCGACGCTCCCGACGACCGTCCCGCCGACGTCCCGACGCTCCTGCAGCGGCTGCCGTCCGAGCCCGGTCGGCCCCGCGTCACGTGGTACGGCGACGACGGCGAGCGCGTCGAGCTCTCCGGGGCGGTCCTCCTCAACTGGGTGACCAAGACCACCAACCTGCTCGTCGAGGAGCACGACGCCGGGCCGGGCACGCAGGTGCTGCTCGACCTGCCCGCGCACTGGCGCACCCTGGTGTGGGCGCTGGCCGTGTGGCGCACCGGCGCGTGCGTCCGGACCCCGGGCGCGGACGGTGCCGCGGCCGACGTCGTGGTGACGGACCGGCCCGACGAGCACCCCGGCGCGGCCGACCTCGTGGTGGTGACGCTACCCGCCCTGGCCCGCGCGTACCCGGGGACGCTGCCGCCCGGTGCCGTCGACGCCGCGGCGGCCGTGATGACGTACGGCGACGCCCTGGGCTACGTGCCGGCGCCCGACCCGCACGCGCCGGCCCTGGCCGACGTGCCGCACCGCACCCTGCTGGCCCGCGTCCCGGCGCCCGCCCCCCGGAGCCGTGCGCTGCGGGCCGCGTCGCCGGGCCGGGTCACGGCGGCGGACCTGGCCACCGCCGTGGGGGTGCTGGCCGCCGACGGCTCGCTCGTGCTGGTCTCGGCCCGCACGGCCGGGGCGCTGCACGACGACGCCGCACGTCACGAGCGCCTGGTCGCCCAGGAGAACGTCACGGACGACGACCTCGTGACCACTACCGTGTGGCCGTGACGTCCGAGGACACCCCCTCCCCCACGCCCGCCCCCCGCCGGACGGCCCTGCTCGCGGTCGCCGTCTCCGTCGTCGCCACCCTCGTCGCGTGGGTCCGCACGGACCCCGTCGCCCGCGGCACGCTGTGGGCGGAGGACGGGCGCGTGTTCCTCGCCGACGCGTGGACCCACGGGCTCGGCGAGGCGCTGCTCACGCCCTACGACGGCTACCTGCACGTCGTGCCGCGCGTCCTCGCGGAGCTCGTCGCGACGCTCGTGCCCGTGACCCACGCGGCGCTCGCCGTGACGGCCGCGAGCTGCCTCGTCGCGGGCGTGACCGCCGCCCTGGTCCTCGTCTGCGCGGGCACCGTCACCGCCAGCATCCCCGCCCGTCTGGCGCTGGCGGGGCTGACGGTGCTGGTGCCGTCGCTGCCGGTCGAGGTGCTGGGCAACCTGGCCAACGTGCACTGGTTCGGGCTGTGGCTCACGCCGTGGCTGCTGCTGCACCGCCCCCGCACCCGCACGGGCCTGGTCGGCGCCGGCGTGGTGGGGCTGCTCGTCGGCCTCACCGAGGTGCAGGCCCTCTACTTCGTCCCGCTCGTGCTGTGGCGCTGGCGCGACCGCCGCGGCTGGCCCGCGCGGGCCGGGCTCATGGTCGGCCTCGCCGCGCAGGGCGTCACGATGCTCACGTCCCCGCGACGCGCCGCGCTCGGCGACGTGCCCGAGCTGCGCAACGTCGTCGCGGGGTACCTGGCCGACGTCGTGCTCCCGCTGTGGCTGGGCACGCCCGAGGTCGTCACCGCCGTGCTGCGGACCGCCGGCTGGTCGGTCGCGCTCGTCGCGCTGGTGCCGTCGGCGCTGGCGCTGCTGCTCGCGGTGCGCCGCGGCGCGGGCGACCTGCGTCTGGCGGCCGTGGTGCTGCCCGCGGCCTCGCTGGTGACCTGGGGCGTGCCGGTCGTGCTCAACCGGATGCCGTGGGACTGGTCCCGGCCGCAGCCCGGGGACCCGGTGCTGGAGATGGTGCGGTACGCCCCGGTGTCGCAGATGCTGCTGGCGTCGGGCCTGGTGCTGGGGGCGACGCTCGTGGGTGCCGCCCGGTGGCGGCGGGCAGCGGTGGGCGCGCTGGCCGCCCTGCTGCTGGTGGCGTCGGCGGTCGCATGGCGGCCCAGCACGCAGCAGCGGGCCGACGGGCCGGAGTGGGCCGACGAGGTGCCTGCGGGCCGGGAGGCGTGCGCGACGCCGGGCACGGACGAGGTCGCGCTGCCGATCTCCCCCGAGACGTGGGTGTCGCCGGTGCCGTGCGAGGTGCTCCGCCCGGGCGGCTGAGGCCACGACCCGCGGCCCCGACCGCGCGCGGGACCTGGCCTCACCGCCGCCCGACGACCGCGGCCCACAGGGTCGTCGAGGTCACGTCCACGTGCTGCGGCCGTCCGGCGATGCGACGTCCGAGCGTGGTGACCTGCGTGGTCGCGACGACGGTGGCACCGTCGACGGCGGCGAGGTCCTGCCGGTCGTACGAGAGGACCACCACGGGGCCGCCGCCCCACGCGTCGACGACGGCCGCCAGCTCCGCGGCCGTGGGCGGGTCGAAGGTCTGCACCACCTCGACGTCGCAGACGACCCGGAGCGTGGCCAGGTACTGGTAGGGCGAGGAGTGCACCCACACGACGCGCCGCGCGCCCGCGTCCTGCACCGCGGCGCACGCGGCACGGGCCTCGTCGAGCCGGCCGTCCTGCTCGCGCACCCCTTGCACGCCGTCCCAGGCCACGACCGGGGCGAGGAGCACGACGGCCGCCGTCGCCGCGACGCCGGCCCGTGCACCGCGGCGCAGCGCGGGCCGGCGCGCACCGGCGCGCTCCCACGCGTGACGCAGCACCCACCCCGCCAGCACCAGCAGCGTCGGCAGCGCGACCGGCAGCAGCCGTCGCACCGCCCACACCTGGTCGGGGGTGATGGTGACGCGGACGACGTACGGCAGCGCGCCCACCAGCAGCGCGGCGACGACGACGAGCAGCGTCCGGTCCCCCGTGCGCAGCGCCCGGCGCACGGCGACGACGGCCCCCGCCAGGCCCAGCACGACCGCGACCCACCCGAGGTACCAGGCGGCCCACGTCAGCGTCATCTCGTCGTAGCTGCGCGTCGGGTCGAGCGCGAGCCCCTCGGCCACCTGCTGGCGACCCACCGCACCGGCGGTCGCCGAGCCCTCCGCGAAAGCCCGCCCGACGAACCACCACGGCCTGCTCAGCAGCACCACAGCGGTGACGGCGACGACGAGCGCGGCCGCGTCGGCGGCCCGCGAGCGCGCCGTCGGCCCGCCGTGGCGGGGACGCCGGGGGCGGGCGGCGCGGACGAGGGCAGCACGCACCCGGACGGCGACGTCCTCGCGTGCGAGGAGCGCGGCGACGGCGCCCAGGACGACCAGGCCGACGCCGAGCGGCACGACGTAGCGCAGCCGCTCGGCGAGGTACACCGGGCTCTGGAGCACCAGGTCCACGTAGCCGAGCGCGGTGAGGAGCAGGGCCGCCGCACCCGCGGCGCGCAGCTGTGCCCGGTGCACGGCCCGCCCGGAGGCGTCAGGCGCGGCCAGGACGACGAGGGCGAGGGCGACGAGGAGGCCCGCGACGACGATCGCACCGTCGATGCGCGCCGCCCCGGCGACCCCGACGGCCGCACCGGCGAGCGCCGCGAGGCGCACCGACCCGGACCGCACCGCCCGGGCCAGGAGCGCGGTGCCGAGCGCGACGCACGCCAGGACGAGGGGCTCGGTGTAGGCCGAGCGGGTCAGGACCAGCATCGGCAGGCACAGCGCCAGCGCCGTCGGCGCGAGCAGCCCCCACCACGGCCCGACCAGCTCGCGGGCGAGGGCGTGCACCGCCAGCAGCGCCACCGCGCCCACGAGCACGCCGCCGGCGAGGACCGCGTCGGCGCCGCCGGCCCAGCCGACGACCGCGAGGACCGCCGGCAGCATCGAGCTGCCCTGCGCGTGCAGCGCACCGCCCACGTCGGCGAACGCCTCGGCCCCGGACCAGAACCCGCGCACGGCGGCCGCGACGTCCGCGGCCCGGCCGGTGGGCACCGGCGCCGACGGGTGCCCCGTGAGCCAGAGCGCGCCCAGCGTGAGGAACCCGGGGTCGCGCGCGACGACGACGTACTGCCCGACCCCGCCGAGGCCCCACACCGCCCAGCCCCCGGCCCCGACGAGCGCGACGAGCGCCGCGGGGGCCTCGCCGGGCGCCGCAGCCCTCCAGGGCACCGCTCGCAGCACGATCACGACGACGACCGCCGTCAGGGGCAGGACGACCCACGGCCGGTGCTGCCCGACGAGCACCGCGAGCAGCGCCACCAGGCCCAGGCAGGCCAGCCCGAGGGGCACGGCGAGGGGCAGCGCCGCCACGACGTCGCGGGCGCCCGGGCGCAGGCCGGGGGGCCGGACGTCGTCGGGCGTCGCCCGGCTCGCACGATCTGCGCCAGACTGTCTGCTCATGAGAGGCATCATCCTGGCCGGCGGGTCCGGCACGCGGCTGCACCCGATCACGCTCGGCGTCAGCAAGCAGCTCGTGCCCGTCTACGACAAGCCCATGATCTACTACCCGCTCTCGACGCTGATCCTCGCGGGGATCCGTGACGTGCTGGTGATCACGACGCCGCACGACGCCGAGCAGTTCCACCGGCTGCTGGGCGACGGCTCCCAGTTCGGCATCTCCATCACCTACACGGTGCAGGCCGAGCCGAACGGTCTCGCGCAGGCGTTCGTGCTGGGCGCCGACTTCGTCGGCACGGACTCCGCGGCGCTGGTGCTCGGGGACAACATCTTCTACGGGCCGGGCCTCGGTGCCCGCCTGCAGCGGTTCTCGCACGTCGACGGCGGTGCGGTGTTCGCGTACCGCGTGGCCGACCCGACGGCGTACGGCGTCGTGGAGTTCGACGAGGCCGGGCGCGCGCTGTCGCTCGAGGAGAAGCCCGCCGCGCCGAAGAGCAGCTACGCGGTGCCCGGCCTGTACTTCTACGACAACGACGTCGTCGCGATCGCCCGTGACCTCAAGCCCTCCCCGCGCGGGGAGTACGAGATCACCGACGTCAACCGGGCCTACCTCGAGCAGGGCCGCCTGCAGGTCGAGGTGCTCCCCCGCGGCACCGCCTGGCTCGACACGGGCACGTTCGACTCGCTGCTCGAGGCCTCCGACTACGTGCGCACGGTCGAGCACCGCCAGGGCCTGAAGATCGGGTCCCCGGAGGAGGTGGCCTGGCGCCGCGGCTTCCTCTCGGACGACGAGCTGCGCACGCGTGCGCAGGGCCTGGTCAAGTCCGGCTACGGCTCCTACCTGCTGCAGCTGCTGGAGCAGGGCGACCGCTGACACGCGTCGGCCGTGCCCCCGCGCCCGAGGGCGTGGTGGGCACGGCCGGGTGCGGGTCCTGTCAGGCCAGGACCTCGGCGGACGCGGCGGCCCACCGCTCGTCCCACGGGCCGATCGGCGTGACGCCGGCGGCGTGCAGCGCGTCGTGGCCGAGCACCGAGTACGCGGGCCGCGGCGCGGGACGCACGTAGCCCTCGCTGGTGGTGGGCGCCACGATCGCGGGGTCCATGCCCGCGGCACCGACGACGGCCTGCGCGAAGCCGTGCCACGACGTCTGGCCGGACGACGTGCCGTGGTAGGTGCCCGACGGGGCCTGGGCACGGACGAGCCGCAGGACGAGATCGGCGAGGTCGCGCGTCCACGTGGGCTGCCCCACCTGGTCGGCGACGACCTGCAGGCTGCCGCGCTCGGCGGCCGCACGCGCGATGGTCCGCGGGAAGCACGCGCCGTGGGCGCCGTAGAGCCAGGCGGTCCGCACGACGAGGTGGTCGGGGGCCTCGGCCCGCACCGCCCACTCGCCGGCCATCTTGGTCCGGCCGTACGCCGACCGCGGCGCCGCCTGGTCCTGCTCCGCGTAGGGCGACGACGCGTCGCCGGCGAACACGTAGTCGGTCGAGATCTGCACGATGCGGGCCCCGGCCGCGTGGGCCGCGCGCGCGAGGACCGCCGGTCCGACGGCGTTGACCGTGAAGGCCGTGCCCTCGTCCGACTCCGCGGGGTCGACGGCGGTGTACGCCGCGCAGTTGACCACGACGTCCGCGCCGACGAGCGCGCGGGCGACCGCCTCGGCGTCGAGGATGTCGACCGTCTCGCGGTCGTGCCCGACCGCGTCCTCCCCGGCGGCGGCGAGCGCCTCGAGAAGGTCCGTCCCGAGCATGCCTCGGCTACCCATCACGACCCAGCGCACTGACTGTCTCCCTTCGGTCCCCTGTCGGGCGGCAACCCTAGCCGCCGGACCGACGGGACCGGCGGCGCCGGCCACTACCCTGTGCCTGACCGTTCCCGGCGAGAGGACCACCGACGTGCAGTACCGCGAGCTCACCGTCCCCGGGGCCTGGGAGATCACCCCCACGCTCCACGGCGACCCCCGGGGCGTGTTCCTCGAGTACTTCAAGGACGCGCCGTTCGCCGAGGCCACCGGCCACGGCTTCGACCTGCAGCAGGCGAACTGCTCGGTGTCCGCCGCCGGCGTCCTGCGCGGCATCCACTTCGCCGACGTGCCGCCCGGCCAGGCCAAGT
The DNA here is from genome assembly GCF_013409875.1 of Cellulomonas oligotrophica. GTDB lineage: Bacteria > Actinomycetota > Actinomycetes > Actinomycetales > Cellulomonadaceae > Cellulomonas > Cellulomonas oligotrophica. The sequence goes on from NZ_JACCBK010000001.1 coordinate 863,864, forward strand.
ACGTCACGTGCGCGAAGGGCGCCGTCCTCGACGTCGTCGTGGACGTGCGCGTCGGCTCGCCGACCTTCGGGCAGTGGGACAGCGTGCTGCTGGACGACGTGGACCGCCGGGCGATCTACCTCGGCGAGGGCCTCGGTCACGCGTTCATGTCGCTCGAGGACGACTCGACCGTGCTGTACCTGTGCTCGACGGGGTACGCACCCGGTCGCGAGCACGGCGTGCACCCGCTCGACCCGGAGATCGGCATCGCGTGGCCGACCACGGGGCGCGACGGCAGCCCGCTGACCGCGCAGCTCTCGGACAAGGACACGGCGGCGCCGACGCTCGCGCAGGCGCGCGAGCAGGGTCTGCTGCCGGACCTGGCGACCGTCCAGGAGTACGTCCGGAGCCTGCGCCGCTGACACGGCTCCTTCGGACCACCCGGAGCGCTTTCACCCGTACGGGTGAAGGCGCTCCGTCATGATCGGCCAGGACAAGCCAGGACATACCTGGACGAAGCACCGAGGATCCGCTTCATCGTGCGGCGCGCCCGTCGCCCGATCGCCCAACCGCAAGGCACACTCGAGTCACGCTCGCGTCCAACTCGCGCGTCGCGCGGTTCACGCGCGCACGCGGAGGGGACCCTGACGAAGGACTGCCGGATGCCTCGCAAGCTGATCCTCGCCGCCGTGGTGCTGACCACCGCGCTGACCGGGCCCCTGAGCACCGCGGCCGCCGCCGACGGCGCCGTGACGGCGGCCGCGACCGTCTCCCAGGAGCCCGTCGCGCCGGAGGTCGACGAGCTCGACCTCGCCGGCGTCGACCCGCAGGCGGCCGCCGAGCTGCCCGCCGCGGCCCCGGCACCGGAGGACCCCGCGCTGCCGGCCCCCGCGGTCGCACCCGAGGCCGAGCCCCAGACCGAGCAGGCACCGTCACCTGCGCCGACCGACGAGCCGACGGCACCGTCGGCCACGGCGTCCGCCACGACCGACCCGCCCTCCACCGCCGACCCCCTGGCGACCGCCGACCCGCTCGCGACCGCCGACGCCGTCGCGCCCGAGGCCGAGGAGCCGGTGACGACCGAGCGGCAGGCACCCGCCGAGGAGCCCGCGGGCGTCGCACCCGAGACGTTCGCCGGGGCGGTCGCCCCCTCGGACGAGGTCGACCCCGACGTCCTCACCCAGGAGCTCGACGTCGCCCCGTTCACGGTGCTCGGCGTCTCGTGGGACGCGTCCGACGACCTCGAGGACGTCGTCGTGCGCTACCGCGTGCGCCAGGACGGCACCTGGTCGGGCTGGGAGGCCGTCGCCGCGTCCGACGAGCAGCCGGACGCCGGCGGCCAGGACGCGATCGGCACCCGCGGTGCGACCGACCCGATCGTCGCGGTCGACGCCGACGGCGTGCAGCTGTGGGCGCAGGCCGCGCGCGGCGAGGTCCGCGGGCTCAAGGCCGTGCTCATCGACCCCGGCGAGGACACCGGCACCGCGACGGCGTCGAACGCCGCGTACACCACCGGCACCGCCGACGTGGCCACCGCGTCGCTCGCCGCTGCCGCCTCCCGGCCCGCGATCATCACGCGCGCGCAGTGGGGAGCCGTCGAGTCGCAGGTGACCTGCAACCCCGACTACTCCAAGGACGTGCGGGCGGCCGTCGTGCACCACACGGCCTCGTCCAACGCGTACTCCGCCGCCGACGTCCCGGGCATCCTCCGGGGCATCCTCTCGTACCACACGCGCCCCGAGGGCGGCGGCGGCCGCGGCTGGTGCGACATCGGCTACAACTTCCTCGTCGACAAGTTCGGCCGCGTCTTCGAGGGCCGCACCGGCGGCATGGACCGACCCGTCGTGGGCGTGCACGCCGGCGGCTTCAACAGCCGGACCTTCGGCGTCTCGGCCATCGGCGAGTACGGCTCCGCCGGGGCGTCGGCCGCGATGAACGAGGCCATCAGCCAGCTGATCGCCTGGAAGTTCCAGGTCCACCGCATCACGGCCGGCGCGACCGTCGGCCTCGTCTCGGGCGGCGGCGCGACGAAGTTCCCCGCGGGCACCACCGTCGCCCTGCCGACGATCTTCGGGCACCGCGACACGTCGCAGACCTCCTGCCCCGGGCAGAACCTGTACAACGCGCTCGGCTCCATCCGCGCCCGCGTCGCACAGCTGTCCAACGCCACCGTCGCCGCCTCGCCGCGCGGCTCGTGGGACAGCGTGAGCGCCACGAGCTCGACGATCACCGTGCGGGGCTGGGCCCTGGACCCGTCGGCGTCGAGCCGCTCCATCTCCGTACGCGTCAGCGTCGGCGGCAAGACCCGGACCGTCACCGCCAACAAGTCCCGCAGCGACATCGCCTCCGCCTTCCCCGGCGCCGGCCCGTTGCACGGCTTCGCTGCCGCGGTCGACGTCGGCGGTGGACGGCACGCGGTCTGCGTGACGGCCCTCGACGTCGGCGCAGGGACCGACGTGAACCTGGGCTGCCTGTGGGTCAGGACCGTCAACGCCGCGCCCACCGGCGTGGTCGACTCGGTGCGGAGCGAGGGCGGGAACGCCCTGCGGGTGGCCGGCTGGGCCATGGACCCGGACACCTCGGCCCCGATCCGCGTGCACGTCTACCTCGACGGCAAGGTCGTGCGCGGCCTCACCGCGGACCGCAAACGCGCCGACATCGGGCGCAAGTACGGCAACGGGTCCGAGCACGGCTTCCTCACGACCCTCAGCACCACGCCCGGCAAGCACCGGCTGTGCGTCTACGCCATCGACAGCACGAGCGGCTCGCCGAAGACGCTCACGTGCCGGACCGTCACGGTCACGAACGCGAGCCCGAAGGGGGTGGTGGACTCCGTCCGGGCCGAGGGCGGGAACGCCCTGCGGGTGGCCGGCTGGGCCATGGACCCGGACACCTCGGCCCCGATCCGCGTGCACGTCTACCTCGACGGCAAGGTCGTCCGCGGCCTGTGGGCCGACCGCACACGCGCGGACATCGGGCGCAGGTACGACAACGGGTCGGAGCACGGCTTCCTGACCACGATCAGCGCCACGCCCGGCGACCACCGGCTGTGCGTCTACGCCATCGACAGCGCCGGGGGCTCGCCGAAGACGCTCACCTGCCGCACCGTCACCGTGTAGCCGCCGCGAGGTCCGGGTCGTCGACGACGCCCGTCCGTCGACGACCCGGGCTCCCCTATCCTGTCGTGTGCCCGGTGCGCGGAGCGCGCCGTGCGCTCCCCGTCTCGCCGCCGCTGCACGTCAGCGCCCGGCGCACGCGAAGCCGACAGACAGGACCGAGACGCGATGACAGCCCCCGCCCCCGAGCGCGACGACCAGACGCAGGTCGGTGCGCCCGACGCGGGCACCCGCCGCCGCCCCCTGGCCCGGGCGAGGACGTCCGTCGCGGAGGTCCTCGACGGCGGTCGCGCACGCAGCGTCCGCGTGCTCGCCGTGGCGCTCTGCGCGATCGCCGCCGTGCTGCTCTCCACGGCGTGGTCGTCGGCGTCCCCGATCGGCTCGAGCCCCGACGAGGGGCAGCACCTCCAGTACGCGTACGGCGTGGCGAGCGGCGAGGCGCTGCCGTGGAACATGGAGTTCGTCCGCGACGACGCCGGCCGCCCGTTCGCCCAGGTGACGATGCCTGCCGAGCTCTTCGAGTTCCCGTCCTCGACCTGCTACGCCGGCAAGCAGAGCCAGCCTGGGGCGTGCGAGCTCAACTCGACGCTGCGTGAGCAGCGCGGGGACGTCGCCGCTGACGGCACCGTCGTCGGCTCGACGCACATGACGACGTACCCGGTGGTCTACTACGCCTACGCGGGCGCGGTGATGCACGCGGGCCTCGCCGTCGGGCTCAGCGGCCCCCACACGCTGCTGCTCACGCGCATCCTCTCGGGCCTGCTGAGCGCCGCGGTGCTCGCCCTCGCCGCACGGGTGGCGGCGCGACGCTTCGGCGTCGGCGCGACGACGGTCGTCATGCTCGCCGCGTGTACCCCCATGGCCGTGTACATGTTCACCTCGATCAACCCGAACGGGCTCGAGATCTCCGCCGCCATGCTGCTCGCGGCGTGCGTCGCGGCCGTCCGGCACGACCTCGCCGCCCGCGGCCGCGTGACCCCGCGCATGCAGGTGCTGCTGGTGGTGGCCACGGCCGTGCTCATCGGGACCCGCCCCCTGTCCGTCGCCTGGGCCGCCTGCCTCCTCGCCCTCCTCGCCGTCCCCGTCCCCGGCGGCCCGTGGCCGCTGCGTCGTCTGCACTGGGCGACGGTCGGCCTGCTGCTCTCGCTCGGGGTGTTCGGCGTCGGCTGGATGCTGTGGAGCAACGACCTGCGGGAGTCCGCCGGGCTCGGCTCGGACGAGTGGGACGCCTACCCGCTGCCGCTGCGCCTCCTGCTCGTGGTGCTCAAGTTCGGCGACCTGGTGCGGCAGTCCGTCGGCATGTTCGGCTGGGCCGACACGCCACTGCCGTTCGCCGTGGTCCTCGCCTGGGTCGTGCTGGCCGCCACCTGCGTGGTGTCGTTGCGCGACCGCACCCGTGCGGCCAGCACCCCGCCCGGCGTGGCGCTCCTCTTCCTCGGCCTGAGCGCGCTCGTCGTCATGGCGCAGAGCATCATCGGCGCGTTCGGGTGGCAGGGGCGCTACTGGCTGCCGGCGATCGCCGCGTTCCTCGTGCTGCTCGCCCCGTCCCTGGCACGGGCGACGCGCGGCATGCCCGCGGTGACCGTCGCCGTCGTCACCCTCCTCGCCATCCAGACGTTCGCGCTCACGTGGCAGGCCCTGCGGTACGTCTACGGCTACGAGTCGTACTACAACCGGTTCGAAGCGGTGCCGTGGCCCGACGGCCTGCCGGGCTGGCAGCCCGCCGGTGGGCTGGAGACGGTCGTGCTGGCGGCCACCGTCGGGGCCGTCGCGCTCGGCGTCGGGCTGCTCCTCCTGCACCGCACCGACCGCGGGGCCGCGCCCGCAGCGGTAGCCAAAACCGGGCGCTGACCAGCGCAGACGGACAGCACGGGGCAACCCGGACGACATTTGGGGCAGACCCTCCCATAGGCCGCGGCGATGGGTGCGGCCGTGCGGGTGACGACCTACCGTGGGCGTGTCACGCCGCCCACCCGTGAGGTCAGACCCCCGATGCGCGTCCGCACCGCACCGTCCGTCGTCGCCTGCGCGACGGCCTGCCTGCTCGCGGGCTGCGTGCCCTCGACGACCCCGGCACCGGCCTCCACCGCCACGACGAGCGCGGCGACGTCGACGGCGTCGGTGCCGCCCACGGCGACGCCCACCGCCGTACCCGAGCCGACGGCGGCGCCCGAGCCGGAGCCCGAGGACCCCGCGCAGCCCACCCCGGCCACTCCCGGCGACGCGGCGTCCGTCCTCGACGTGGTCGTCACGTTCTCCGGCTGGAACGACCTGTCCGGCGCGGTCGAGGTCGGCGCGTACGTCCCGGTCGTCGAGGACGACGGCACCTGCACACTCACGCTCACCGGCGGCAGCGGCACCCCGACGGCCACGTCCGACGGCATCCCCGACGCGTCGTCCACCTCGTGCGGGTCGCTCACGCTGCCCGGCTCCGCGGTCCCGTCGGGCACCTGGACGGCGACGGTCACCTACGCGTCGTCGACGTCCACGGGCAGCTCGGACCCCGTCACCGTCGAGGTGCCGTGATGACGGCCGCCCGCCTCGCGTGGCGTGCCCTGCTGCTGACGCTGGCCGTCGCGGCCACCGGCCTCGCCGTCCTCGTCGCCACGCCGTCGGCACCGGCGCAGGCAGCCGACCTGAGCGACTTCGACCCCGGCAACATCATCAGCGACTCCGTCTTCTACGACGAGGACACGATGACGGCCGCGCAGGTGCAGAGCTTCCTCAACACCAAGGGCGCCGCCTGCACGGGGTCGAGCACCTCCTTCTGCCTCAAGTCGTACCGGCAGACGACCGCCGACAAGCCCGCGGACAGCCGCTGCACGGGTGCGTACACCGGCCGGTCCTCGGAGACCGCCGCGACGATCATCGCCAAGGTCGCCCAGGCGTGCGGCATCAACCCGCAGGTGCTGCTGGTGACCCTCCAGAAGGAGCAGGGCCTGGTCACGTCGACGACCGGCAAGACCGCCGCGACGTACCGGAAGGCCATGGGCTTCGGCTGCCCCGACACCGCGCCCTGCGACGCCCAGTACTACGGGTTCTTCAACCAGGTGTACCGGGCCGGCTGGCAGTTCAACAACTACCGCATCAACGCGAACAGCTACTCGCACCGGGCCGGCATGACGAACAACGTGCGGTTCCACCCGAACGCTGGCTGCGGCACCAGCCCCGTGTACATCCGCAACCAGGCGACCGCCGGGCTGTACAACTACACGCCGTACCAGCCGAACCGTGCCGCGCTGGCCGCCGGCTACGGCACGGGAGACAGCTGCTCCGCCTACGGCAACCGGAACTTCTGGAACTACTTCACCGACTGGTTCGGCTCCACCAACCAGCGGCCGCCCGTCGGCCGCATCGACGCGGTCGCCACCTCCGCCGGGCAGATCACGGTGTCCGGCTGGACCTTCGACCCGGACGTCGACGACTCCCTGCGCGTGCACGTGTACGTCGACGGCAAGGTGGTCAAGGGAGCGACTGCCGACCTCACCCGGACGGACGTGGCGCGCGCGTACGGCGTGGGCGACGCCCACGGCTACCGGGTGACCGTGCCCGCCACCGACGGTCGCCGGACCGTGTGCGTCTACGCCATGGACGCGAACAGCGGCCCGACCAACCCGAAGATCGGCTGCAAGACCGTGACCGTCACGAACACCCGGCCCACCGGGGCGCTCGACGCGGTCACGAACGCCGGCGGTCTGGTGACGGTCAAGGGCTGGGCCCTCGACCCCGACACGTCGGCGTCGATCCGGGTGCACGTCTACGTCGACGGCAAGGTCGTGAAGGGGATCAGCGCGAGCACGACACGCAACGACATCAGCCGCAGGTTCGGGCTAGGAGCGCAGCACGGCTTCAGCACGACCGTCACCCCGGGCACGGGCGCGCACCAGGTCTGCGCGTACGCGATCGACGCGACCGGCGGCGGGAGCCGCAAGATCGGCTGCAAGACCGTGACCGTGACGAACGCCGCGCCCAAGGGGCGGATCGACACCTTGCGCGCCGAGCCGGGCGCGATGGTGGTGAGCGGATGGACGTTCGACCCCGACACGACGGCCTCGATCCGCGTGCACGTGTACGTCGACGGGCGCATCTACCAGTCGGCGCTCGCCTCTCGCCCGCGGCCCGACATCGGGCGCGTCTACGGCAAGGGCGACGAGCACGGGTTCGCGCTCACCATCCCGGCGGCCACCGGACGGCACGAGGTCTGCGTCTACGGCATCAACGCGATCCCCGGCAAGAACACGTCGCTCGGCTGCCGCACCACCGACGTCACGAACGCAGCACCCGTGGGCGACCTCTCGGGCTCGGTGGAGGGCACCACGCTCCGCGCTGACGGCTGGGTGCTCGACCCCGACGCCGACGTGCCGCTCACCGCACGGATGCGCGTGAACGGCTCGGTCGTGGCGAGCACGACGGCGAGCACCCCGCGCGCAGGCGTCGGTGCGCCCTTCGGCCAGTCGGACGAGCGCGGGTTCAGCTTCGACCTGGCGGGTGCGGTCGTGGGCGACCACACCGTCTGCATCGACGCGGCCGACGCGTCCACGCGGGCGTTCACGCAGGTGCGCTGCACGACGCTCACCGTCAACGGGCTGCCCACCGGCCGGCTCGACACGGCGGTCGCCTCCGAGGGCAGGATCAAGGTCACCGGCTGGGCCGCCGACCCGAACACGCCCGACCCGATCCGTGTGCACGTCTACGTGGACGGTCGCTCGACGAAGGGCGTCACCGCGGACCTCGTCCGCAAGGACGGGCGCTGGGGCTTCAACACCAGCTTCCCCGTCGCGGCGGGCCCGCACACCGTGTGCGTGTACGCCATCGACGTCCAGGGCGAGCGGAACCCCAGCATCGGCTGCCGCGACGTGACCGTCGGCTGACGTACCGGGGACGCTCGACGCGGACGGTATCGTCTGGGGCGCCTCAGCCCTCGTCCTGGAGAACCATGCCCGCGACCGCCCCCGCGCCCGACGGCGTGATCAGCCCACCGACCACGGACGGACGACGGCGCCGGGTGCCACGCCGTGTCCTCGTCGGTGTGGGTGCGGGGCTCGTCGTCTACCTCGGCGCGGCCGTGCTCGCCCTCGTCTCGCTGCCCTGGGAGGGGACGGGCGACTCGTACTTCCATCTCGACTACGCGTACCAGCTCTGGCACGGGTCCGTCCCCGACCCCCGCGGTCCCGTCCTCGACTCCCCCGTCCACCCGGACTACAGCAGCGAGGCCCGCCAGTACGCCTCCGCGCACCCGCCCCTGCTCTACCTCCTCGCGGCACCGGCGGTCGGCGTCCTGTGGGACTCCGGGCACTGGGCCATGGCGATCTTCGTGATGCGTGCCCTCGTGCTCGCCTTCGGCGTCGGCACGTACCTGGTCCTGGCGCACGCCGGCTGGACGCTCGGTGGTCGCTACCGCGAGACGGCCGCCGTGGCGCTCCCTCTCCTCGCCACGACGACGACGGTGTTCGTGCGCTTCTCGTCCGAGGTGTACAACGACGTGCCCGTCACGTTCTTCTCCGTGGCCGCGGTCGTGCTGACGCTGCGCGCCCTGCAGGACGGCGTCACGGCGCGCCGCGCGCTGCTGATGGGTGCCGTGGTCGCCGGCGGCGCGGCGACCAAGTCGACCTTCCTGCTCACCGCGGCCGTCGCCGGCACCTTCTTCGTCGCTGCCACCCTCTGGCACACCGGTCCGGGCCGCTCGCGGCTGAGGGCGGTGGCGGCCGCGGTCTGGCCGTCCGTCGTCCTCCCGGCGCTCACCATCGGATGGTTCTACCTGCACAACGCCCTGCTGTCGGGCAACCCGGTGCGGTCCACGCCGAAGATCCCGGTCGAGGGGCGTTCGCCGCGGACGCTGTCGGACAACCTCACGAACCCCGAGTTCTGGCTGATCTACCCCAAGGGCTTCTTCGGCTCGATCCCGTGGCGCGACCTGGACTCTGTCAACCGCATCGCGTCGCTGGCTCTGGTCGCCGTCGCCGCCGCCGCCGTGGCACTGTGGCTCGTCCGGCACCGGCCCTGGCAGCGCCTCGTGCCAGGGGCGATGGCGCTGGCACCCGCCTTCCTCCTCCTGCACCTCGCCGCGTTCCAGGTGGCGCAGCTCTACCACGCGGTGGGCTACGGGGCCTACAACTGGCGCTACTTCCTGCCCACGACCCTCCAGGCGGGCCTGCTGCTCCTCGCGGGCTGCCTGGCGACAGGGCGCGTGGGCCGCGCCGCCGTCGTCGCGGTCTCGGGCATCCTCTGGATCGCCGCGGCCATCAACTCGTTCTGGTGGGTCGGACGCAACTACCCCGACCTCCTCGGGGGCGCGACCGGCCCCGCGGTGCTGCCCGCCGCTGCGGACGCCAACGGGTTCCCGGCGTGGTCACCCCTGGTGTGCACGGTCGCTGCGGCCGTCGCCCTGGTCGGCACCGCCGTGGTCCTGCGACGCACGGACCGCACCAGGGACGTCGCCGAGCAGACGACGCCCTGAGGTCGGCGACCGTTCAGCAGGCGGCCTCGTACGCGCGGACGTGCGCGGCCGCGGCGGCGTCCCACGTGAAGCCGGCGGCGCGCACGGCGGCGGCACGCCCGAGCTGCTCGCGCCGCGCTGCGTCGGCGAGGAGGTCGCGCAGCGCAGCGGCGATGCCCTCGGCGGACGTGCCGCAGTACTCGACGGCGTCGCCGCCGACCTCGGGCAGGGACAGCTCGCGGGTCGTGAGCACCGCCGCACCGCAGGCCATGGCCTCCAGGACGGGCAGGCCGAAGCCCTCGCCGAGGCTCGGGTAGGCGACCACCCGGGCGCCGCCGAGGAGGCCGGCGAGGTCGTCGAACGGCAGGTACCCGGGGCGCAGCAGCGTCAGCCCGTCGGGCACGCCGGCGACGGCCTCGTCGATGCGCTCGTCCCACCCGCGCCCGCCCGCCAGGACCAGCGCGGGCGGCTCGGGCAGGTCGCGGACGGCCTCGACCCACCCGCGCACCAGCGCGGGCACGTTCTTGCGCGGCTCGAGGGTGCCGAGGAACGCGACGTACGGACCGGTGAGCCCGAGCGACGCGGCGACGCGGTGCCGCTCGGCGTCGTCCACCGGGTGGAAGCGCGCGGTGTCGACCCCGTGGTGCGCGACGACGAACTGCGACGCGTCGCCGCCCGCGAACCGCAGCACCTCGTCCCGCGTGGCCGCCGACGGCACGACGAGCGACGACGCACGCCGGACGGCGTGCCGCGTCGCGGTGCGGAAGAACCGCCCCTTCGCCCCGAGGTGCAGCTCGGGGTGGCTGAAGAACGTCGCGTCGTGCAGCGTCACCGTCACCGGCACCCCCGGTGCCAGCGGCATCGTGTAGTGCGGGCTGTGCAGCACGTCGGCGCGGACCCGGCGCGCGAGCGCCGGCAGCCCCGTCTGCTCCCACGCCAGCCGCGCGGGGCGCCGGGCGGCCCCGGCGGGTGCGGCGACGACCTCCGCGCCCGGGACGAGCGCGGAGGTCGTGGCGGCGTCACGGGCCTGGCAGGCGACGACGAGGTCGACGCCGTGACGGGCCAGCGCGGGCAGGAGCTCGTCGACGTACCGGCCGACGCCCCCGCGGTTCGCGGGGATCGCCGTGGCGTCGACCAGGACGCGCACGCTCAGCCCCGCGCGACGCGCAGGATCACGTCGACCTGCTCGAGCGCCTTGGCCTTGACGGCGGGGAACCGCTCCGCGATCTGCGCCCGCACGGCCTCGCGCTGCTCCACGAGGGAGCCGAGGCGCTCGCGCACGCCCTCCTCGGTGGCGGCGTCGTGGCCCAGGGCCCAGTCGGCGAGGCCGAACATGTCGAGGACCTCGCGGTACTTGTGCGACCAGCCGATCACCAGCGTCGGCACACCGGTCGCGAGCGAGGACACCATGGCGTGGAACCGGGAGGCGACGAACACGTCGCACCGGCCGATGAGGTGGCGCAGCGCCTGCGAGCCGAGCTCGGCGTCGACGAAGAGGACCTTGTCCTTGTCCGCGACGCGCGCCTGGATCTCCCGGCACAGCGGCAGGTCGTTGTTGTGCGTCTTGTCGGTGTTGCCGCGCGCGCTGTGCGCCACCAGGAACACCGGGCGGCCCAGCGTGCCCGTGATGTGGTCGACCAGCCGGGCCACCTCGCCGACGTAGTCCTCGCCGCGCGCGTCGGCGGCCTTGCGCAGCACCGCGGACGGCGAGACGCCGACCACGTCGCCGCCGGCGAAGAACGACATGTCGACCGCGGCCTCGGCCGCGGCGGCGTCCTCGGGCGTCACGTCGAGCGTGAACGCGAGGTCGGCGCCGGCCGTGACGTTCTGCAGGTGCATCTCCTCGAGGTGCTCGTGCGTCTTGGCGCCACGGGACACGATCGCGGCCATCTTCGGCAGGAACGTGCGGGCGGCCCACCGGTTCGCGGGCTCACGGAAGGGGCCCATCGCCTGCGCGCACTTGACCACGGGGGTCTTGAGGAAGATCGCGGGCAGGATGCTCGCGACGTTGTAGATGAGGAACTTGCCGCGGCCGTCGACGAAGGTGATCCCGCCCTGGTCGAGCAGCACGTCCGCGTTCGCGAGCGCCTTGATCTCGGGCACCGCGTTCTGGATCGTGCCGCGCAGCGGCGGCAGGAGCCGGTGCAGCAGGGCCGCGGAGTTGAGCAGCACGCCCAGGCGCAGCGGCGACGCGTCGAGGACGGTCATCGCCGGGTAGGTGTTCTGCTCGGCGTCCGAGCGCGGGTACATGCTCAGCAGCACGAACCGCGCCTCGGGGTCACGCTCCCCGAGCTGCTGCACGGCGCTCTCCAGCATCGCCGCAGCCCCCTTGTTGCCGGCGAGCGCGGAACCGATGATCGCGTACCTCATGACTGACCTCTCTGACGGATGCGCGCGGACAGACCCGCGTAGACGGCGGCGACGACCCCGTCGCCGATGGTGCTGTACAGACGGGCGAGCAGCGACAGCACGATCGCCTGCTCGACGGGCACGTAGCGCGAGGCGAGCAGGACGATGACGCCCTCGCGCACGCCCAGCCCGCTGGGGACGAGCACGGCCATGATGCCGACGGCCCCGGCCAGCACGTACGTGGCCGCCAGCGGCACCCACGTCGAGGACGGCACGTCGAGCACCGACACCGCGATGAGCACGAACCCGACGCCGTTGAGGACGCGGGGCAGCAGGAACGCGAGCTGATACCCCAGCGCCGGTCGGGGCGCGAGGAAGTACTCGGGCGGGACGTCCTTCTTCAGCGCCCGGCGCGAGACGAGGTTCACGCCCCAGCGGAACACGCGCCGGTCCATCACCAGCGCGAGCGGGACGAGCGCGACCGCCACAGGCAGCAGCGTGCTGACCAGGTCGTGCGAGGCGTCGGCGAACGCGTCGGCCAGGAAGAGGACGACGACGGTCGGCACGATCGAGCCGAGCAGCAGGAACACGTTCTCGTAGACGAACGTGATGACGACGAGCGCCCGCGAGATCCCCCGCTGGCCGCCCCAGAGCACCTTGTTGGCGACGGAGCCGACCTGGCCGGGGATGTACTTCAGCAGCCACGACAGGCACTGGACCCGGATCGCCTCGAGCCGGGGCACGGGGCCCGCGCCCAGGTGCGTGAGCATCGAGCCCCACAGCAGGCCCGACAGCGGGACCGCCGCCGCGAAGATGAGGACGGACGCGACCGCCCAGCCGTCCACGCTGATGTCGAGCTCGCGCACCGCGGCCCAGTTGTCGGCCAGGCTGCGCCCGAACAGGTAGGCGACCAGGCCGACGACGAGGACCGTCGCGGCGAGCCGCGCGAGACGCTTACGGCTCAAGGGTGTTGTACGCGCGCAGGACGTCGAGGTCCTTCTTCTGGGAGAAGGCGATCAGGCTCGTCGGGTCGGCGTGACCCACCGCGATCAGCATGATGACGCGCTCGTAGGGGGCCAGCTTGAGCTTCTTCTGCATGGTGCGCTCGAGCGGCTCGAAGTCGGGCCAGTTGATGACGCTCGAGCTCAGGCCGAGGGTCTCGAGGGCGAACATGAACGACATCGCCGCGAGCGAGGCGTCGACGTAGGGGACGTGGCGGTCCCGCGGGGAGAAGTAGCTGTCCAGGCGACCCTTGACCACGACGATCGTGGGGATCTGGTGGGCGTAGCCGGCCGCGCCGAACGGGATGGACGCGACCTGGCGGACCTGGTCCGGGTCGTCGAAGACGAGGAACTCGTAGGGCAGGCGGTTGCACGCCGTCGGCGCCTGGCGGCCCACGGCGATGGCCTTGTCGACGAGGTCGCGGTCGACCGGCTTGTCGAGGAACCAGCGCACCGAGCGGCGCTGGTGGGCGAGGGCGAGCATCTGCTCGTACGTGACGCCCGAGGCCGGGATGGACGAGTGCGGGTACGGCTTGGTCGTGCCGCTCGTGGGCACCGCGTCCACCGAGGCGAACATCGCACGCGCACGGTCGACGACCGGGTCGGCGGCGGTGACGACGGTGAAGTACTCGGTCAGCACGTCGTGGGCCCAGGCCAGCTCGGACGGGTCGAGGGCGGGGGCGTCGGCCTCGCGGCGCACGGCGCGCACGTAGAACTCGACGGTCTCCAGGACGTAGTCCTTGGCGAAGGTCTCGCGGCGGGGACGCATGAGGATCCCCTTCTCGAGCCGGTGCACGTTGCGGCGCAGCTCGACGTGCGTGCGGCGCTGGCGGCCGAGGTTGCGGTAGTACGCCCGGCGGCCGGACAGGACGGCCCACTGCTCGCGGTTGAACGTCACGAAGCCGAGCAGCCCGTACAGGGTCGCGCCGACGCGGGAGGACCCGCCGACCTCGAGGACGCCGCGCGTGGCACCCTCGTAGGTCTTGCGGATGGCGGGGACGGCCAGCAGCTGCTTGGCGATCCGCTTGAGCTTCTTGATCACGCGCGGTCCTCGGGTGGGCGGGGTGGTGTCCGGGAGCTGGCGCGGGCGTCACGGGGTCGCCCCTCGCCCGGCACGGCGGCCCCGAGTCTAGTCGCTCGTCCGGGGGCCGGGGCCGGGACGGACAGCCCTAGGCTGCCGGACATGTCCACGCACGTACCGACCGTCGCCCTGACCGTCGAGCAGCTCTGGCAGCCCGTCCCCGGCGGGTCGGGGACCTACGTGCGGGAGCTGGTCGCCGCGCTCGGCGCCGGCACGCACGCCCGCGTCGTGGGCCTCGCGGCGCGGGGCCACGGCACGGTCCCCGACGCCCCGGACGACGGGTCGGCGGTGCCGGTGGCGACGTCGCACCTGCCCCGGACCGCGATGTACGAGCTGTGGCACCGGTGGCGCGGCGGCCCGCTCCCCCGCGGCGCTCACGACGTCGACGTGGTGCACGCGACGACCTGGGCGGTGCCGCCCCGGCGCGCGCCGCTGGTCGTCACCGTCCACGACCTGGCGTTCCTGCGCACCCCGGAGCACTTCACGGCCCGGGGGGTCGCGTTCTTCCGCCGGGCCCTCGAGATCGTGCGCGCCGAGGCCGACGCGGTCGTCGTCCCGTCACGGACCACCGCGGACGACTGCGTGCGGCACGGCATCGACGCCGCACGGGTGCACGTCGTCCCGCACGGCGTGCGGGTCCCGACGGTCGGCCCCGACCAGGTCGCCGAGCTGCACGCGCGCGTCGGCCTGGTCCGGCCCTACCTCCTGTGGTGCGGCACCCTCGAGCCGCGCAAGAACCTGGCGGGCCTGGTCCGCGCGTGGGCCGCGGCGCTCGACGACGGCCTCGACCTCGACCTGGCCCTCGTCGGACCCGCCGGCTGGGGCGAGGCGGCCGCGGACGTCGAGCGTGCCCTGGCGGGCGCCCCGGCCGAGCGGCTCCACCTGCTGGGCCGCCTCGACGACGCCGACCTGCACGCTGCGTACGCGGGTGCCCGCGCCTTCTGCTTCCCGTCCTGGTGGGAAGGGTTCGGCATGCCGGTGCTCGAGGCGATGGCGCACGGGGTGCCCGTCGTGACCAGCGCCGGCACGTCGATGGCGGAGTTCGTCGGCGACGGCGGCGTGCTGGTCGACCCCGGTGACGTCGACGCGATCAGCCGGGCCCTGCTGACCGTCGCGGGGCCGGCGCACGCCGAGCTCGCGGCCGGTGCCCTGGCCGGCTCGACCGGCCGCACGTGGGACCACGCCGCGTCGGCGACGGCCGCCGTCTACGGCGAGGTGGCCCGGTGACCGCCGCGCAGCCGGCCGTCACGGCGCTCGTCGTGACATGGAACGGCGCCCACCTGCTCGACGCGTGCCTCGACTCTCTCGACGCGCAGACGGCCCGGGACCGCACCGAGGTGGTGGTCGTCGACAACGCGTCGACCGACGGCACCGCGGAGCTCCTCGCCCGACGGCCCGGCGTGCGGGTCGTGCGCGCCGGGCGCAACCTCGGGTTCGCCGGGGGCGTCGACCTCGGGTGGCGCCACGCCCGGGGGCGGCACGTCCTCCTGCTCAACAACGACGCGCGGCTGGAGCCCGACGGCGTCGCGGCGCTGCTCGACGTCGTCGACGGCCCCGAGGGGTCGCAGGTCGCGGCGGCCACCGCGACGATCCTCCTGGAGGGCTGGTACGCGCCGGCGGGCGCGGACCAGGACGCCGCGTTCGTCGCGCCCGACGGCCGTCGCTGGGCACCCACGACGGCGGACGCCCCGGGCGCGGTCCGGCTCGTGAACTCCACGGGGAACGTCGTCGGCCCCGACGGCGCCGGCCACGACCGCGACTGGCTCGCCGTCGCCGGCACCGAGCACGGCCCCGGCCCCGTGTTCGGGTTCTGCGGGGGCGCCGTGCTGCTGCGCCGGGCGGCCGTCGACGAGGTCGGCGGGATCGACGCCGACCTGTTCCTCTACTACGAGGACACCGACCTGTCGTGGCGGCTGCGCGCCGCCGGCTGGGAGGTCGTCCACGCGCCGACGGCCGTGGCGCACCACCGGCACGCGCAGAGCTCGGGCACCGCGTCCCCCCTGTTCCGGTACCAGAACACGCGCAACTCGCTCGTCGTCGCCACCCGGCACGCGCCGTGGCCCGTGGTCGTCCGGGCGTGGCTGCGCCAGGGCGCGGGGACCGTGCGCGCGCTGCTGCGCGACGGTCCGCGCGACCCCGCGACACGGGCCCGCGTGCGGGGGTACGCCCACGCGCTCGTCCGCGTGCCCGCGGCCCTGGCCGTGCGACGGTCGGTGTGGCACGGGTCGGACACCCCCCGCGCGCAGGTGGTGCGGCTCCTGCGCTGACCGCGAGGACCTCGACGCGGGCGTCCGCGCGGGGGCCGTGGCCCCCGCGCGGCACCCGTCACTTCAGGACCGCGAACCCGTCCGAGTAGACGTAGGGCCGGCCGGCGGTGCCCTGCGAGACGATGCGGATGGTGTGCTTCCCAGCGGTCGGCCAGGTCTTGGTGAAGACGACCTGACGGAACGCGCTCGCCGAGGCCTGCAGATCGACCGTGCCCTGCTTGGCACCGTCGACGTACACGGTGACACGGCCGGAGTTCGCGCTCTTCGTGGCGATCCACCCGATGGAGCTGCCCGTGAAGGTGTAGCTCATGGCGGACAGTCGCTTGGACGAGCGCATCGCCCGCCCGTCGAGGTGACGGGTGTCCGCAACGGTGCTCCACGTACCGGTGGGGGCGGCGGCCGACTCGGCACGCGCGACGAGCGTCGTCTGCTCCGACGCCTGCGCCGACGCGCCGACCGCGTCCTCGACCCGCACCGTCCATGCCGACGGGCCGGGCGTGACGCTCGTCCCGAGCGCCGACGCGCCCGGCGCGAGCCCTTCGCCGCCGGGGCCCTCGACCTCGGCACCGGTCAGCAGGCCGGCGTCGGTGGCCTGCCACGCGAGCCGGACCGGCACGCCCCACGACGTGCTCACGGAGCCGCCGCGCAGCCGGACCTGCGGGACGGAGGCGAACACCGGCGCCGTGCGGTCGACCTGGACGGGCGTGAGCGACGACCAGCGCACCGCGCCGTTCGCCGCGACCGTGCGGACGGCGAGGTACGCCGCGCCCTCGGGGAGCGCGACGTCCGCCGACCGCGCGTCGCCGGCAGCCGCGACGACGAGGCCGGACGCCAGCTCGACGACCTCGAAGCCGGTGTTGCCCTCGAGCTCGTCGGCGGTCCACGTCACGGTCGGCTCTTGCGCCGACGTCCAGGCCTCGCCCTCGACCGTGGTCGTCGGCGTGACCGTCACGTCGGTCGGCCGGGCCGCGGGGGCGTGGTGCGTCACGTCGAGCGTGGCCGTGCCGCCGAGCGACGTCACCTCGACGGACCAGCGGCCGTCCTCGGTGGCGAACGAGTCACCGGTGCCGAGCTCGATCTGCTCGGCGGCGACGTCGGCGACGAGCAGGGCCGTGTGCTGCCCGGGGCCCGCGGGGTCGATGCGCCGCACGACCACACCCGGTCCGAACGTCGCGGACGGGTTCGTCCCGACGAACGCGTCACGGCCCACCGCGGTGCGCAGCTCGACGACGTGGGTGACGCCGTCGCCGGGCAGCTCGAGGAAGCGCTGGCCCGTCAGCCCGCCCACGGGCTGCAGCGTGACGGTCTGCGTGCCGGTGGCCTCGACCCACGAGCCCTCCGGGGCGAGGCCGAGGGTGTGCAGGTGCGCACCGCTGAGCGAGCCCATCTCCCCCGTCGCGGCGCCCATGATGTCGTAGAGGTCGCCGTACTCCTGCTCCTGGCACTGGTCGGCCGAGCCGTCCGCGGACCGCGAGTCCAGCCCGCAGTACCCGCGCAGGTCCGAGTGGCCGAGCAGCAGGTTGTGCCCGATCTCGTGCGCGAGCGTGCCCGGCCGCAGCCGCGGCAGGCCCGAGTCGACGTCGGGGGCGTTGAGCCACACGACGCCCCCGTCGGACACGGTGGCGACGCCCAGGAAGGGGCACAGGACGATCGGCGTCTCGAGCACCACGTGGCCCGGCGTCGTCCTGTCGGTCACCTGCTGCTCCGCCCAGCTCATCAGGGCGAGGATCTGCGTGTCGGTGCACGTCCACTCGCTGCCCCAGGACGTGTAGGTCGGCGCGGTGACCTGCTCGTCGACGACGAGGTCGACGCCGCCGGCCGTCTGGTCCGACCAGTAGGGGGCGACGTGGTCCGTCACGTCGGCCGCGACGGTCGCGGCGCTCGCGGGCGCCATGTCGACGCCGGCCATCCGCGCGACGACCACGTCGACCTCGCGCGTCGTGGTCGCGACCGTCGGCTCGGCCGCGGCCGCGGCGAGTGTCGGCGTCTCGACGACGTCGACGGAGACCACCGGCGTGCCCGCGTCCTCGTCGAGCACCGCGGTCGGTGCCGCCGACGCGTCCTCGACCGTGGCGACGACCTCCGACCCGCCGACCACGTCCTCGACCGTCGCCGGGTCGACCCGCAGCCACGACCCGTCGGGCCGCTCGATGCCGGTCAGCTCGAGGTGGCCGCCGTCGCGCAGCTCCACGGCGAGACGGACGAAGGTGCCCTGCACCTCGTCGGTCCCGTCGTCACCGACGGCCGCCGCCGGTGCCACCAGGACGAGGGACAGACCGACCGCCGCGGCGAGTGGTCGGGAAAGGGCCTGGAGCACCGTGCCTCCGCGAGGTCAGGGACGTGAGGTCAGGAATGACCTGGCGTCATCCTGCCGTCACATCGGCGCGCGCGGGCGCGTTCTGGGCAGGCGCGCCGCTGCGTCCCTCGATCGGCCCACCGGCGGTGAACGCGTCGCGGTACTGCACGGCCTTGATCCGCTCCAGCTGGTCCTCCAGCAGGATCCGGTTGGTGCGCTGCAGGTCGGACAGCACGCCGAGCGCGAGCGCGAGCAGCGCGGCCACGGCCATGATCGACCCGAAGATCAGGGACTGGACGTTGCCGTTCGTGTCACCGCCGGACAGCCAGATGACCAGGAAGCGCACGAACGGGATCGCCGCGACCACCGCGAACGTCACGGTCAGCACCGTGAACACCGCCTGCGGCTTGAACATCAGGTAGCTGCGGACGATCGCCGACCCAGACTTCGCCATGTGGTGGAAAATGTTCCGGAACAGCCGCGACTCACGCGTCTTGGCGTTGGTCTCGACCGGGACGCTCTCGATGCGCAGGCGCTTGTGCCCCGCCTGGATGATCGTCTCCATGCAGTAGCTGAACTCGGTGACGATGTTCAGGCGCAGCAGCGAGGAGCGCGAGTAGGCGCGGAACCCGCTCGCGGCGTCGGGCAGGTCCGTGTCGGCGGCACCGTTGACGACGGCGCTGCCGACCTTCTGCATGAATTTCTTGAACGGGGAGAAGTGCGCGATCGTCTGCGTCTGGCGGTCCGCGATCACGATGTCCGCGCGGCCCGCGATGATCGGCGCGACGAGGTCGGGGATGCGGTCCTGCGGGTACTGGTTGTCGCCGTCGGTGTTGACGACGATGTCCGCCCCGTGCGCGAGCGCGTAGTCGACGCCGTCACGGAACGAGCGGGCCAGCCCCATGTTGCGGGCGTGCCGCACGAAATGCCGCACGCCGAGCGCGCGGGCCACCTCGACGGTGCGGTCCGTCGAGCCGTCGTCGATCACGAGGATCTCCAGCTCGTCGACGCCCTCGATGCTGCGCGGGATCGACGCGAGCACCGCGGGGAGGGTCTCCTCCTCGTTGAGGCAGGGGACCTGGACGAAGACCTTCATGCTGCTCACGCTCCCGCGTTCGTCGATCGGCCGAGCACACGGCGCACCCGTCCTCCGGCGCGCGAGGCGACCTCGCGCACCCCCCCGGCAGCGAGGTAGTCCCGGGCCAGCCGGATGTCCTCGCGCAGGCCCGTCCGCCGGTGGAACGGCTCGGCCCGCACCTGCGGGTCGCCCAGCTCGTACTGCAGGTCCGCGGCTCGGCGCGGGAAGCGGCAGAACTCGACGAGCGGCGCAAGCACCTGCGCCCACCGGTACGAGTCGGCGAACTCCCGCACGCCGGCCCGCGCGGCGGCGACCGCGTCCTCGTCGTACAGGTACGTCTCCAGGGCGTCGACGAGCGCGTCGACGTCCTGCGGCGGCACCACGCGGCCCAGGCCGTGCCGCTCGATCAGGCTCCCGAACGTGTCCCCGTCGGTCGCGACGATCGGCAGCCCGGCCCACAGGTAGTCCAGGATCCGGGTGCGGAAGCTGAACGCCGTCTCCACGTGGTGGAAGTGCGTCGAGACGCCGAGGTCCGCGTCGAGCAGGTAGTCGGCGCGCTCCTTGTAGGGCACCCAGCCCTCGTTGAAGAAGACGTGCGTCCCGGTCAGCCCGAGCTCGTCGCTGAGCTGGCGCAGCTCCCACGCGACCCGCATGTCCGGCACGCCGGGGTTCGGGTGCTTGAGGCCGAGGAAGTACAGCCGCACGTCGGGGCGCCGCTCGCGCAGCCGGTCGACCGCCCGCACGAGGGTCAGCGGGTCGAACCAGTTGTAGACGCCGCCGCCCCAGAGCACGAGCTTGTCGTCCGCGCCGATGCCGGGCACGGTCCCGCGGATCGCGTGGCGCCGCTGCACGGGCTCGTCGTCCGCCAGGCCGAACGGCACGACCGCGACGAGCGAGTCGAGGCTGGCGTCCTCGTCGTACACGGTCGGGTTGACGCGGCCCTGCCCGGCGAGCTGCCCCAGCCAGAAGTCCCGCTGCTTCTCCGACGCGCACAGCACGAGGTCCGCGCGGCGCAGCTGCTCGTTGAGCACGCGCGTGGTCTCGCGCACGGCCGACGCCCGGCCCTCGGGCCCGAGGTCGCGCGCCTGCTCGAGCTGCTCGAGGTGCATCGGGTCGTAGACGTCGGCGACGAGGATCTTCGAGCTGTCCTTGAGCCACGGCGCGCCCTCGAGCAGGAAGCCCTGGAAGACGATGACGTCCGCCCAGTCGGTCTGCTCGCGCAGCGCGCGGCCCGTGGCGTGCACGACCTCGAACCCGTCGCCCTCGATCCGGGCGCCGGCGGTCGACAGCAGGCGCACGTCGTGCTCGCCGCCGAGGGCGCGGGCGATCTCCCACGCGCGGATCGCGGGGCCGGCCATGCGCTCGAGCAGGGGCTCGCCGGTCACGACGAGCACGCGCTGCTTCGAGACGAAGTGCTCGGCGATGCCGAAGGCCTCGACGAGGTGGCCGTGCGCCTCGAGGTACCCCGGGAACCCGTACGCGGGCTCGATGGCGTGCCGGAACAGCGGGAAGAGCTCGCGGTCCGAGCGCCGTCGCTTCGCCTGCAGCTCGGCCCGCGACTGCGCGAGCTCGGGGAACTGGTCGACGAAGTAGTCGATCGCGTAGGGGCCGGTCAGCGCCATCTTCGGCACCTCGACGGTGCCGACGTCGTCACCGCCGGGCGAGAGCTGCAGGTCCAGCAGCGTCGCGTCGACGCCGGTGCGGGCGACCGAGCGCCGCACGGTCAGCGCGAGCGCCGCCGGCAGCGCCTTGGCGAGCGACTCGTCGTCGAGGTTCTTGTACATCGACAGCAGCGCGTTGCGCTCGAGCAGGTAGCTCTCGCGGAAGTTGCCGAACTTCTTCATCGTCACGTGGTGCTTGTGGAACGCGAGCGACTCCGGGACGTAGCGCACCCGGTGCCCGAGCACGTTGAGGCGCCAGCCCAGGTCGACGTCCTCGTAGAACATGAAGAACCGCTCGTCGAACCCGCCGACCTCGCGGTACAGGGCCGTGGGGACGAACATCGCCGCGCCGGTGCCGAACAGCACGTCCTTCGGCACGTCGTACTCGGCCGAGTCGGGGCGCTCCGCCTCGCGCTTGTAGCCCATGCCGTACCAGGTCAGCGACCCGTCGACGTAGTCGACGAGGTTGCCCTCCCAGTCGAGGACCTTCGAGGCGACCGCACCGACCGTCGGGTCGGCCTGCATGGCCTCGACGGCCGCGGCGATCCACCGCGGCCCGGGGCGGGCGTCGTTGTTGATGAAGCCGACCCACTCCCCCGCGGCGTGCTGCACGCCCAGGTTGCACCCGCCGGCGAAGCCGAGGTTGCCGCCGGACTCGACGACCTTCGCCCGCGGCACCGCCTGCGCGATGCGCTCGGCGCTGCCGTCCCCGGAGTCGTTGTCGACGACGATCAGCTCCAGGGCGTCCGCCGGCCACTCGACCTCGTCGAAGGCGCGCAGGCACGCGATCGTGTCGTCGGCCCCCTTGTAGTTGACGAGGACGACCGACACGGTCCCGGGTCGGGTCGTCGGTGGGAGCACGGTCGACGTGCGGGTCACTGCACCTCCAGCGGCTGCGGCGCGACGGGGCTCGCGGCTCGTTGCGCGCGGGGGGCGGCTCGCCCGTGCCCCGCGGCGAGGACGGTCACGTCCGGGGCGTCACACTACCGTCCGGCGCGCCCGCGGCGTGCACGGTACGACCGGTTCGCGGCAGGCCCACGCCCGCGGTCCCGCCGCGAGTAGGGTGAGGGCGTTTTCGACGTCCGGGGGGCCGTCGGGCGGCGCAGCGCCCCCGGACGGACCGCACCGCCCGGACGCCACGGCCGCGGGCCGCGGCGCGGGACGGACGCGAGAGACCGCACACCCACGAGAGGGCACATGACTGATCAGGCTTCCGCACGCGCAGCAGCGCTCGTCGAGCAGCCCATGCGCATCGCGGGACCGCGTCCCGGGTTCGCGACGGGGACCGTCTCCTCGATCCGCGACATCGTCGCGCACCGCGAGCTCATGGGGCACCTCGTGCGCCGCGAGCTCAAGGCCCGGTACAAGGACAGCGCCCTCGGCTTCCTGTGGACGCTGATCCGGCCGCTGACGATGCTGCTGATCTACTACATCGCCCTCGGCAAGTTCCTCGGCGCCGAGCGCAACATCCCGAGCTTCGCGATCTTCGTCTACTGCGGCCTGACGGCATGGACGCTGTTCAGCGAGATCGTCAGCACCGGCACGTCGTCGATCGTCGCGAACTCCGGCCTGGTGAAGAAGGTGTACCTGCCGCGCGAGGTCTTCCCGCTCAGCGTCGTCGGGTCCACGTCGGTGAACTTCGTCATCCAGCTCGCGATCCTCACCGTGGCCACCGTCGTGGCCGGGCAGATCCCCCTGGGGACGAGGTGGCTGTACCTGCCGCTCGCGGTCCTCGTGCTGTACGTCTGGGCGACCGCGCTCGCGCTGCTGCTGTCGGGGCTCAACGTGTACCTGCGCGACGTGCAGTACCTCGTCGAGGTCTTCCTGCTGATCTTCTTCTGGGCCTCGCCGGTCGTGTACTCGTGGGGCCTGGTCACCGGCGCCCTCACCGAGGCCGGCCTGTCGGGCACCTGGGTCGAGACCGCGTACCTGTCCAACCCGATCACGCTGATCGTCCTCGGGTTCCAGCAGACGTTCTGGGTCGCCGGCGACGGGCAGCCCGTGCCGCCCGACCTCGCCGCGAGCCTCGCGGTCGCGCTCCTCGTCGGGACGGTCGTCCTGTGGCTGAGCCAGCGCGTGTTCGCCCGTCTGCAGAGCAACTTCGCCCAGGAGCTGTGATGAACGCCCCCACCGTGATCCGCGTCGACGACGTGTCCAAGCGGTTCGTCATCCGCAAGGAGAAGTCCCTCAAGGAGCGGCTGGTCAACTTCGGCCGCTCGAACAAGCACAAGGAGGACTTCTGGGCGCTGCGGGACGTCTCCCTCGACATCCACGCCGGCACCACCGTCGGGCTCATCGGCCCCAACGGCTCGGGCAAGAGCACCCTGCTGAAGACCATCGGCGGGATCCTGCAGCCCACGTCCGGCCAGGTCCTGCTGCGCGGCCGCCTGGCGGCGCTGCTCGAGCTCGGGGCAGGGTTCCACCCCGACCTCACGGGCCGGGAGAACGTCTACCTCAACGCCTCGATCCTCGGGCTGTCCCGCGCCGAGATCGCCAGGCACTTCGACGCGATCGTCGACTTCTCGGGCATCGAGCAGTTCATCGACACCCAGGTGAAGTTCTACTCCTCGGGCATGTACGTGCGCCTGGCCTTCGCGGTCGCCGTGCACGTCGACCCCGACATCCTGCTCGTCGACGAGGTGCTGGCGGTCGGCGACGAGCCGTTCCAGCGCAAGTGCCTCGAGCGCATCCGGCAGTTCCAGTCCGAGGGGCGCACGATCGTCCTCGTCACGCACAGCCTCGACCAGGTCGCGGAGTTCTGCGACCGTGCCGTCGTGCTCGAGCACGGCGTGGTCGCGGCAGACGGCGCACCCCGCGACGCGCTCAAGGTGCTGCGCGCGGAGTTCGAGTCCACGCGCCAGGAGGAGATCGAGAAGGCCGCGCAGGTCGCCGAGCGGGACACCGGTCGCACGCAGCCGCGCGCCCGGTTCAACGGCATCGCGCTGCGCTCGGACTCCGGCGCCGTCGGCCGCCCCGCGCTCAAGCCCGGCGAGGGCCTGTCCGTCGCCATGGAGGTCGAGTCCGACGCCCCGCTGGAGTCCTGGGAGATCGGGGTCGGCGTCGCGACCACCCTGGGCACGGTGCTCTACGGCACGAACACGCGCCTGATGGGCATCCCGCTCGCGACGCTGGACGGGGTGGGCCGGTACGAGTTCCACCTCGCCGACCTGCCCCTCTCGGAGGGCGAGTACGTCGTCCAGGCCTCGCTCGGCACGAACGACGGCACCGAGCTGCACGGCGTGCCCGAGGCGGCGCACTTCACGATCGAGACCGAGGACGCCCGCTCCGTGGGCTCGGTGGCGGTCGCGACGACCTTCAGCGTCGAGGACTGACGCGGTCGGGCACCGACCGACCACGGACGAGGGCCGGTCCGCACGCCTGCTGCGTGCGGACCGGCCCTCGTCCTGTCCCTGCGACCGGCGCGCGGCCTGCCGGGACCCCGCTCAGAAGCGCGGCACCTCGGTGGGCAGGTACCGGTCCCGCTCCGGGATCACCCAGCGCCGGGTGACGAAGAGGTACTCCTCCGGCCGGACCTCGGGCACCCGGGTCTGGGACTCGAAGTGGTACAGCTCGACGTCCGCGAGCCAGAGCATGCGCAGCCCCGCGGAGGCGATCTTCATCGACAGGTCGACGTCGTTGAAGTTCACCGGCAGGCGCTCGGCGAGCCCCCCGACCGCGTCGTAGGTCTCGCGGCGCAGCGCGACGAACGCCGCTGTCAGGCCCGAGCACTCCCGGTTGACCTTGAGCGCGGCGAACGGTCCCGGCTCGTCGGGCAGCGCACCGGTGAAGGCGTGCGCGAGGTGCCCGTTGGCGTACACGTGCCCGCCGTGCTGGAGGCGGCCGTCGGCGAACACCAGCCGGGCGCCCGTCATCCCGACGTCGGGCTCGGAGAGCGGGGCGATGAGGCCCTCGACGACGGCGTCGCTGCGGACCTCGACGTCGTCGTTCATGAGGATCACGACGTCGCCCGAGCTGGCCAGCACCCCGACGTTGCACTTCGCGCTGAAGTTGAACGGCCCGCCGAACGGCACGAGCACGAGCCGGTCGCCGGCCACGACGCGCAGCTGGTCGAGGACGTGCGCCGGGGTCGGCTCGTCGTAGACCACGACGATCTCCAGGTGCGGGTGCCGGGTGTGCTCCAGCAGCGACCGGACGGCCTCGACCACGAAGCAGCGCGACTCGCCCCACACGTGGCCGACGCCCCCGCGGGTCGGGATCACCACGCTCACCGTGACGTTCGGGTCGGCGACCCGGGCGACCCGGTACGTGCCCGGCCACGGCCCGAACTCGGCGGTGCCGGCGATGCCGAGCCGGCGCATCTGGTCGGCGACCGCGCGCCGGCCCGCGTCCCACGCGTACGGCTTGGCGTTCGCGTCGCCGGCCGCCGACCCGGGCACGACCCGCCAGTGGTACAGCACCTCGGGGATGTGCCGCACGAGACGGGCACGCTCGGTCACCCGCAGCACGAGGTCGTGGTCCTGCGAGCCGTCGTACCCGGGCCGGAAGGCCCCGACCTCGCGCACGAGGCTGGTCCGCAGCACCGAGAGGTGCCCGGTGTACATCTGCCCGCGCAGGCGCTCGGGCGACCAGTCCGGCTTGCGGAACTCGTCGTAGTGCTGCCCCTGCGCGTCGATCTTGTCCTCGTCCGAGTACACGTAGTCGACGTCCGGGTGCGCCTCGATCTCCCGGGCGACCCGGGCGAGCGCTCCCACGGCGAGCTCGTCGTCGTGGTCGACCAGGACGACGAACTCGCCGCGCGCGGCCTCGACGCCGTCGTTCGACGCGGCGACGATCCGCCCGTTGGTCTGCCGCTCGACGAGCCGGACGCGCGGGTCCTCGCGCGCCGCCTCCCGCAGCACGTCGCGCACCGCCTCGCTCGGCGAGCGGTCGTCGACCACGACGAGCTCCCAGTCCTCGAAGGACTGCGAACGCACGGACCGGACCATCGCGCGCAGGGCGTCGAGCGGCGGCTCGTACACCGGCGTGACGATCGAGAACAGCGGCCCCCCCGAGGCGCTCATCCGCGGACGGCCCGCCGTGCCGCGGCCTTGACCCGGCGCCCGATGGGCACGATCGGGCCCAGCAGGTGCGCGCGACGCATCTGCTGCCGCAGCGCAGTCACCTCGTCGAGCGCGGCACGCAGGCGGGCGTGCGCGTCGATCGCGTCGGCCTGCGCCTTGCCGATCTCGGCGTGCGCCCACTCCAGCTCGCGCCGCGCGACGCCGAGCTCGGCCTCGGCGCCGATCGCGTGGTCCCGGCTGGTCATGAGCCGGTGGCGCAGGTCGGTGATGGTCGTGGCCTGGGTCTGCGCGTCGGAGGACGCGGCCTCGACGAGCGCCTGCACCTCCTCGGCGCGGCGCGTGTGCTCGTCGTGCGGACGCTCGAGCTGCACGGCGGGGCGCACGTCGGGCACCTCGACCGCGGCGGGGTCCTCGGAGGGCTCGGCGCGCAGCACGAACTGGTACACCGAGGCGTGCGGCTGGTCGCGCACCCACTCGACCACGGGCGCGGGCAGCCGGCCGGCGTCGATCGGCACCTCGGTGCCCAGCGGGTCGAACACGGTCGCGTGGATCTCGGTGGGCGCGAGCCCGGCGCTGCGCAGGAGCCCGACCAGGGAGTCGTGGGTGTAGAAGCGGATGTGCGTGCGGTCGAGCAGGCCCGTGTCCTGGTAGTCCCACTCGCCCAGCAGCAGCGAGAGCCGCAGGGCCCCGTGCGCCACGTTGGGGATGGAGACGATCACGGCGCCGCCGGGGCGCAGCAGCGCACGGGCGCTGCGCAGCGCGGCGGCCGGGTCCAGGACGTGCTCGAGCACGTCGCCGAACACCACGGCGTCGAAGGTGCCGGGCTCGAAGATGTCGTCGAGCGCGCGCGCGTTGAGGTCGGCGATCTCCAGGCGCTCGAGGACGTCGCGCGCCTCCTCGGCGTCGGCGGCGTCGTACTCGACGCCGCTGACCGTGCAGCCGCGCTCGACGAGCGCGCGCGCGAGGTAGCCGGAGGCGCACCCGACGTCCAGCACCGTCGACCCCGCGGGCACGAGGTCGAGGATGATCGAGTGGCTGGAGTTGCGGACGGCGGTGTCCACGACTGTCTTGTAGAAGGACATGCGGAGGGCTCCTGTCCGATCGTCGTCCGTGCCCGCGCGCGCGGGGGACGACGGCGAGGCGTGCGTGAGGCGTCGACGGCGGGGACAGAGTAGCCGAGGCCGCCGCAGCGCAGGAGGCTCTCCGGGCGGCGTCCTCGCGGGCCCGTGACGACGCTACGCTGGGTCGTCCGCAGCCTGCAGTGGAGGGAATCTCGTGCGCGTCCTCGTCACCGGTGGAGCCGGCTTCATCGGTTCGAACTTCGTCCACCAGACCGTCCGTGAGCGGCCCGACGTGCACGTCACGGTCCTCGACGCCCTCACGTACGCCGGCGACGAGCGCAGCCTCGACCCGGTCGACGGCAAGGTGGTGCTCGCCAAGGGCGACATCGCCGACCCGGACATCGTGGACGCGCTCGTCAAGGACGTCGACCTGGTCGTCCACTTCGCGGCGGAGTCGCACAACGACAACTCGCTGCACGACCCGTGGCCGTTCGTGCGGACCAACGTCATCGGCACGTACCAGCTGCTCGAGGCGGTCCGGCGCCACGGCGTGCGGTACCACCACGTCTCGACCGACGAGGTCTACGGCGACCTCGAGCTCGACGACCCGGCGAAGTTCACGCCGGACACCCCGTACAACCCGTCGAGCCCGTACTCCTCGACGAAGGCGTCCTCGGACCTGCTGGTCCGCGCGTGGGTGCGCAGCTTCGGCGTGCAGGCCACGATCTCGAACTGCTCGAACAACTACGGTCCGTTCCAGCACGTGGAGAAGTTCATCCCGCGGCAGATCACCAACGTGATCGACGGCGTGCGGCCCAAGCTCTACGGCACGGGCGAGAACGTGCGCGACTGGATCCACGTCGAGGACCACAACTCCGCGGTGTGGCGCATCGTCGAGGACGGCCGCATCGGCGAGACGTACCTCATCGGCGCGGACGGCGAGAAGGACAACAAGACCGTCATCGAGCAGATCCTCACGCTCATGGGGCAGCCCGCGGACGCGTACGACCACGTCAACGACCGCCCGGGCCACGACATGCGGTACGCGATCGACGCGAGCAAGCTGCGCACCGAGCTCGGCTGGGAGCCCCGGTACACGACGTTCGAGGACGGTCTCGCCGCGACGGTCGACTGGTACCGCACGCACGAGTCGTGGTGGCGTCCGCAGAAGGACGAGACCGAGGCGAAGTACGCCCAGCTCGGGCGGTGACGAGGCCGGCGACCCCGCGGGAAGCGGCGCACGCATGAGCGGGCCCGACCTCGTCGTCGTCGGTGCCGGGCTGTTCGGCCTGACCGTCGCACGGCGCTGCGCCGACGACCTGGGGCTGCACGTGCTCGTCGTCGACCGTCGGCACCACGTGGGCGGCAACGCCTGGTCCGCGCCGGAGCCGAGCACGGGCATCGAGGTGCACCGGTACGGCGCGCACCTGTTCCACACCTCGAACGAGCGCGTGTGGGAGTACGTCAACCGGTTCACGGCGTTCACGCGGTACGAGCACCGGGTCTGGGCCCGGCACCGGGGCGAGATGTTCCCGCTGCCGTTCAGCCTGGCGACCGTCAACCAGTTCTTCCGCACGGCGCTGGACCCCGCGCAGGCGCGTGCCCTGGTGGCCGGGCAGGCCGCGGAGGTCCGGGGCGTGCCCGACAACCTCGAGGACAAGGCGGTCTCGCTGATCGGCCGCCCGCTGTACGAGGCGTTCGTGCGCGGGTACACGGCCAAGCAGTGGCAGACGGACCCGCGCGAGCTGCCGCCGGAGGTGATCACGCGCCTGCCGGTGCGGTGGACCTACGACACGCGGTACTTCGACGACACGTACCAGGGCCTGCCGGTCGACGGGTACGCGGCGTGGTTCGCGCGGATGGTCGACCACCCCCGCATCGAGGTCCGGCTGGGCACGGACTTCCTCGACCCGGCCCAGCCGGTGTCGCGCGCGTCCGCGGTCGGGCAGGTCCCCGTCGTCTTCACGGGCCCGCTGGACCGGTACTTCGACGACGTCCACGGCCCGCTGTCGTGGCGGACGCTGGACCTCGAGCAGGAGGTGCTCCCCGTCGGCGACCACCAGGGGACGTCGGTCGTCAACCACGTCGACCTCGACGTGCCGTGGACGCGGGTGCTGGAGTTCCGCCACTTCCACCCCGAGCGCCGCTACCCCGACGACGCGACGGTGATCGTCCGGGAGCGTTCGCGCTGGGCGGGCCGGGACGACGAGCCCTACTACCCGGTCAACGGCACGGGCGACCGGGAGCGGCTGCTGGCCTACCGCGCCCTGGCCCGCGAGGAGCGGGGCGTGCTGTTCGGCGGACGGCTCGGCACGTACCAGTACCTCGACATGCACATGGCGATCGGGTCGGCGCTGACGGCGGTCGACAACGTGCTCGCCCCCCGGCTGGTCCGGTCTGCGGCGGTCTGAGCAGGTCGCCGTCCCCGACGCTGTCTGATCTGCACAAGTCCGTTACCACGTCCGCGCGTCGGTGACGCCCAGGACGGTCGGACGTTCTCTACGATCGTCGTCGTGCCCGATCGCCATGCCGCTCCCGCGCGCCCGGACGGCCCCCGTCACGCCCGCACCCTGCGCTCGCGCACCGTGCTGCGCGGACTCGCGCTCACGGTCGTCGCCGTGCTGGCGTTCGGCGCCACCTCCGCGGCCGCGATCTACAACAAGATCTACGCGGGCATCGACACCGTCGACGTCTCGGCGCTGGTCACGCCGATCGCCGAGGAAGAGAACGACGACCCGACCGACCCCGACGCCGGCAACGACCTCAACATCCTGGTGATGGGCTCGGACCAGCGCGACGGCGAGAACGCCGCGCTCGGTGGCGAGGTCGCGGGGATGCGCTCGGACACGACGATCGTCATGCACATCTCCGCGGACCGCACGCGAGTCGAGCTCGTGTCGATCCCCCGCGACTCGATGGTCGACATCCCGTCGTGCATCGTCTCCCCGGACGGCGCGACGACCGGGGCGTACTTCGGCCAGTTCAACGACGCCTTCGCGGTCGGCGCCGACCAGGGCGGCAGCATCGAGTACGCGGCGGCCTGCACCATCCAGACCGTGCAGAACAACACCGGGGTCAGCATCGACGAGTTCGTCGTCGTGGACTTCGCCGGCTTCGTGGAGATGATCAACGCGCTCGGCGGCGTGCAGATGTGCATCGCGCAGGACATCTACTCGGAGAAGGCCGACAACCTCACGCTCTCGGCCGGTACGCACACCCTCGACGGGTACACGGCGCTGCAGTACGCCCGGGCCCGCACCGGCACGGGCCTCGGCGACGGGTCGGACACCAACCGTCTCGGCCGGCAGCAGCAGCTCATCGCCTCGATCATGCAGTCGGTGCTCTCCAAGAACATGCTCACCGACCTGGGGGAGCTCATGACCTTCGCGCAGGCCGCGACGTCGACGCTGACCCTCTCGCCGGACCTGGCCTCGCTCGACACGATGGCCGGCATCGCGTACAGCCTCCGGGGCGTCCGCACGGAGAACATGACGTTCATGACCATCCCGTTCGGTGCCTACCCCCAGAACGAGAACCGCGTCATCTGGACGGCCGAGGCGGACACCATCTGGGCGAACATGGCCGCCGACCAGCCGATCGTCGCGCAGCCCGAGCCCGAGCCCGCCGCGACGACGCCGCCCGAGGGTGGCACGGGCACCGAGACGGACCCGGGCACCGACACGGGGGCCGGCACCGGCACCGAGGTGGAGACGCCGGCCGCGCCGTCCCCCTCGGCCACCAAGACGCCGGGCAAGGACGCGTTCTCGGCCGCCGACATCAGCACCTCGTGCTGATCCCGACCACGACCCGAGGCTGAGCGATGCCCCCCGCACGTCCGTCCGACGACCAGCCGCCGGCGTTCCGGCCCGAGACCGGCAGGCGCCGCCCGGACGCGTCGGACGCCCGCACGGTGGGCGACGGTGCGCCTGTCTCCCCGTCCCGGCCGCAGGCCCCGCGCCGCACGACCGGTGCCCCGGCACGCCCCGCGGCACGGCCCGTGCCCACCGGGGACCGCCGACCGGGGACCGTCCCGCCACCCGCGCCGAACCCGCGCGCCCGCAGCGCCCAGCCCGACGCGCGCACCGACCCCGGACCCGCCACGCGCGTCGGCCCGCCCGCCGGGCTCCAGCCCCCCGCACGGTCGACGACCGGCCGGGCCACGGGCCGCGCCCCCGGCGCACCGGTGCGGCCGCAGGACCGCCCCGCGCCCGCACGCCCCGGCCCCCCGGCCGGGCGCCCGCCCGCGGGTGGGGCACCGACCGTCCGCGACCCGCGCCGCCGCCGGCGCCTGGCGCGCACGGTCGTCGTGCTGCTGCTCGTCGCGCTGCTCGCCTGGCCGGTGGGGCTGCTCGTCTGGGCGAACGGCAAGATCCAGCGCACCGACGCCCTCTCCGGGGCGAGCGGCACCGCGGGCACCACGTACCTGCTCGCCGGCTCCGACGCCCGCGGCGACGGCGGCGTCGCCGAGGACGGCACGACGGGCCAGCGCACCGACACGATCCTCGTGCTGCACGTGCCCGCGTCCGGCCCGACGGCGCTGATCTCGCTGCCCCGCGACACCTACGTCGAGGTCCCGGGCAACGGGCCGGCCAAGCTCAACGCGGCCTACGCGTGGGGCGGCGCGCCCCTGCTCGTGCAGACCGTCGAGGGCCTCACCGGCCTGACCGTCGACCACTACGCCGAGATCGGCATGGGGGGCGTGGAGCAGATCGTCGACGCGGTCGACGGCGTGAACCTCTGCTACGACGCGGACGTGAACGACCCCGACTCGGGCATGGTCTGGACGGCCGGCTGCCACGACGTCGACGGCACCCAGGCCCTGGCGTTCGCCCGCATGCGCAAGTCCGACCCGCAGGGCGACGTCGGGCGGGCGCTGCGTCAGCGCCAGCTCATCGGCGCCGTCATGGGCAAGGTCTCCCCCGGTGCGCTGGCCGTACGTCCGGGCCAGCAGGTGTCCCTCGTCGACGCGGGCACGGCCGCCCTCACGACGGACGAGGACGCGAGCATCGTCGACCTCGGCCGGCTCGCCCTGGCGTTCAAGGCCGCCAACGGCACCGACGGGATCACCGGCACACCGCCGATCTCGAGCATGGACTACCGGCCGGGCGACATCGGTTCCACGGTCCTGCTCGACCCGGACCTGACGCCGGCGTTCTTCGCGGACATCCGCGACGGCGCCCTCCCCGCGGGCGAGGTCGGCGGCATCCCCGGCTCGTGACGTCCGGTGCGGCTCGCACCACCCGCACCGTCACGGCGTCCGACCACCGCCGTCCGGCTGGTCGGCCCGCCGGGACCCGTGCGCGACCGGCGCCGGGAGGCCCGCCGGGGTGTCGACGATGTTCAGCTGCTCGGCGGTCTCGAGGGCGCGGGGGCCGTGGTTGAGCCGGAAGAGCAGCCGGTCGCGCAGCGACGTCAGGCAGCGCTCGCTCCCGCGGCGCAGGCGCGGCGCGTAGGGCGCCTCGACGAGACGCTGCACGGCCCAGGCCAGCAGCAGCGAGACGAGCAGCGCGGCGCCGAGGGCCGCCCACGCGGGGGCGTCGCGGTCGACCAGCAGGTCGACGACGTACAGGCCCCAGTACTGGTGCACGAGGTACAGCGGGTAGGTCAGGGCGCCTGCGGTGGCGAGCCAGGGCCGGTCGATCCGGGCGAGCGGCGTCAGGGCCACCAGGGCCACGAGCGCGACGCAGACGACGACACCCACGGCCAGGCCCGCGGTGGACGGCACGTACTCGGTGACGCGGGAGAGCACGGCCGTGCGGGACGGGGCGATCAGGTAGGCCGCCAGGGCGGTGTTGGCACCGACGACGAACCACGGGACCAGCGCGTGACCGTCGCGGTACACCAGGTACAGCGCCATCCCGGCCGCGAAGAGCGGGGCATAGTGGGAGATCAGCAGCTCGGCGAGCTCGGCCGAGCCGAGCTTCTCGGCGAGCAGCGCGGCGGGCGGCCACAGGAGCGCGAACGCGAGCACCCGGCGCCGGGTCACGCCCACGAGCACGAGCACGCCGATGAGCAGGTAGAACCGCAGCTCGGTCCACAGCGTCCAGTACACGCCGTCCACGTGCGGCACCCCGAACGCCGACTGGAGCATCGTGAGGTTCACCGCGACCTGACCGGCCGTGACGTCCTTGCCGTCGGGCCAGACCCACAGCAGCAGCGCTCCGGTGAGCAGCACCGCCACCCAGTACGACGGGTACAGCCGGCCGATGCGTGACGCCACGACCGAGACCGTGGTGCGGTCCCACGCGGTCATGAGGATCACGAACCCGGAGATCACGAAGAACAGCTCCGGGCCCAGCGAGCCGTAGGACGTCCACGCGCCGGCGCCGCGCAGCAGCTCGGTCTGCTCGGGGCCCCACGACGAGGCCGTCCGCCCCGTGAAGTGGTAGACCACGACGGCCACGGCGGCGACGAGCCGGAGCGCGTCGAGCGACACCAGCCGGGGGGCGCGGGGACGCCCGGCGTCGGCGGGTCCCGGCGTCGTCGGCGTCCCGTGCGGGGCGGGAGGTGCAGCGGTCACCGTGCCGAGGCTAGGCCCTGGGCGGCGGGCCCGCAGGTCGTCCGGACCGCCGCGCGCGGGGCCGTCCTGGCGCGCGGTCAGACCCCGAACCCGGTCGTGGGTCGGCCCTCGGCACGGGCCCGCAGGCGCGTGCCCTTGGCGTCGGCCTGCGCGCGCAGGTCGTCCTGGAAGGCGAGCATCGCGGTGCGCAGCCGCTCGGCCAGGGCGTCCGTCCCGGCCGCGAGGATCCGCACGGCCAGGAGCCCGGCGTTGCGGGCCCCGCCCACGGACACCGTCGCGACGGGGACGCCGGCGGGCATCTGCACGATGGACAGCAGGGAGTCCATGCCGTCGAGGTGGGCCAGCGGCACCGGCACCCCGACGACGGGCAGCGGGGTGACGGCGGCGAGCATGCCCGGCAGGTGGGCGGCCCCGCCGGCACCGGCGACGACGACGCGCAGCCCGCGCTCGGCGGCCGTGCGGCCGTAGGCGACCATCTTGTCGGGCTGCCGGTGGGCGGAGACGACGTCGACCTCGACCGGCACGTCGAACTCGGCGAGCGCCTGGGCGGCGGCCTCCATGACGGGCCAGTCGGAGTCCGAGCCCATGACGATGCCGACGAGCGGCGTGGGGGTGGCCGGCGTGCTCATGCGTCCTCCGTGGGTGCGTGGGCCGCGCGGTGCTCGCCGCGCAGCAGGGCTGCGGCCGCCCGCGCGCGGGCGCGCACGTCGGCCAGGTCGTCGCCGGCGACGGTGACGTGGCCGAGCTTGCGGCCGGGGCGCACGTCCTTGCCGTACAGGTGCACCTTGGCGGCGGGGTCGGCGGCCAGCACGTCGGCGAGCGCATCGGTCGGGGCGTCCAGCGCGCTGCCGAGCACGTTCGCCATGACCGTCCACGGCGCCCGGGCGGCGGTCGAGCCGAGCGGCAGGTCGAGCACGGCGCGCAGGTGCTGCTCGAACTGGCTGGTCACGGAGCCGTCGATGGTCCAGTGGCCGGAGTTGTGGGGGCGCATCGCGAGCTCGTTGACGAGCACCCGCGGGGCGCCGCCGTCGAGGTCGTCGACCTCGAAGAGCTCGACCGCGAGGACGCCGGTGACGTCGAGCCCCTCGACGACGCGCCGGGCCACGTCGAGGGCCTGCCGGGCAGTGGCCTCGTGCAGGTCGGGCGCGGGGGCCACGACCTCGTCGCACACCCCGTCGGTCTGCACGGACTCGACGACGGGCCACGGCGCGACCTCGCCGGACGGGCGCCGCGCGACGAGGGCGGCCAGCTCGCGGCGGAACGGCACGAGCTCCTCGGCCAGCAGCGCGGGCCCGGTGCCGGCCTGCGCGGCCGCCAGCCAGTCGGCCACGTCGGCGGGGTCAGCGACGACCCGCACCCCCTTGCCGTCGTACCCGCCGCGGGCGGTCTTCACGACGGCCCGCCCGCCGACGTCCGCGAGGAACGCGGCGAGCGCGGCGGCGTCGGCGACGGGGGCCCACCGCGGGCACGGCACACCGAGCTCGGTGAGCCGGGTGCGCATCACGATCTTGTCCTGCGCGTGCAGCAGGGCGTGCGGGGCCGGGCGCACGGGCACCCCGGCGGCGAGGACGCCGTCGAGGACGGGCCCGGGCACGTGCTCGTGCTCGAAGGTGAGCACGTCGGCACCCTCGACGAGCGCGCCGACCGCGTCGGTGTCGGCCGCGGCCCCGACGGGCGCGTCGGCGACGGCCTGGGCGGCCGACGACCCGGCGGTCTCGACGAGCACCCGCAGGTGCACGCCCAGCGCGGTCGCGGGTCCGGCCATCATGCGGGCGAGCTGTCCGCCGCCGACGACGGCGACACGGGGAACGGTCACGGGCGTCGAGCGTAGCCGAGGCCCGTGACCCGTTCGTCAGGGCACCGCCGCCTGGACGACGCGTCCGCTGCCCTGCACGTGCAGCGCCCCGTCGTCGGCCGTCACGAAGGCCGCCTGCCCGCCGAGGAGCGCGATCTCGTCACCGGTCGCGGTCTGGAGGCGCACGTCGCCGTCGAGGCACAGCACGACGCGGGGCCCGCCGCCGGGCACGCGTGCCGGCCGGGCGTCCTCGGCGCGGGTCACGGACAGCTCGAAGTCGTCGACCGGGGCGTAGAAGACGTCCGTCGCGTCGAACGCGTGCTCGGGGGCGATCCGGATCGGCGGTGCGGCGACGCAGTCGACCGCGCGCAGCAGCTCGGGCACGTCGACGTGCTTGACGGTCAGACCCGCGCGCAGCACGTTGTCGGAGTTGGCCATGAGCTCGACGGCCAGCCCGGACAGGTACGCGTGCACGGCACCCGCGGGGACGAAGAACGCCTCCCCCGGCTGGAGCGTGACCGGGTTGAGCAGCACGGCCGTGATGGCACCCGGGTCCCCGGGGTGGGCGGCGGCGAGCAGCTCGACCGCGTGGTCGGTGCGCGGCGAGGGCGACCCCTCGAACCGGCGGCGGCGGAACAGCGCGGCGAGGTCCGCGACCTCCTCGGGCGTCGGGCGCGTGGCGCGCGAGACGAGCTCGGTGAACGCGGCCCGCATGCCCTCGGACGTCGGGTCCTCGAGGATCGTCTTGTGCAGGCGCCTGGCCACGGGGTGGTCGAGGCCGGCGAGGATCTCCGCCGCGCGGCGCGGGGCACGGAAGCCCACGAGCGCCTCGAACCGGGTCAGGGCGTACACCAGCTCGGGCTTGTGGTTGCGGTCGCGGTAGCTGCGGGCCGGGTCGTCGAGCGCGACGCCGCGGGCGTCCTCGGCGGCGTAGCCCTCGTGCGCGAGGTCGACGCTGGGGTGGACCTGCAGCGACAGCGGCTGGGCCGCGGCGATGAGCTTGAGCAGGAAGGGCAGCTGCGCACCGAACCGCGAGACGACGTCGGGCCCGAGGGCGCCGTCGGGGTCGGCGGCGAGCGCGACGTCGAGGGGCGTGCCGTCCTCCCCCAGGCCCGAGGGCGCCGACGGGTGCGCGCCGAACCACGCCTCCGCGACCGGCCGCCCGTCGGGCGCGGTGCACAGGATCTGCGGGATGGCGGTCGGCGAGCCCCACGCGTAGTGCTGCAAGGCCGGGTGCAGTCGCTGCACGTGGTCCCTCCTGTCGACGAGTCCCCACACCCTACGGTCCGGCCCGGCCGCTCCGTGGCCGTCCCGCGGGCGAAATGTCCCGGTGCGCCCGGACCTCAGCGCCGCCGGTCGCGGCGCACCGAGACGACGGCCCCGCGCGGCAGCACGACGTCGGGTCGCAGCGACGCGGGCACCCCGGACAGGAACAGCGCGAACACCGCCGGCCGCCGCTGGGCCAGCTCGAGGCGGCCGCCGTCGGCGTTGGCCAGGTCGCGGGCGAGCGCGAGGCCGAGGCCGGTGCCCGCGCCGGACGTGACCTCCCGCTCGAAGATCCGGGGCGCGAGGTCGTCGGGGACGCCGGCGCCCTCGTCGCCGACCTCGACGACCACCGCGCCCGACGGCCCGCCGCTGCGGGCCCGGACGGTCGTCGTGCCGTCGCCGTGCTTGAGGGAGTTCTCGATGAGGGTCGCCAGCACCTGGGCGAGCGCACCGGGGGTGGCGAGGACCTGGGTGGCCCGGTCGACCTCGACGACGAGGCGGCGGCCCGCGGCCTGGAAGGTCGGCCCCCACTCCTCCTCCTGCTGGCGGACCACCTCGAGCAGCCGGACGGCCTCGGTGGTGCCGCCCTGCGCGCGCCGCGAGCGGGTCAGCAGGTCGTCGACGACGAGCACGAGCCGCTCGACCTGCTCCAGGGAGATGCGGGCCTCCTCGCGGACCTCGGGCTCGCCGGACGCGAGCATGATCTCCTCCAGGCGCATGGTCAGCGCCGTCAGGGGCGTGCGCAGCTGGTGGGAGGCGTCGGAGGCGAACTGCCGCTCGGCGGCGAGCCGGCCGGCCATCCGGTCCGCGGACCGGGCGAGCTCGGCGGCGACGAGGTCGATCTCCTCGACGCCCGACGGCTCGAGCTGCGGGCGCACCTGCCCGGAGCCGAGCTGCTCGGCGGAGGCCGCGAGGTAGACCAGGGGTGCGGCGAGGCGGTTGGCCTGCCAGATCGCCATGGCGATGCCGGCGGCGAACGCGACGACGGCCGCGACGACCACGAGGAGGATCACCTGGGCCGAGACCCAGAACACGTCCCACCACGACGCGTAGAGCATCACGGTCGCCCCCGTCGAGGACGACAGCCTCTCCACCGAGACCGTCCGACCCTCGATCGTGGGGCCCGCGCGGAAGATCTCGCCCTCGGCGGTCGTGACGATCACGAGGGCCTGGATGTCGTCCTCGCCGCCGATGCTCGTCTCGAGCATCCGGTCGGTCAGGTCGATGCCCTGGTCGAGGCGGAAGTCGACCGAGCGCGAGAGGTTGTCCGCGCGGGTCTGGAGCCCGCCGACCTCGTTCTCGCGCACGAGCTGCGCGCCGAGGAAGGCCAGGGGGAAGCCGAGGAGGACGACCGCGACGGTGACCGCCGCGATGGTCGCCTGCAGGACGCGACGACGCACCGGTCAGGTCCGGTCGGCGCCGCTCGCACCGGTCTCGAACCGGAACCCCATGCCGCGCACGGTCGTGACGTAGCGCGGGGCGTTGGCGTCGTCGCCGAGCTTGCGGCGCAGCCACGACACGTGCATGTCCAGGGTCTTCGTCGAGCCGGTCGGGTCCGACCCCCACACCTCGCGCATGAGGGTGTCGCGCGAGACGACGGTGCCGGCCGCGGCCACGAGCACGCGCAGGAGCTCGAACTCCTTGGCGGTCAGGTGCAGCTCGCGGTCCCCCTGGAACGCGCGGTGCGCAGCGACGTCGACGCGCACGTTCTGCGCGTGCAGCTCGTCCTCGTCGGCGGGCTCGCCGACCGTGCGCCGCAGGAGCGCACGGACACGGGCCAGCAGCTCGGCGAGCCGGAAGGGCTTGGTGACGTAGTCGTCCGCGCCGGCGTCGAGACCGACGACGAGGTCGACCTCGTCGGCCCGCGCGGTGAGCACGAGGACGGGCGTGGTCAGGCCCTGGGCGCGGATGGCGCGCGCGACGTCGAGCCCGTCCATGTCGGGCAGCCCGAGGTCCAGCACGACGAGGTCGGCCGAGCCGGCACCGTCGATCGCGCCTTGACCCGTGCCTTGCACGCGCACGTCGTAGCCTTCACGTCCCAGTGCCCGAGCCAAAGGCTCGGCAATCGCCGGGTCGTCCTCCGCCAGAAGCACCTGGGTCATGTCGGCAATGCTAGGTCACGACTCGGTCGGGCACCCGCGCCCTGGGTCCCGGATGTCCCGGCGCGTCGTGACGGACGTGCACCCGGGGGCGGACCGGGGCGCCCCGCAGGTCCGACCGCGGGTGCACGACGGCGCCCGGGCGCCCGCCTACGCTCGACGCGTGACACGCTGGGAACGGGTGCTGCGGTGGGAGGAGCGCCACCGCCTCGCGGTCGACGCCACCCTCGCCGCCGCGCTCGCACTGACGGCCGTGCCGTTCGCGGCAGACCTGACCTACGGCGACGCCGGCGCCACGGCCGCGTCGTTCTTCCTCGCCGCGGCCCTGGTGACGCCCCTCGCGTGGCGACGCGTGCGCCCCGAGCTCTCGGCGGCGCTGGTGTACGCCGCCGGCGTCGCGCAGCTCGCGCTCGGGATCCCGCTGCTGCTGCCGGCCGACGTCGCCGTCCTGCTGGCCCTGTACTCGGTGACCGTGCACGGGAGTCGCTGGGCGTACCGCCTCGCCCTGTGGGGGTGCCTCGCGGGGACCGCCGTGGTGGCCTGGAGCGGCGGCGGGGGCGCGGGTGGCGCGGCGTTCGTGTCGGTGTTCCTGTGGTCGATCACGGGGAGCGTGTGGGCGTTCGGGCTGGTGCGCCGCAGCCGGCGCGAGACGCTCGAGGCCCTCGTCGACCGCGCCGAGCGCCTGGAGCGCGAGCGCGACCAGCAGGCCGTCATCGGCGCCGCCGCGGAGCGCGCCCGCATCGCGCGCGAGATGCACGACATCGTCGCCCACTCGTTGTCGGTCATGATCGCGCAGGCCGACGGTGGCCGGTACGCCGCCGCCGCGGACCCCGGCGCCGCGACGCGCGCGCTGGGCACCATCGCCGAGACCGGGCGCGCCGCGCTCACCGACATGCGCCGCCTGCTCGGGGTCCTGCGGGCCGACGACACCGTGACGGTGGGCGACCCGGGCCGGCTGCCCGAGGCCAGTCCCGGCGCGGCGGGCCCTCCGGCCGCGCCGGGGGCACCGCCCCCGACGCTGGTCCCGACGGCCCCCCAGCCGGCCGCCGACGACGTCGAGGGGCTGGTCACCCAGCTGCGGGCCAGCGGCATGCGGGTCTCGCTCGTCCGCCTGGGCACCTCGCGGCAGCTGCCGCCCGGCGCGGGGCTGACGATCTACCGCATCGCCCAGGAGTCCCTGACCAACGTGCTCAAGCACGCCGGCCCCGACCCGACCGTCACCGTCCTGCTGCAGTGGCGCCCCGCCACCGTCGCGGTCGAGGTCTCCGACGACGGGCGCGGCGCGGCCGCCGGCGGCGACGGCCTCGGCCAGGGGCTGCGCGGCATGCGCGAGCGGGCCGCGATGTTCGGCGGCACCGTCACCGCCGGCCCCCGGCCCGGCGGCGGGTACCGCGTGCGCGCCGAGCTGCCGACGCCCGACGCGCGCGGCACCGCCGACACCCCTGCCCCCGCCGCGGAAGGAACCCCCCCATGACCACCGAGCACCACGGCCGCACCCTGCCCCCCGTGCACGGCGCCGGCCCGCAGCCCGACGACGGGTCGGACGTCGTGCACGTCGGCCTCGTCGACGACCAGCAGCTCGTGCGCGCCGGGTTCCGCATGGTCATCGACTCCCAGCCCGACCTGCGCGTCGTCGTCGAGGCCGGCGACGGCGCGCAGGCCGTCCGCGTCCTGGACCCCGTGGCGCGGGCCGGCGGCGAGCGCGTCGACGTCGTCCTCATGGACGTGCGCATGCCCACCATGGACGGGCTGACCGCGACCGAGCAGATCGTCGCCCGCGGCACGCCCGCACACCCCGCGCCCCGGGTCATCGTGCTCACCACGTTCGACCTCGACGAGTACGTGCTCGCGGCGATCCGGGCCGGCGCCAGCGGGTTCCTGCTCAAGGACGCCCCGCCCGAGGAGATGCTCGCCGCGATCCGCACGGTGCACCGCGGCGACGCCGTGATCGCCCCCTCGAGCACGCGGCGCCTGCTCGAGCACCTGGTGACCGCGCTGCCCGAGGACGCGCCCGCCGACGCCGACGACCCGGCCCGGCGCGCGGTCGCGGCGCTGACGGACCGCGAGCGCGAGGTCCTCGTGCTCATGGCCCGGGGCCGGTCCAACACGGAGATCGGCCGGGACCTGTTCGTCGCGGAGGCCACGGTCAAGACGCACGTGGGACGGATCCTGGCCAAGCTCGGGGCCCGGGACCGGGTGCAGGCGGTCGTCGTGGCCTACGAGACGGGCCTGGTCCGCCCGGGGTCGTAGGTGCCGGCGCCGGGGGGCGCGGGCGTGCGACCTGGGCGGACGCGGCGTGCGACCACGGGATGACGTGCCGGCCGGCCGGCAGCGACCGGGGCCCGACGACAGCGGGGCGGCGCGGGGGCGAGGGTGGTGCCCATGGAACCCACGACCCACCCGTCCACCGCACCACCGGCCGCCTCGTCCGCGCGGGGCCTGACGAAGGTCTACGGCACCGGCGCCGCGCAGGTCCGGGCGCTCGACGGCGTCGACGTCGACTTCGCCGCGGGCCGCTTCACCGCCATCATGGGGCCGTCCGGCTCGGGCAAGTCGACGCTCATGCACTGCCTCGCGGGCCTGGACCAGGCC
This sequence comes from Cellulomonas oligotrophica, assembly GCF_013409875.1. Taxonomy (GTDB): domain Bacteria; phylum Actinomycetota; class Actinomycetes; order Actinomycetales; family Cellulomonadaceae; genus Cellulomonas; species Cellulomonas oligotrophica. The sequence continues at coordinate 905,482 of NZ_JACCBK010000001.1, forward strand.
ACGTCGGGCACGGTCCACCTGGGGTCGACGGAGATCACCCGGCTCGGCGACGACGCCCTGACGCGGCTGCGCCGCGACCGCGTGGGGTTCGTGTTCCAGTCGTTCAACCTGCTGCCCATGTTCACGGCGGAGCAGAACATCGTGCTGCCGCTGGACCTGGCGGGCGCGAAGGTCGACCCGGCGTGGCTGGCGACGCTCGTGCAGACGCTGGGGCTGGGGCAGCGCCTGACGCACCGGCCGAGCGAGCTGTCGGGCGGGCAGCAGCAGCGTGTCGCGATCGCGCGGGCGCTGGTCGCGCAGCCGGAGGTCGTCTTCGCGGACGAGCCGACGGGCAACCTGGACTCCCGGTCGGGCGCCGAGGTGCTGAGCTTCCTGCGCCGGTCCGTCCGCGAGCTGGGCCGCACGATCATCATGGTCACGCACGACCCGACGGCGGCTGCGTACGCGGACCGGGTGGTGCTCCTGGCGGACGGCCGGATCGCCGGCGACATCTCCGACCCGACGCCCGAGGCCGTGCTGGCAGGCCTGGAGGGGCTGCGCGCGCTGGAGTCCTCGGCCGACGAGCCCGTGCACGGCGGGGCGGTGCGCGCCTGATGCTGCGGCTCACCCTCGCCCAGATGCGCCGGAGCCTGGGCCGGCTGACGGCCGCTGCCGTCGCGATCGTGCTGGGCACGGCGTTCGTCGCGGCGACGCTGATCGCCGGTGACGTGATGACGCGCACGACGTACGACGCGGTCACCGCGACGTACGGCGACGCGGACCTCGTGGTCCGGCAGGACAGCCCGCTCACCCAGGAGCAGCTCGACGGGATGCGGGCGGCGGACGGTGTCGTCGCGGTCGACCCGATGGTCGTCGGCTGGGTCCAGCTCGCGCTCGGCGGCCGCAGCACCACCGAGCGGCTGCTGGTCGTCCCGAGCGAGCCACGGCTCGCGTCGTTGCAGGTCGTCGAGGGCACCGTCCCGGCCGGTCCCGACGAGGTGGCCCTTCCCGCGTCGACCCTGGAGCGCCTCGACGCCGCGCTGGGCGACACGATCCGGGTGGACTGGACCGTGTGGTCCGACGACGAGCCGGAGGCCCAGGTCGCGCAGGTGCGCGTCGTGGGGCTCGTCGACGACCCCGCGCAGGCGTGGGCGCGGTTCGGCGGCGCCGGGCTGGCGCCGGAGGCGTCGGTGCTGGCGTGGAGCGGCTGGTCGACGCTGGAGGAGGCGTACACGACGGAGGCCGTGGTGGCCGTGGCCCCCGGCGCCGTGGAGCCGGCGCGTGCCGCGCTGGTGGCTCCGGCGGCCCCCGACGCGCAGGTGGTCACCCGTGACGAGGCGGCCGCGGCGAGCGTCGAGTCGCTCGCCGACGGGACGAACGTGATGGTCTCGGTGGTGCTGGCGTTCGCGTCGATCGCGCTGCTCGTGGCCGCGCTCGTCATCTCCAACACGTTCCAGGTGCTCGTCGCCCAGCGCACCCGCACGCTCGCGCTCCTGCGGTGCGTGGGCGCTCGGCGGGCGCAGCTGCGGGCGTCGGTGCTCCTGGAGGCCGGCCTGCTGGGCCTGGCGGCGTCGGGTCTCGGCGTCCTCGTCGGGATCGGCCTGACCGCCGGGGCGCTCGTCGTGCTGGCCCGCGTGGACGTCGGCGTGCCGCTGCCCACGACGGTCTCGGTGACCGCCGTGGCGGTGCTCGTGCCGCTGGCCGTCGGGACGCTCGTGACGGTCCTCGCGGCCCTCGTACCGGCGCGGGCGGCGACGCGGGTGGCCCCCGTGGCGGCGCTGCGCCCCGCGGACGCGCCGGCGGTCGGTGCCCGTTCGGGGCGGGTCCGGCTGGTCTTCTCCCTGCTGCTGTCGGTCGGCGGGGCCGCGGGCATGCTCGCGGCGGTGGCGCTGGCCCGCCTCGGCGCCGTCGACGCGATGGCACCGCTGGGCCTGGGGATCCTCGGCGGTGCGGCGTCGTTCGTCGGCGTGGTCCTCGGCGCGGTGTTCTGGGTGCCGAAGGTCGTGGCCGGCGTCGGCCGTCTCGTCCAGGGTTCGAGCCCGAGCGCGCGGATCGCCGCGGCGAACACGGTCCGCAACCCGCGGCGCACGGCCGCGACGAGCACGGCGCTGCTCATCGGCGTCACGCTCGTGGTGATGATGAGCACCGGTGCCGCGTCGGCCCGGTCCTCGCTCGCCCAGGACCTGGACCAGCGCTACCCGGTGGACGTGCTGCTCGAGGGCCTGGACCCGGTGTCCGGCGGCACGGAGGCGATCGACCCGGCCGTGCTGCGGGCCGTGGCGGCGGTCGACGGGGTGCGCGACCTCGTGCCCGTGCGCCAGGCGTCCGTGACGGCCGAGAGCACGGACGGCAGCACGTGGGACGGCGTCGTCTTCGCGATCGACCCGCAGGACGCCCGGCGCGTCGTGGGCAACGAGCCGGTGCTGGACGCCCTCTCCGCCGACGTCCTCGTCCTCCCGGACGACGCCGAGATCAGCGGCGACGTGACGGTCTCGGGCCGGGACCAGGAGTGGGAGCTCACGGGCGCGGGGACCACGCTGGGCACGGTCCGGGCGCCGACGTCCGTCGGCTGGGTCGGGGAGTCGGCGATGGACCGGCTGGCTCCCGACGCCACCGAGACCCTCGCGTTCGTGGCCCTCGAGGCGGGTGCGAAGGCCGGCGAGGTGCAGCAGTCGGTGCAGGACGCGATCGGCGACGCCACGGTCTCGGTGGTCAGCCCGGCCGCCGAGCGCGCCGTGTACGAGCAGGTCATCAACACGATGCTCGCCGTCGTCGTCGGCCTGCTGGGCGTGGCGGTGCTCATCGCCCTGGTCGGGGTGGCGAACACGCTCTCGCTGTCGGTGCTGGAGCGGCGCCGGGAGTCGGCGACGCTGCGGGCGATCGGTCTGTCGAGGCGCGGGCTGCGGTGGATGCTCGCGGTCGAGGGCATGCTCATCGCCGGCGTCGGGGCGCTGCTCGGCACGGCGCTCGGCCTGTTCTACGGGTGGGCCGGTGCCGCGACGGTGTTCGGCACGATCAGCGACCTCACGCTGGCGGTGCCGTGGCTCGACCTGGCGCTGGTGATGGTCGTGGCGCTCGCCGCGGGCCTGGTCGCGTCCGTGCTGCCGGGCCGGTCGGCCGCCCGCACCCCGCCGGTCGCGGCGCTCGCCGTCGACTGACCCGCGCAGGCCGCCCGCGGCTGCGCGGCGAGCCGCCCACAGCCGCCCGCCGTGGCGCGGGCACGCCCGGTCCGACTCCCCCGTCGGGCCGGGCGTGCCCGTGCTCGGGCAGCGTGCGGGCGGTGCGCACCACCGTCCACCCCGACCCGCCCGCGACGACCGTCGACGTGGAGGTCGCCCCCGGGACGAGCGCCGGCGAGGTCCGTCGGCGCCTGGCCCTGCTCACCGGCGACCCCGGGTGGGCCGGACCCGCGGCACGCCTGCACGTGGACGACGTCGCGCTGGACGACACCCACCCCGCCGGTGCGGAGCCGTTCCTGCCCGGTGCCCGCCTGTCGCGGCGACCGGGTGCGCCGCACCCCGCGCAGGCGGCCGTCCGTGCCGACGCGCACGTGGCCGTGGTGGCCGGTCCCGGTGCGGGCACGCTCGTCGCCGTGCCGCAGGCGGGCCCCCTGCTGCTCGGTGCCGGGGCGGCCGGCCCGCGCGCCACCGACGGGACCGCCGGCCCGGACGGCACCGACGGCATCGACGGCATCGACGGCATCGACGGCACGGTCGAGGTCCGCACCGTCCGGCTCCGCACGCAGGTGCGCGCCGCCCACGCCGGGACCGGCCACGGGCGCACCGCTGTCCACCTCGCCCGACCGGTGCGCCGCCCGACCCGTGGTCCGGCGGCGGGGCGCCGCCGCACCCGACGCCTGCGCCCCGGGCGCTGGTCGCGGTGGCGGACCGGCGAGGCGCTGCACGTGGGACGCAGCGTGCTCGTGCTGCGCACGCCCGCCGACCTGCTGCACCCGCCTCCGGCGCGACCGCGCCGCCGCCTGCCCGTGTGGGCGTGGTCGGGGCTCGCGACCACCGCGACGTCGGTGGCGCTCGCGGTCGCCCTGCGCCAGCCCGTGCTGCTCGTGGGTGCGGCGCTGGGCCTGGTCGCGCTGCTGGCCGGACGCGCACCGGACGGCAGCGGTCCCCGTGCGGACGGCGACCGGCACTCCCCCGCCGACGTCGCGGCCCGGCACGCCCTCACGCTGCTCGGTGCGACGGCGCGCCCGAGCGACGGGGACGGCGCGGCCCGGTCCGACCGCCCGGGCCCCGGCCGCGGGCGACGGGCCGCCACGGATCCCGGCGGGACGCCCGACGGGGACGTCGCCCTGGTCGGGACGCGTGCCGACGTGCTGGGCGCCGCCCGCGCGCTCGTGCTGCACCGCCTCGGCACCGCACCCGCCACCCGGCTGGCCGTCCTCACCCACGACCCGGCCTCCTGGGCGTGGAGCCGCTGGTGGGCACCCGCGACCGGGCTGCCGTCGCCCGACGCGCGCGGTCCGCACCTCGTCGTCGTCGACGGTCACGCCGCCGGTCTCGGGCGGTGGCGTGCGGCCCGGCCGCCGGGGCAGACGGTCCTCGTGGTCGGTGCGCAGCAGCCGCCCGCGTGGGTGCGCACGGTCGTCACGGTCACGGGCGCGGCCCGTCCTCGCCCCGCGCGACGCCGACGCCGCGCCGCCAGGGGCCTGCGCGCGTCGACGCCCCGACCGGGGCACCGGCCGGGCGCTGCGGCACCGGTCGAGCTGGTGCCCGCGGACGTGGCCGACCGGTACGCCCGCGACCACGTGGCGCACCTCGCGCGCACCGGCGTCGGCCCCGGCACGCCGGGACCGGCCGCCGCCGACCCGGCGGGCCCGGCGCACGTCGCCACCCTGGGGGACCTGGACGGCGTCCCGGTCGCCGACCCGGCCGCCGTCGCCGCGGCCTGGGCGCGCACCCCGGACCGGTTGCGCCTCGCGCTCGGCACCGGGCCCGCCGGCACGACCACCGTCCTGGACCTCGACGCCGACGGGCCGCACCTGCTCGTCGCCGGCACCACAGGCGCCGGCAAGTCCGAGCTGCTCACCACGCTCGTCCTGGCCGCCGCCCTGAGCCGGCCGCCGGACCGGCTCGCGCTCCTGCTCGTCGACTTCAAGGGTGGGACCGGGCTGGGGCCGGTCGCGTCGCTCCCGCACGTGGTGGGGCACGTCGACGACCTCGACGCGGCGCGGGCGCGGCGCGCGCTCGTGGGCCTGCGGGCCGAGCTGCGGCGCCGCGAACGGGTCCTGGCGGCGCACGGCGCGACCCACCTGCGCGACCTCGACCCCGCGGCCGTCGGGACGCCGCCCCGCCTGCTCGTCGTGGTCGACGAGCTGCGCGCGCTGCTCGACGACGTGCCCGACGCCTCCGCCGTGCTCGCACGGATCGCGGCCCAGGGGCGCGCGCTCGGCGTGCACCTGGTGCTGGCGACGCAGCGCCCCGCCGGGACCGTCACCGCGGAGCTGCGGGCCAACGTCACCGCCCGCCTGTGCCTGCGCGTGGCGGACCCCGCCGACTCCCGGGACGTGCTCGAGGTGCCCGACGCCGCCGCCATCGACCCCCGGCGGCCCGGGCGCGCGCTGCTGCGCACGGGCCCGGGAGCGCCGGTGCCGCTGCAGGTGGCGCGTGCACGGCGGCGCACCTCCGCGCGCACGGTGCGCCTGGCCACGCCCTGGCACCCGGCCGTCACGCCGCCGTGGCGCCCCGGGGCGCCCGCCGGGCCGGACGACGTCGCCGCGTGGGTGGCGGCGGCCCGGTCCGCCGCCGGCGCCCGCCGGCCCGACGTGACGTGGTGGCCCGAGCTGCCGTCGCACGTCGACCTCACCGAGGTGCCGCCGGGACGGGGCCTGGCGGTCGGCCTCGCGGACCTGCCGGAGGAGCAGCGGCGCGCACCGGTGCGGTGGGAGCCCGCCGACGGCCCGCTCCTCGTGCTCGGCGGCGCGCGCTCCGGCCGCTCGACGACGCTGCGCACCCTCGGCACGCAGGCCCTGCACGCCGGGTACGCGGTGCACGCGATCGGCCTGCCCGCACCGCACGTCGCGGCGCTGCGCGCGGCCGGCGCGGACCGCCTGGGCACCGTCGTCCCCCTCGACGACCCCTCCCGCGCCGCCCGCCTGCTCGCCCGCCTCGTGTCGCGCGCGCCCGGACCCCCCGCGGACGGGGGCGACCTCGTCCTCGTCGACGGCCTCGACGTGCTCGCGGACCGTCTCGCCCCGCTCGGCCGCGGCGAGGGGACCGACCTGCTGGCCAGGTTCTGCCGTGAGCGCCGCACCGGTGTGCACCTGGCGGCGACCGGACCGGCGAGCCCCGCGCTGCTGCGGCTGCTGGGCGACGTCCCGCACCGGCTGGTGCTGCCGACGTCCGACCCGACGCTCGACGCGCTCGCCGGGGTGCCCGGCGCGCTGGCCGGCACCCGGACCGCCCCGGGTCGCGCCGTGGCGCTGCTGCCGGGGACGACCGCGGCGTGCCAGGTCGCGACCGCACCCGTCACCGCCGCACCCGTCACCGCCGCACCCGTCGCGACGCCGGGGAGCCGGTCCCGTCCGCGGACGACGCCCCTGCGGATCGGACCGCTGCCCGAGCGGGTGCCCCTGCCGGACGCCCGTACCCCGCCCGAGCAGGCGGGTCTGCTCCTCGGGCACGGTGGTGACGGGCCCGCGCCGACGGTCGTCCCCGTGGGTGCCACCCTCCTGGTGGCCGGCCCGCCGGGCTCGGGCCGCACCGGCGCCCTGCGGGCCCTGGCGCACGCGTGGGCGCGCCGCGGCGTGCCGGTGCTGCGTGTCGCGCCCCGGGCCGAGCCCGGGCCGTGGCAGGACGTCGCGCCGGACGACCTGGCGGACCTGGGCGGGCCTGCCCTGCCGGCCGGCCCGGTGCGCGGCACGACGCCGGTCGGTCCCGCACTGCCGCCGGCCGGTGCCGCGCCGCCGCCGGTCGTGCTCGTCGACGACGCCGACGAGCTGGAGCGCACGGCGCCGGGCGTGCTCGACGTGCTCGCCGCGCCGCGCGGGGCCGCCCGGGTGGCCGCGGTGGCCACGACGACGACGCACGCGGCGACCGCGTACCGGGGACCGGTGGCGCAGGCCGTGCGAGGTCGGCACCTGCTCGTGCTCGACGCGCGCGGGAGTGCGGCGACCGACCTGCTGGGGCCGGGCGCCTGGCTGCTCGTCGACCCGCACCGGTCGGGCCCGGGCCGCGGCGTGCTGCGCCTCGACCGCGCCCTGGCACCGGTCCAGGTCTGCGCGAGCGACACGTGAGCCCGCCTGTGCGCCCGTCAGCCCGAGCGCCCGTCAGCCCGGCGGCGGGGTCGGCCCGACGGCGGTCAGCCCGCCGGCGGGGTCGACGGACCGTCCGGACCTGTGCGTGACGTGGCCCGCACGACGGGCGGGAGGAGCACCCCGACACCGACGAGCACGCCGAGGGCCGCCACGAGGAGGGCCGGGACGGAGCCGCCGACGCCCCACCACGTCCAGGCGACGACGACGAGGAGCAGCTGCGCGGTGAGCACCGGGCCACGTCCCCAGCGTCGCCCCTGCCACAGCCCGCGCGCGGCCTGCGCCAGCAGGAGCGCGGCGAGGGCGGCGAGGACCACGAGGCCCAGCGTCGCGCCCAGGTCCTGCGCACCGCGCAGCGCCGAGACGAGGCCGGCACCTGCCGCGACGGCGAGCGCGAGGGCCTCGAGGCCGACGGCCGCCACGACGGCGAGCAGCGCGGGCGGGCGGGTCCGGGGCAGGTCGTGCGGCACGGGACGACCCTACGGCGCGCAGCCGGACGTCGCGTGCGTCACACCCACTACCAGACCGCGTCGGGTGCTCGGACCACCGTCCGGCGGCGACGCACCGGTGTCACGCAGCGCCCCGGGCGCGTGAGCCACGTCACGCGAGGGGCGCCGCACGCGGGAGCGCGGCGGCCCAGACGCCCTGCCGCCAGTCGCCGATCGGGTGAAACCGCAGGTCAGCGCCTACGCGGGGACCGACGTCCCTTGTCCTGGACGACTGTTCAGAGCAGGCGGGGTGCGGAGCACACAGGTCGCGTCGGGCGAGCTCCCAGGCCGAGCCCAGATGTGACGAACGCCTCACGCGTTACCCTGGGGAAACGTTGCCGTAACCCTTGTGCCCGCGTCCAGGTGGTGTGAGGCTTGTCCGCAGCACGATTCCCCCCACCACTGCATCTCGCGACATCGGCGCGCCCCCATCACGGGGCGCCGCACTGTCGCGTGCCAAGGAGGCCTGACATGGACTGGCGCCACCGCGCAGCCTGCCTCGACGAGGACCCTGAGCTCTTCTTCCCGATCGGCAACACCGGTCCCGCGCTGCAGCAGATCGACGAGGCCAAGGCCGTCTGCCGTCGCTGCGACGTCGTCGACACGTGCCTGAAGTGGGCCATCGAGACCGGGCAGGACGCCGGCGTCTGGGGTGGCCTGTCCGAGGACGAGCGACGCGCGCTCAAGCGCCGCACGGCGCGCCAGCGCCGCGCCGGCTGACGCACCACGCACGCACGAGGCCCCGCCGCCCGCCCCCGGGCAGCGGGGCCTCGTCACGTCTGCGCGGGCCTCGTCACATCTGCGCAACGGACCTCGTCACGCCTGCCGCCCGACGGCGCCGCCGCGGGGCGGCCTGCCGTCGGGCGGGTCGGGTCGCCGACCGGGCGGTCAGGCGACGGTCGCCGCGTCCCGGCCCTGGCGCAGGCGGGCCTCGATGACGACCGACGTGCCGCCCCCCTCACGGGGCAGCCACTCGATGGAGCCCCCGAGCTCGTTGCGCACGAGCGTGAGGACGATCTGCGTCCCGAGCCCGGTGCCCGCCCCCTGCTCCGCGGGCACACCGGCGCCGTCGTCGTTGACCTCGACCCGCAGTGCGTCCTCGTCGCGGACCGCCACGACCTCGACCGTCCCGCGCTCGCGCCCGTCGAACCCGTGCTCGACCGCGTTGGTGACCAGCTCCGTGAGCACGAGCGCCAGGGCCGTCGCGTCCTCCGCGGGCACGGCACCGAACGAGCCGCGCACGGTGGTGCGGACCTGCGCCCCCGCCGTCGCGACGTCCGCCGCCAGGCGCAGGCTGCGACCGACCAGGTCGTCGAACGGCACCGACTCGTCGAGCGTCTGCGAGAGGGTCTCGTGCACGAGCGCGATCGTCGCGACCCGTCGCATCGCCTCGGCCAGCGCGTCACGGGCCTCGGGCGAGCTCATGCGACGCGACTGCAGGCGCAGCAGGGCCGCCACGGTCTGCAGGTTGTTCTTCACGCGGTGGTGGATCTCGCGGATCGTCGCGTCCTTGGTGATGAGCTCACGCTCACGACGTCGCAGCTCGGACACGTCCCGGCAGAGCAGCACGGCACCCACCCGCTCGGAGCGCTCCGTCAGGGGCACCGCCCGCAGGGACAGCGCCACCCCGCGCGCCTCGACGTCGACGCGCCACGGCGCCCGCCCCATGAGCACGAGCGGCATGGACTCGTCGACGGTCGCGTTCTGCTCGATGAGGTCGGCCGTGACCTCGACCAGCGAGCGGCCGGTGAGGTCGCCGAGCGCGCCGAGGCGGTGGAAGCAGGACAGCGCGTTGGGGCTGGCGTACAGCACCTCGCCCTCGCCGTTGAGGCGCACCAGCCCGTCGCCGACGCGGGGCGCGCCGCGTCGGGGCCCGGTGGGCGCGTCCGTCGCGGGGAACTCCCCGCGGGCGACCATGCCCAGCAGGTCGTCGGCGGCCTCGACGTAGTTCAGCTCGAGCCGGCTCGGCGTCCGCGCGCCGCCGAGGTTGGTCTGCCGCGCGATGACCGCGATGGCGCGTCCGTCGCGCACCACCGGCACGGCCTCCTCGCGCACGGCGTACGAGCCGAACCAGCGCGGCTCGCGCGAGCGCTGCGGGGCCTGCTCGACGAGCGCGCGGCGCAGCTGCGGGCGCTGCCCGTCGGGCGGGCGCGAGCCCACCACGTCGTCGTAGTGCACCGTGGCCCCCGTCGAGGGGCGGCACTGCGCGACCGCGACGAAGTCGCCGTCCGCCACCGGCAGCCACATCACGAGGTCGGCGAACGCGAGGTCGGAGATCACCTGCCAGTCGCCGACGAGCAGGTGCAGCCACTCCAGGTCCGGCGCGCCGAGCGGCCCGTGGTGCGCGACGAGGTCGCTGAGCGTGGACACCGACCCAGCGTACGTTCCGACGCAGCGACCCACGGGCCCCGCCCGCACCCCGGACGTCGGTCCGCGCGGGCGTGCCCGCGCGCGACTAGGCTCGGACGCGGGGCGGCGCGCCCTGCGAGGGAGGGCGTGTGCAGATCGACGTGAGGCTCTCGTTCCCGGTCGGCACGGCCGGGGCGGCACGGATGCTGGCCGACCCGCAGTACGTGCACACCAAGGTGCGCGCGTCGGGGGCGCTGGACCAGCAGGTCGACGTGACCGGCGACGCGGAGGGCGCGTTCACGGTCACCACGCGCCGCGCGCTGCCGTCCGAGCAGATCCCCGCCCACGCCCGCGCCCTGGTCGGCTCGCGGATCGACGTGCGGCAGGTCGAGGCCTGGGAGGCCCCGACCGCGGACGGCTCGCGGGCGGGGACCGTGGTGGTGGAGATCGCGGGCGCCCCCGTGCGCGTGACGGGACGAGCGAGCCTCGCGCCCGGCGAGGACGGCGCGAGCACGCAGGTGCGCTACGTCGGGGAGGTCCGCGCGACGGTCCCGCTGTTCGCCGCCGCCGTCGAGGACGCGGCCGCCGGGGCCGTGCGCTCCGTGCTCGAGGTCGAGCAGGAGGTCGCGCGGCGCTGGCTCGCGCAGGCGCCCGACGCGCCGGGTGACGCCCCGGCCCCGCCCGCACGCGCCTGACCCCGCCGCGGGGCGCCCGCCCGGGACCATCACGGACCGGTGTCGGACGCTTGTCCCAGCCGTAACGATTGGGTAACGCAACTGACGCGACTCAGCGCCCTGACCTGCGCACTCGTCACCGTGGGACCGCTACCACACCTCGTCCCGGGGGTGCCCGTCCTTGACACCGGACCAGCACCGGACCAAGGTGTCCGCAGCGCGTGGGAACGCTCCCGCGGTCCGGGTCACCCTGGTCGTGAGAGCGCAACCACGCGGGGGCCCCACGGCCCCACGTCCGCACGCCCGCCGCGCCCCCAGCGACGGCCGGGCGCCGGACGAGACACGGGGTACGGCGAGGACGCCGTCCGATGACAAGGGAGTCACAGTGCGCAAGACCACACGCAAGGCGTGGGCGCTCGCAGCCGGGGTGACGAGCGTCGCCCTGCTCGCCACGGCCTGCTCCGGCAACGCCGGGGGCGACGACGACGAGACCGCGGGTGGCGACATCACCCTCACGGTCGCGACGTTCAACGAGTTCGGCTACACCGACGAGATGTTCGCCCGGTACGAGGAGGAGAACCCGGGCGTCACCATCGAGCAGAAGCGTGCGGCCACCGCCGACGAGGCCCGCGAGAACCTGAACAGCCGGCTCGCCGCAGGCTCCGGCACCTCGGACATCGAGGCCGTCGAGGTCGACTGGCTTCCCGAGCTGATGCAGTTCCCCGACTACTTCGAGGACCTGTCCTCCCCCGACGTCGAGGGCCGCTGGCTCGACTGGAAGGTCGCGCAGGCCACGACCGAGGACGGCAAGCTCGTCGGCTACGGCACGGACATCGGCCCCCAGGGCATCGCGTACCGCGCGGACCTGTTCGAGGCGGCCGGCCTGCCGGCCGACCGTGAGGCCGTCGCCGAGCTCTTCGGCGGGGACTCCGCCACGTGGGAGCAGTTCTTCGAGGTCGGCAAGCAGTACTCCGAGGGCTCGGGCGGCAAGGCGTTCTTCGACTCCGCCGGTGCCATCTACCAGGGCATCATCAACCAGGAGGAGTTCCCCTACGAGACCGAGGACGGCACCGTCACCGCCGTCTCCGACGGTCGCGTCAAGGAGATCTACGAGCAGGTCGTGCAGGCCTCGGTCGAGGACGGGCTCTCCGCCCACTACTCGCAGTGGAGCGAGGACTGGACGAACTCCTTCCAGAACGACGGCTTCGCCGTCATGCTCGCCCCGGGCTGGATGCTCGGTGTCATCGAGGGCAACGCGGCCGGCGTCGAGGGCTGGGACCTGGCCGACGTGTTCCCCGGCGGTGCCGGCAACTGGGGCGGCTCGTTCCTCACGGTGCCGTCGCAGGGCGCCAACGTCGAGGAGGCCAAGAAGCTCGCCGCGTGGCTGACCGCGCCCGAGCAGCAGATCGAGGCCTTCAACAACAAGGGCACCTTCCCCAGCCAGATCGAGGCGCAGGAGTCCGAGGACATCCAGTCCGCGACCAACGCGTTCTTCAACGACGCCCCCGTGGGCCAGATCCTGTCGAACCGCTCGCAGGGTGTCGTCGTGCCCTTCAAGGGCCCGAACTACTTCACGATCCAGCAGGCGATCGGCAACGCGCTGACGGAGGTCGACGTCAACGGCGCCGACCCGGCCGCCCAGTGGGAGACCGTCGTCGGGGTCGTCGAGGGCCTCGGCTGACCTGACCAGCCGCAGCACGGGGCCGGGTCGGTGGCGACCGCCACCGGCCCGGCCCCGCCCGCGTCAGCACCCCACCCCTTCCGGAGGACCCCCGCCATGGCCACGTCGACCAGACCGCCGCGCATGCGCCGCCCGGCGCAGGACCCCTCGCGGGCCCCGCGGCGCGTCGGGTTCAGCCAGACCCTGTCCCGCTGGGACGTGAAGGTCTCGCCGTACCTGTACATCTCCCCGTTCTTCCTGCTGTTCGGGCTGACGGGTCTGTTCCCGCTGCTCTACACCGCGTACGTCTCGGTCTTCGACTGGCACCTGCTGGGGGGCCAGGGTGACTTCGTCGGGTTCGAGAACTTCGCGTTCGTGTTCAACGAGCCGAACTTCTGGAAGGGCCTGCGCAACACCTTCAGCATCTTCGCGCTGTCGACCATCCCGCAGCTCATGGTCGCGGTCGTCCTCGCGGCGATCCTCGACGCGAACCTGCGCGCGAAGACCTTCTGGCGCATGGGCGTCCTGGTGCCGTACGTCGTCGCACCGGTCGCCGTCGCCCTCATCTTCGGCAAGGTGTTCGCCGACCAGTCGGGCGTGGCCAACGCCGTCCTCGCCCTCGTCGGCATCGACCCGATCGGCTGGCACGCGCAGCCGCTGCCCAGCCACATCGCCATCGCCACGATGGTCAACTTCCGCTGGACCGGCTACAACACGCTGATCCTGCTGGCCGCGATGCAGGCCGTGCCGCGCGACCTGTACGAGGCCGCCGTCATCGACGGCGCCGGCCGCGTGCGGCAGTTCTTCTCCATCACGATCCCGCAGCTGCGCCCGACGATCATCTTCGTGGTCATCACCTCGACCATCGGCGGGCTGCAGATCTTCGACGAGCCGCGCATGTTCGACCAGCTCGGCCAGGGCGGTCCCGGGCGGCAGTGGATGACCGTGACGATGTACGTCTACGAGCTCGCGTTCGGCAGCCAGAAGAGCTTCGGACGGGCCGCCGCGGTGGCCTGGGTGCTCTTCATCATCATCGTCGCCATCGGCGTCCTGAACTTCTGGCTCACCCAGCGGATCGCGTCCGACAGCTCCGCCACCGCCAAGGCACGGAAGAAGGTCGCACGATGAGCGCGCCGTCCCTCCCCTACGTCCGGCAGACCGCCGGCGCCGGTGCCGCACGGGCCGCCGCCCGCCGGCGGGGCAGCGGCCACGGGTCCGAGCGTCGACCGGGCTGGGTCACCTACCTGCTGCTCACGCTCGCGCTCGCGGTCTTCGTGCTGCCGATCTACTACGCGTTCCTGCTCGCCAGCTCCGACGCGCAGACCATCGCGCAGAACCCCATCCCGGGCCTGCTGCCCGAGGGCAACTTCCTCGCCAACGTCGAGCGGGTGCTGGAGTCCGACATCGGGTTCTGGAAGGCCCTGACGAACTCGGTGATCGTCGCGACCGTGACCGCGGCCTCGACGGTGCTGTTCTCCACGCTCGCCGGGTTCTCGTTCTCCAAGCTCCGGTTCCGCGGGCGCAAGGGCCTGCTGCTGTTCGTCATCGCCACCACGGCCGTGCCGACGCAGCTCGGCATCATCCCGCTGTTCATCGTCATGTCGCAGCTCGGGTGGATCGGCCAGCTCCAGGCCGTCATCGTGCCCGGCCTGGTCACGGCGTTCGGCGTGTTCTGGATGACGCAGTACCTCGAGTCGGCCCTGCCGTACGAGCTCATCGAGGCCGCCCGCGTGGACGGTGCGTCGATGATCCGCACGTTCTGGTCGGTGGCGCTGCCCGCCGCACGCCCCGCGGCGGTCATGCTCGGCCTGTTCACGTTCGTCGCGTCCTGGACGAACTTCTTCTGGCCGTTCATCGTGCTCGGGTCGACCAACCCGACGCTCCCGGTGGCGCTGCAGCTGCTGCAGGCGTCCTACTTCAAGGACATGTCGCTGATCATGGCGGGCGTGGTGCTCTCGACCATCCCGCTGCTCGTGCTGTTCGCGGTCGCAGGGCGTCAGCTGGTCGCCGGCATCATGGCCGGCGCCGTCAAGGGCTAGTGCGACCACGGGGCCGGGCGTCCACCACGGACGCCCGGCCCCGTGAGCCCCACGGTGTGCGGGTACCCTCGCCGACGAGGTCCCGGCCGAACACCGCCGCACGTCGTGCTGCCCCGGGCAGCGAGGAGGGAAGACCAACGGTGGTCGACAGCATCCCGGTACGCGCCGAGCGCGTCCGTCCCGCAGCGCCCACGCTCGAGGAGGTCGCCGAGCGGGCGGGCGTGTCCCGGTCGACGGCCTCGCGCGCGATCAACGGCGGGCTGCGCGTCTCGCCCGAGGCGCTCGCGTCCGTCGCGGCCGCCGTCGCGGACCTCGGCTACACCCCCAACCGCGCCGCGCGGTCCCTCGTGACCCGTCGCACGGACTCGATCGCCCTGGTGGTGCCCGAGCCCGACGAGCGCGTGCTCTCGGACCCCTTCTTCGCCGGCACCCTCAACGGGCTGAGCACGGCGTTCGCGGACTCCGACATCCAGGTGGTGCTCGTGATCGCCCGGCCCGGCGAGAGCGACCGCACCATCCGGTACCTGCGCAACGGGCACGTCGACGGCGCGATCGTCGTCTCGCACCACCGGGACGACGCGCTCGACCAGGCGCTGCTCACGTCCCGGGTCCCCAACGTGTTCGTGGGCCGGCCGCTGTCCGCACCCGACGACGACGTCCAGTACGTCGACACCGACAACGCCGAGGGCGGTCGCCTCGCCACCCAGCACCTCGTGGACCGCGGCTGCCGGCACATCGCGACGGTCGCCGGGCCCCAGGACATGTCCGCCGGCATCGACCGCCTGCTGGGGTGGCGCCGCGCGATGAGCGACGCGGGCCTCGACGACTCCGCGGTCGTGCAGGGCGACTTCACGATCTCCTCCGGGGCGGACGCGACCCGCGCGCTGCTCGCCGCGCACCCCGAGACCGACGGCATCTTCGTCGCGTCCGACCTCATGGCCGCCGGGGCGCTGCGCGCGCTCACCGAGCTCGGCAAGGACGTCCCCGGCGACATCGCGGTCGTCGGCTACGACAACCTGGGCGTCTCCGCGTCCACGACGCCCCCGCTGACGACCGTCATCCAGCCGGTCGTCGCCATGGCCCGCGCCGCCGGTGCGCGCCTGCTCGACCAGCTCAACGGCGCCCCGCCGAGCGCCCCGCAGATCTTCGCCCCCGAGCTCGTGGTGCGCTCCTCCGCCTGACCAGCACGTCTGCAGCGCCGGGTGACGGCACCGGACCGTCCGCCCGTCGGGACCGGGACGTCCGACGGGCGCCGATCGGGACGCGCGCGCGCCGAACGCGTGCCAGGGTGGACGCCATGCCCGACGTGGACCCCGACGCCCCGCTGCTCACCGCCCAGGCCCAGCTCTCCCGGGCCGTCGAGATCCTCGGCTACGACGCCGGGCTGCACGAGGTCCTCGCGACCCCGCGGCGCGAGATGCGCGTCGCGGTGCCGCTGCGACGCGACGGCGGCGGCGTCGAGGTCTTCACCGGCTACCGCGTGCAGCACAACATCAGCCGCGGGCCCGGCAAGGGCGGCCTGCGGTACGCACCGGGCGTCGACATCGACGAGGTCCGTGCGCTCGCCATGTGGATGACGTGGAAGTGCGCGGTCGTCGACGTGCCGTACGGCGGCGCCAAGGGCGGTGTGACCATCGACCCGCACGCGTACTCGTCGGCCGAGCTCGAGCGCGTCACCCGCCGGTACACCAGCGAGATCTCGTCGATGATCGGGCCCGAGAAGGACATCATGGCCCCCGACATCGGCACCGACGAGCGCACGATGGCCTGGGTCATGGACACCTACTCCGTCAACCGGGGCTTCACGATCCCCGCGGTGACGACCGGCAAGCCCCTGGCCGTGGGCGGGTCGCTGGGCCGCCCGACCGCGACGTCGCAGGGTGTCGTGCACGCCGCCCGGGCCACGCTCGCCGACGCCGGCGTCGAGCTGTCCGAGGTCACGGCAGCCGTGCAGGGCTTCGGCAAGGTCGGCTCGCACGCCACCCGGCTGCTGCACGAGGCCGGCACCCGCGTCGTCGCGGTCAGCGACGAGCGCGGCGGCGTCCACCGCGCCGACGGCCTCGACGTCCCCGCGCTGCTGGAGCACGTGAGCCGCACGGGCTCGGTCGTGGGGTTCGGCGACGCGGACGCGATCGACAACGCCGGGCTGCTCGCCCTCGACGTCGACGTGCTGGTGCCCGCGGCGGTGGAGGGCGTCCTCGACGCGGACAGCGCGGCCCGCGTCAAGGCGCGGTGGGTGGTCGAGGGGGCGAACGGCCCGACGACGAGCGAGGGCGACCAGGTGCTCGCCGACCGGGGCGTGGTCGTGGTGCCGGACATCCTCGCGAACGCCGGTGGCGTGGTCGTCAGCTACTTCGAGTGGGTGCAGGCCAACCAGGCGTACTGGTGGACGGCGCAGGAGATCGCCGAGCGCCTGGAGCAGCGGATGCTCGCGTCGTACCGCGCGGTCAGCGAGCTGGCGCGGGCCGAGCAGGTGACCCTGCGCGAGGCGGCCCTGACGATCGGCGTGCGACGCGTCGCCGAGGCGCACCTGATCCGCGGCCTCTACCCCTGACGGCACGCCCGCGCCGTCAGCGCAGCGCGTGCCCCGCTCCCCCGGACGCCCCGGTGCCGGGCGGGGCGGGCCGCAGCAGGAGCGTCGTCCCGTCCGCGGTGCGCAGCGCGAGCCCGTCGTCGGCCGGCTCGAGGGTGCCGCCCGCGGTGAGCGCCGCGACGAGGGCGACCTCGGTGCGCGTGACGTCGTCCGGTCCGGCCATCATCGTCTGGACGACCGGGCCGACCGTGAGCCGGCCGCCGTCGAGCGACCAGGTGCTGCGCACCCGGTTCACGCCGGCGTGGCCGTAGAGCACCCCGTCGCCGTCGAACGTGAGCCACGGGTGCCCGTGCGGTCCGTGCGCGGGAGGGACCGCCCCGGCGACCTCGGCGACGACCCACGTCCCGGCGGGTGACGGGCCGCCCCCGGCCGGTCGCTCGTCGTACGGCCGGGCCGTGGGGTCCTCGGCGGGAGGGCGGGGGTGCACGTCGTCGGGCATGCACCGATCATCCCCTGGGCGCGGCGGCGCTGCAGGGCGGCGCTGCAGGGCGGCGCGGCGGCGCTGCAGGGCGTCAGGCCCGCGGCAAGGTCTCCGCCCACGCCTCGAGGGTCGTGCGGGGGCCGGTGTAGAACGGCAGCTCCTCGCGCACGTGCAGGCGCGCCTTCGTGTTCCGCAGCTCGCGCATGAGGTCGACGATCCGGTGCAGCTCGGGGGCCTCGAACGCCAGGATCCACTCGTAGTCGCCGAGCGCGAACGACGCGACGGTGTTGGCACGCACGTCGGCGTAGTCGCGGGCGGCGAGGCCGTGCTCGACGAGCATCTCCCGGCGCTCCGCCTCGGGCAGCACGTACCAGTCGTACGACCGCACGAAGGGGTAGACGCAGATGTAGTCGCCGGCGGGCTCCCCGGCCAGGAACGCGGGCACGTGCCCGCGGTTGAACTCCGCCGGGCGGTGCAGGCCGACCACGGACCACACCGGCGTCAGGTGCGCGCCGAGCCCGCTGGCACGCAGACGCTGGTACGCGCCCTGGACCTGCTCGACCGTCTCGGCGTGCCACCACACCATGAGGTCGGCGTCCGCCCGCAGCCCGGAGACGTCGTACCAGCCGCGCACCACCAGGCCCGGGTCCGACGTCACGGCCGCCAGCGCGTCGGCGACGGCCGCGGCACGCGCGTCGTCGTCGGCGGGCAGCGGCTGCGCGAGGGCGAGGACCGTCCACATCGTGTAGCGGACGGTCGCGTTCAGCGCCTCGGCGTCGGGCGTGGTCACAGCGGGCTCCTTCGGTCGGGGTGGGACGTGCGTCGCGTCCCGGGTCGGACGGGCAGGCAGGCGGGCGGGCGCGTCAGGAGGCGGGGTCGGCCGAGCACGCGGCGAGCACGCCGGAGTCGACGCCCGCGCGCTGGCGGCAGCACCCGGGGGCGCAGACCGACCGGAAGGGCGGCAGGTCGCCGACGGTCGCGCCGGGCACCGGCTCGGCGCCGGCGTCGAGCGCACGACGCGTCGCCGCACGCTCCAGCAGCAGGTCGACCAGGCCCCGCACGAACGGCTCGCGGGTGCCGACGGTGCCGGCCCGCACCGCGTGCACGCCGAGCTCGGCCGCGGTCGCCATCGCCTCGGTGTCGAGGTCGAAGGCCACCTCCATGTGGTCCGAGACGAAGCCGATCGGCGCCATCACCACGGAGGTGGTGCCGGCGGCGTGCAGGGCCCGCAGGTGGTCGTTGACGTCGGGCTCGAGCCACGGCTGGTGCGGCGGGCCGGAGCGGGAGCAGTACACGAGGTCCCACTCCAGCGGCCGGCCGAGGCGGCGCGTGGCCGCGGCGGCGATCGAGCGCGCCACGTCCAGGTGCTGGGCGCGGTAGGAGGCGCCCGCGACCTGCGACGCCTCCTCCATCGTGTCGGGGATCGAGTGCGTGACGAACAGCAGCCGGGGCCACGCCGCGGCCGGGTCCGCCTGCGCGTAGGCCTCGACGACGGCGTCGGTGCCGGCCTCCACGAACCCGGGGTGGTTGAAGTAGGAGCGCACCTTGTCGATCTCGAGCGGGTGCTCCCCGGGGACGGCGCCGACCTGCGCGCCGACCTCCTCGAGGGAGGACCAGAAGTGCTCGCGGTACTGGCGGCAGCCCGAGTAGGAGGAGTACGCGCTGGTGACGAGCGCGAGCACGCGGCGGGCCCCGTCGGCGTGCGCCTGCGCGAGCGCGTCGGCCGTGTACGGCTCCCAGTTGCGGTTGCCCCACAGCACGGGCACGTCGATCCCGCGCCGGGCCAGCTCGTCGACGAGGGCCGCCCGCAGCGCGAGGTTCTGGCCGTTGATCGGGCTGGCCCCGCCGAAGTGGTGGTAGTGCTCGGCGACCACGGCCAGGCGCTCGTCGGGGATGCCCTTGCCCGCGGTCACGTTGCGGAGGAAGGGCATCACGTCGTCGTGACCGTTCGGTCCGCCGAACGAGGCGAGCAGGACGGCGTCGTACGGGGCGAGCGCGTCGGCGGTGGCGGTGGTCGTGGTGGGGGGCGTCACGGACACCCGACGATCATCGCACCGCTCGCGCGTGCCGGCCGACCGGAGCACGCACCCCGCCGCAGTGACGTTGACCCGACGCCGCGTCATCTCCCTCCCGGACGCCTGACCAGCACCGACGCGCCCCGGCGTGCGACCGGCCCGCACCCGCCCTACCGTCGAGACGCCCCTGACCGCCCCCTGCGAGGACGTGCAGACGATGACCAAGGACCGCCCGTGAGCGGCCGCGGCCGGCACGCCGCCCCCGAGCTCGCGCACCGGTACGTGCTGGGCCCGCGCCTCGGCGAGGGCGGCTCCGCCCAGGTGTTCCGCGGCGTCGACACCCGCCTGGACCGCCCCGTCGCGGTCAAGATCTTCCGGCTCGACGACGCCAGCCCCGAGCAGGTGCGCCGCTACGCGCAGGAGGCGCGCGTGCTCGCCGAGCTCACGCACCCGACGCTGGTGGCCCTGCTCGACGTCGGCGCCGACGTCCTCGACGGCGAGGGGCCGGTGGCCTTCCTCGTCATGGAGCTCGTGGAGGGCCGGACGCTGCGCGAGCTGCTCGCCGAGGGCCCGACCGACGCCGCGACGGCCGCCGACATCGGCCGGCAGGTCGCGCAGGGGCTCGGGCACGCGCACGCGGCGGGCGTGGTGCACCGCGACGTCAAGCCGTCGAACGTGCTCGTCTCGTCCCGCACCGCACCCTCGGGCCACCGGGACGCGCCGCGGGTGCCGGTGGTGGTCGCCGACTTCGGCATCGCCGCGTCCCACGGCGGCGGCACCGCGAGCGCCAGCGCGACCGCGTCGTACCAGTCCCCCGAGCAGGCCCTCGGGCAGGACATCGGCCCGGGCAGCGACGTCTACTCCCTCGGCCTGGTGCTCCTGGAGTGCCTGACCGGCGACCGGGCCTTCCCCGGCGACCCGATCAGCACGTCCGTGGCGCGGCTGCTGCACGGGCCCGAGGTCCCGCCGTCGGTCGACCCGGACTGGGCACGCCTGCTGCGCGCCATGACCCGCCAGGACCCGGCCCAGCGCCCGCGCATGCGGGCGGTCGAGGCCGAGCTGCGCGCGCTGCGGCTGGCCGCACCGGCCCCCGTCTGAGGTCCGGCGCGGCGCGACCTCAGACCCGGGCGGGGCTCGCGGGGGCGGCCGCGAGCAGGTCCAGCTCCTCGCCGATCTGCGTGGCCCACGTCGCGACCGCGGCCATGTCGCGGTGGTCGCCCTCCTTGGCGCGGCCGCCGGCGATGATCGCGCGCTCGGCGAACGTGAGCGCCGCACGGTCCAGCCGTCCGCGGAACGAGCGGTGCCCGCGGGCGCCGATCCGCTCGCGCAGCGCGGCGATCTCGAGCGGGGAGTTCGCCGAGTTCGCGGGCTGGGTGGCCAGGCCGGAGGAGAAGATCCACACCGGGCGGGCGCGCAGCTCGTCGACGAACGCGTCGGCGAGGTGGCGGGCCGCCGGGAGCCAGTGCGCGACGTACACCGCGGAGCCCAGCAGCACGGCGTCGTACCCGTCGAGAGACGGGACGTCCTCGGGCGCGCGCTGGTCCACGACGTGGCCACGGCCGGCGAGCACGCCGGCCATCACCTCGCCCATCTCCCAGGTCCCCTGGTGGCGCGAGGCCACGGCGAGCAGGATCCGCATCCGTCCCCTCCTCGGTGTGCGATCTGTCGGGTGCCGCGGGTGCGACGTGCTCACCATCGTCGCCGTCACCCGTCCGGCCGGGGTGGGCCCGAGGTCCTGAGGTGCCGCAGGTCACCGACCCGCCGGAGCCGTCGCAGGTGGCGGCGGTCAGGTGCCGGCGCGCCCGGGCGCCGCGACGGGGTCGACCAGGTGCGGCTGGGCGGCCCGCAGCTTGTCGCACAGCCGGCGCAGCGTGGTCAGCTCGTCGGCGTCGAGCGCACCGCCCACGAGGTGGTCGATGGAGCGCACGTGCCGGCGGCCGATCTCGCGCTGCGCTGCCCGGCCCGCGTCGGTCAGCCGGACGGCCCGTCCGCGCCGGTCCCCCGCCACGGGCGCACGCGTCACCAGCCCGGCCGCCTCGAGCCGGTCGACGAGCCGGGACAGGCTCGGCTGGGTGAGCAGGCTGCCCTCGCCGAGGTCGCGCGGGCGCAGTGTGCCCTCCGGCGCACGGGCGAGCGTGAACAGCACGTCGTACTCCTGGATGCTCAGGTCGCCCCAGACGTCGTCGGCCTGGAACCGGCGCATGAGCGCGACCTGGGCGCGGAACAGCGACTCCCACGCCTCCGCGGCCAGCCGCACGTCGGCCCGCGGCTGCCCCGTCCGGTCGTCCGCGACGCCGTCGTCGACCATCGCCCGCCCTCCCCGCCCGTGCCCGTCTGCCGCTCCCGCACGCGGACCGCCGTCGTCCGCCCGCGCCGGCTGCCCCGGCTCGCGCTGCATCATGCCACCGCCGCAGGTCGCAGGCCCGTCGCCCGGCGCCGTGCCGGTCCCGGCGTCTACGCTGGCCGGATGAGCGACGTTGCGCCCCCGGGGACCGGGACGACCTACCTGCTCGTCGACGGGGAGAACATCGACGCCACGCTCGGCTCGTCGATCCTCGGCGGCCGGCCCACGCCCGAGCAGCGGCCGCGCTGGGAGCGGGTGCTGAGCTTCGCGCAGGGCACGTGGGGCCAGCCGGTCAAGGCGCTGTTCTTCCTCAACGCGTCCAACGGCACCCTGCCGATGTCGTTCGTGCAGGCGCTCACGGCGATCGGGTTCGTGCCGATCCCGCTGTCGGGCGAGTCGTACGAGAAGGTCGTCGACATCGGCATCAAGCGCACGCTCGAGGCGATCGCGCTGCGCGACGGCGACGTGCTGCTGGCCAGCCACGACGGCGACTTCGCGCCCGAGGTCGAGCAGCTCGTCGACGGCGGCCGGCGGGTCGGGCTCATGGCCTTCCGGGAGTTCACCAGCCAGCAGCTCGCGCAGCTGACGGCCCGCGGCCTGAGCGTCTTCGACCTGGAGACGGACGTCGCGGCGTTCAACGTGCAGCTGCCGCGGCTGCGGATCATCCCCCTCGAGGAGTTCGACCCCGTCCGCTACCTCTGAGCCCGGCGCGCCGGGCCCGGCACCGGTCGGACGCACGAGGCGTGCGGCCGGTGCCGGTCCGCGGTCAGCCGCCGAAGCCGGCGGCCAGCGTCTCGTCGATGATGTCGTGGACCTGGTCGGCGTGCTCGCCGTCCAGCAGCGCGACGCCGTGCGCCGACCCGCTCAGCTCGACGTAGGCGTCGGGGTCGTCGAGCGGGGCGACCTGCATGCTCTGCGCGGCCGGCACGTCGCCGTCGCCCGCGGAGGCGACCACGACGATCGGACCGGTGAACCCGTGGGTCGCGGCCGTCGCGTCGAGGTCGCCGAACGCGGCGGGCGGGCTGAGCGCGACGACGGCGGCCGCGTCGAGGTCCTGCGCGAGGGCCGCGGACCACGCCCCGCCCATCGAGGCGCCGACGAGCGCGACGTCCTGGGCGCCGGCGGCCCGCAGGACGTCGACGGCGCCGCGGACGGACTCCTCGGCGGCACCGCCCCAGGTGAAGGTGGCCACGAGGTAGCCCTGGGACGCGAGCCGCACGAGCTCGTCCGCCCACTGGCACACGTCGCCGCCGTCCTGCGGCGACAGGACGACGCCGCGGGTGCCCGATCCGGCCCAGGCCACGTGCGTGGCGGCGAGGTCCTCGCCGACGTCGGCGGCGGCGACGCCCTCCGCGAGGCAGTCGTCGGGGTCGGTCGGCGTGAGCTCGACGGGCGCGGCCGCGAGCGTGGTGGTCGCGCCCGTGGGCACGGCCTCGGGGTCGGGCGGGGTGTCGGAGGAGCAGGCGGTGAGCGCCGCCAGGGCGAGCACGGCGGCGAGCGCACCGACGGCCGGCCGGGCGCGACGGGAGGGGGCGGACGCGGTCCGCGCGGTGGTGGGGCGAGGGGTCGTGGAGGGGAGCACACCCGTTTCCTACCGGTTCGCGGCGTCCGGCAACCACCCCGGTCCACGACCTAAACGATTCAGCAGTGCGCCGGCCGTCGGCCCCGGCCCACCCGGACACCCCGCGACCGCCCGCGTCCTGCGGCAGTAGCGTGGGCCCATGACCACGCTGTTCACGCGCATCATCGACGGCGAGATCCCCGGGCGCTTCGTCTGGTCGGACGACCGGGCCGTCGCGTTCACCACCATCGCGCCGATCACCGACGGGCACACGCTGGTCGTGCCGCGCGCCGAGGTCGACCAGCTCACGGACGCGCCCGACGACCTGCTCGCGCACCTGGTGGTCGTGGCCAAGACCGTCGGCCGGGCCCAGCAGGCCGCGTGGGACGCGCCGCGCGCGGCACTGCTCGTCGCGGGCTTCGAGGTGCCGCACCTGCACCTGCACGTGCTCCCCGCGTGGGACGAGTCGAGCCTCACGTTCGCGAACGCCCGCACCGACGTGCCGGCCGCGGACCTCGACGCCGCGGCCGAGCGTCTGCGGGACGCGCTGCGGGCGGCGGGGCACGGCGCGCACGTCCCCGCGACGGCGGGCTCCCCCGCGCTGTGAGGGCGCCGACCGCAGCGCGACGGGCACGCCCGTGAGCACCGCCCGCCTGACGTCGACGCGCGCCCGCATGGCGACGCTCGCCCCTCCCGTGCGCGCGTTCCTGGCCACCGAGGCGGGCAGCGCCGTGGTGCTGCTCGCCGCGACGGTCCTGGCCCTGGTCTGGGCGAACTCCCCCTGGCGGGACGCGTACACGACCCTGTGGCACACGCCCGCGGGCGTGACGGTCGGCCCGTGGGCCCTGGAGCTGGACCTGCAGCACTGGGTCAACGACGCCGCCATGGCGGTGTTCTTCGCGGTCGTGGGCCTCGAGATCAACCGGGAGCTGACGCGCGGCGAGCTGCGCGACCCGCGGGCGGTGGCCGTGCCGGCGCTCGGTGCGCTCGGCGGCCTGCTCGTGCCCGTGCTGGTGTTCGTCGCGTTCAACGCCGGCACCGACGCCGTGCACGGCTGGGGCGTCGTCATGTCCACCGACACCGCGTTCCTCGTCGGCGTGCTCGCGCTGTTCGGCCCGCGCTGCCCCGACCGGCTGCGGCTGTTCCTGCTGACGCTGGCGATCGTCGACGACATCGGCGCGATCACGGCGATGGCGGTCTTCTACACCGACGAGGTCGACGTCGTCGCGCTCGCCGTGGCCGGTGTCCTGGTGCTCGCCCTCGTCGGGCTGCGGGCCCGCGGGGTGTGGCAGCTGGCCCCGTACGTGCTGGTGGGGCTCGCGCTCTGGGCGGCGGTCCTCGCCTCGGGCGTGCACGCGACCATCGCCGGCGTCCTCGTCGGGCTGCTCGTGCCCACGGCGGTGCCGCACGAGCGGCGCCGCGACGCGGTCGCGCTGCACGCGCGGCGCTTCCTGCAGGACGCGAGCGCCGACCGCGAGCGCGACGCCGAGCGTGCGGGTCGGGCGGCCGTGCCGACGGGCGACCGGCTGCAGCGGGCCCTGCACCCGTGGAGCGCGTTCGTCGTGGTGCCGCTGTTCGGGCTCGCGAACGCGGGCGTGCGCCTGGACCCGGCGACGCTCGCGGACGCGGCGTCGTCGCGGCTGACGATCGGTGTGGCGGTGGCGCTGGTCGTGGGCAACGCGGTCGGCATCACGGGTGCGGCGACGCTGGCGCTGCGGCTGGGGCTGGGCGACCTGCCGGGGCGGGTGCGGTGGGGGCACCTGCTGGGCGGGGCGGTGCTGGCGGGCATCGGGTTCACGATCTCGCTGTTCATCGCCCAGCTGGCGTTCGACGACCCGGTGCTGCTGGAGCAGGCGAAGATCGGGGTGCTGGCGGGGTCGCTGGTCGCCGCGGTCGCGGGGTCGCTGCTGCTGCGGTGGCTGGGTGAGCGGCTGCCGCTGTGCTCCCCGCCGCAGGTGCCGGCCGAGCTGCCACCGCTGCCCTGGCGGCCGCCGGCCTGAGGACCGCCGGCCATGGGGTCGTGCGCGGCCGGTCAGACGATCGGGTCGTCGGGTCCCCACGTGGCCAGGCGGAGCGTGCGGGCGTCGGTGTCGGCGATCGCGGCGGCGTGCTCGCGCAGGGACGCGACGGTGTCGACGCCGGCGCGCACGAACCGGCCCGACAGGTCGTCGAGGTCGCCGGCGGCGAAGCCCAGCACGAGCGCGGCGACGTCGGCCGGGTCGGTCCACGCCGTGCGCCCGGCGTGCACGGGCATGGCCGCGGTCATGGCGGTGGCGACGACGCCGGGGGCGAGGTCCAGCACGCGGATGCCGGCGTCGCGGTACTGGTGGTCGAGCTGGGTGGTGAACCGGGCGAGCGCGCCCTTGCTGATCGTGTACCCCGTGTAGGTGGGCTGGGCGCGGTGGCCGGAGCCGGAGTTCACGTTGAGCACCCGGCCGGACCCGCGCGCGAGCATGCCGGGCAGCACGGCGTGCGTGACGAGCAGGGGGCCGCGCACGTTCGTCTCGACGACGCGCCAGACGTCCTCGACGTCGGCCGCGGCGAACGGCAGCTCCTCGTCCTCGATGACGCCGGCGTTGTTGACGAGCAGGCCGATGCCGCCGGCGAGGCCCGTCTCGACGTGCGTGACGGCGGCCGCGACGGCGTGGGCGTCGACGAGGTCGGCGGCCGCGACCACGGCGTGCCCGTCGTCCTCGCGGATCTGCTCGGCCACGTCGTCGAGGTGGGCACGGGTGCGCCCGACGAGGCCGACGGCCCACCCGGCACGGGCGAGCGCGAGGGCGAGCTCGCGGCCGATGCCGCGGCCGGCCCCGGTGACGAGCGCGGTGCGGGGCACGGCGGGTCCGGGGGCGGCGGTGCGGGCGGCTGCGGCGCGGGCGGCGGGGGTGCTCACTCCCCCATCCTGCCGCCTCGCGGGCGCCCGTCCGCGCCGGCGGTCCCGGGGCACCACGCCGGTCAGACCGCGTCGACGACGGCCCGCAGGCCGTCGAGGGTGAGACGGCCGCGCTGGCGGACCCCGTCGACGAAGACGACGGGGGTGCCGTGCACGTCGTGCGCGAGCCCCTCGGCGTAGTCGGCCTGCACCCGCGGGGCCCACTGCTGGGCGCGGTCGCCGACGACGTCGTCGGGGTCGAGGCCGAGCTCGGTGGCGTAGGCGCGCAGGTCCGCCTCCGCGAGGCGGTCCTGCCGGGTCAGCAGGAGCTCCTGCATGGGCCAGAACAGCCCGTGGGCGCCGGCGGCCTCCGCGGCGAGCGCGGCCGCGAGCGCGTGCGGGTGCACCTGGAACAGGGGGAAGTGCCGCCACACGAGGCGGACCCGGCCGTGGGACTCCGCGACGAGCCGACGCAGCACGGGCGCCGCCTGCGCGCAGTAGGGGCACTCGAGGTCGCCGAACTCCACGACGGTCACGGGTGCGTCCGGGTCGCCCAGGACGTGCGCGTGCTCGCCGGTCACAGCCGCCACCGCGGGCGCATCGGGGGGCTGGCGGTCCCGGCGCCGGCGGCGATGCCGTCGACCAGCTCGGCGAGGGTCTCGTGGCCGGTGCGGGCGGGTCGCCACCCGAGGCTTCGCTCGGCGCGGGCCGTGCCCAGCACGGGCACGCCGAGCGCCATGTCGAACCAGCCGGGGCCGACGGGCACGGCGCGGGCCCGCCAGGCGGCGGACAGCGCGAGCCGTGCCGCGCGGGCTGGGACGTCACGGACCCGGCCCTGCGACACCACGGCGGCGACGTCGTGCCCGTGCAGCACCTGGGGCGCGGCGACGTTGAACGCACCGGGGACCTGCCGCACGACGGCCTCGCGGAACGCCTCGGCGAGGTCGTCGGCGTGCACGACCTGCAGCCGCAGGCCCGTGGGCCACGGCAGCACCGGCACCTTGCCGGCCAGCAGGGGCGTCGGCACGAACGGGCCGAGGAAGTACCGGGCGATCTCGTGGCCCGCGTCGCG
Organism: Cellulomonas oligotrophica; assembly: GCF_013409875.1. Classification (GTDB taxonomy): domain Bacteria; phylum Actinomycetota; class Actinomycetes; order Actinomycetales; family Cellulomonadaceae; genus Cellulomonas; species Cellulomonas oligotrophica. The sequence continues at coordinate 932,816 of NZ_JACCBK010000001.1, forward strand.
CTGGAAGACCAGGGCGGGGCGCAGCCGGGTCACGACGAGAGACGGGTGGTCGGCCTCGACGCGGTCGAGGAGCTGCTCGACGGAGACCTTGTCGACGCTGTAGGTGCTGGTGCGGGTCCCGCCCGTGGGCAGGTCCTCGTCGCGGGGGTCGTCGTCCGCGACGGGCGAGTACGCGCCGACGGACGACGCGACGACCAGGTGCGGGACGCCCGCGCGCACGGCGGCCTGCGCGACGCGGCGGGTGCCGACGACGTTCGTGGACCGCAGCGTGGCGCGGTCGTGGCTCGGCTGGATCGCCCACGCCAGGTGGACCACGGCGTCGGCGCCCGCGAACGCGCGGGCCAGCGCGGCGACGGTCGGCGCGTCGTCGTCACCGGCCCCGACGTCGCACGCGACCCAGTCGGCCACGTCGTACGGGGGCGGCGGTGTGCGCGCGGGCACCCGCCGGGCGACGCCCGTGACGGACGTGATCGTGGTGTCCGCGGCGATCCGCCGCAGCAGGGCGGTGCCCACGTTGCCGCTGGCTCCGACGACGACGACCCGCACGGTGCCTCCTCCTCGCGTCCCGGCCGGGACGCCTCGTGGGTGCCGAGTCTGCTCCCTGCACGGCGTCCCGGCACGTCACGCGCCGGGACGCCGCACGCGGACCCGTCAGGCCGCGGGGTCGAGGACGACCTTGACGCAGCCGTCGGACTTGCGCTGGAACATGTCGTACGCGGCGGGAGCCTGCTCCAGCGGCACCCGGTGCGTGCGCAGGTCCAGCACGCCGAGCGGGTCCGCGTCGTCGGTGACCAGCGGCAGCAGCTCGTCGGTCCAGCGCCGGACGTTGGCCTGGCCGAAGCGGAACGTCAGCTGCCGGTCGAACACGTCCATCATCGGGAACGGGTCGACGGCACCGCCGTAGACGCCCACCACCGACACGGTCCCGCCGCGGCGGGCCGCACCGATGGCCGTCTGCATGGCGGCCATGCGGTCGACGCCGGCCTTCTCCATGAACTTCTGCGCGAGCGCGTCGGGCAGCAGCCCGGCGACCTTCTGCCCGGCGGCGAAGACGGGCGACCCGTGGGCCTCCATGCCGACGGCCTCGACGACCCCGTCGGCGCCGCGCCCCTGGGTCAGGTCGCGGACCGCGGCCACGACGTCGTCGGTCGCCGCGGCGTCGATCGTCTCGACGCCGTGCCGCCGCGCCATGGCGAGGCGCTCGGGCACGCCGTCGATCCCGACGACCCGCCCGGCGCCCCGGTGCCGGGCGATGCGCGCGGCCATCTGCCCGATCGGCCCCAGCCCCACCACGACGACGGTGCCACCCGCCGGCACGTCGGCGTTGACGACGGCCTGCCACGCGGTCGGCAGCACGTCCGACAGGTACAGGTACGCCTCGTCGGGGCGACCGTCCGCGGGGACGACGACGGGCCCGTACTGCGCCTGCGGCACGCGCAGGTACTGGGCCTGCCCGCCAGGGACGCTGCCGTACAGCGACGTGTACCCGAACAGCGCAGCGCCCTTGCCCTGCTCGCGCACCTGCGTCGTCTCGCACTGGGACTGCAGCCCGCGGGTGCACATGAAGCACGTCCCGCACGCGATCCCGAACGGCACGACCACCCGGTCGCCCACGCTCAGCCGTCCCGCGGCCTGCGGGCCGACCTCCTCGACCACGCCCATCGTCTCGTGGCCCAGCACGTCGCCGGGCTTCAGGTAGGGCCCGAGGACGGAGTACAGGTGCAGGTCGGAGCCGCAGATCGCGGTCGACGTCACGCGGACCACCGCGTCCGTCGGCTCCTCGATGCGGGGGTCGGGCACGTCCTCGACCGCCACCTGCTCACGTCCCTGCCACGTCAGTGCACGCACGTCGTCATCACCTCGTCCTGGGGGAAGGCCTGCGGCCACCGGCCGCGGCGGGGTGCCGCCCGCTTCTCGACGAGCACCCGTCGTGCCCCTCCACCGTCGCACCGCAGGGGCAGCACCGCACCCGCTCACCGGGCCGCGCACGGATGAGGACGTCCGGGACTCATGCCCGGACGGGCGACGACCGATGCGACCGGCATGGCCCATCGCCCGTCGTGGTTCGACGACCTCCATCTCCGCCTGCTCGTGCGGTGGGAGCGGCGGCGACCGCCTCTGCCGTACTCCGACAGGATCGACCGGGAGAGCGTCGTGCCGCGGGACCGGGCCGGTCGCCCGGGTACCGGGGACGACGGCACGACGGACCTTCTCGCGCTCGCCCAGGACGGGCTCGACCACGTGCTGGCAGGCAGCCACGGGCTGCGGGTGCGGCAGCTCGCGGCGCCGTACGCCACGAGCCTGACCGGCGCCCCCGCGGCGGCCTTCCAGGTCGAGGTGGAGAGCTCCCCGCACCGGCACGTGCACACCGACACGATCGTGTCGTACGACGGCTGGCTGCTCACCGTGGGGTGTTCGACGCGCCGGCGGACCAGCCGGCGTCGACGGCTCTCGTCGAGGCGCTCCTCGCGAGCTGGACGTGGCTGCCTGCGGGTGCGCGCTGAGACGGTGGGCGAGGCGCGCCGCGCCGGCGTCGCGGGGCGGGCGTCCGGAGGCCGACGTCAGGCAGCGCCTCCGAGGGCGTGCAGCGCGGCGAACCCGACGCATCCCGCGGCGAGGGCGGGGGCGAGCCAGCGCAGCACGGCGCGTGCCTGCGGGCCGCGGCGGGCGAGCAGGACCGCGGCGAGCAGGCCGACGACCGCGAAGGTGACGGCGTCGTCGACGTAGCCGAGCACGTAGCCGTACGAGACGAGCGCCTCGGCGAGCCAGGCGGCGACGAGCAGCGCGGCACCGAGCCCGCGCTCCCAGCCGTGGACGGCGCCGGACCCGGTGGCGGCGGCCGGCTCGCCGCTGCGCCACCACGACCAGCCGGCGGCACCCGCGACGGCGCCGCCGACCAGGGCACACACCAGCCAGAAGCCGACCGTCCCAGGGTTGACGCCGAAGCCGCGGGCCGCGGCCGTGGCGTAGTAGCCGACGACCTGCAGCGCGCACGCCAGCACACCCAGCACGGCGCCCCAGCGGCGTGCCGATCCGAGCGCACCGACGAGGAAGGGGGCCACGAGCCACGGCGTGACGGCGTTCGCGAGACCGGCGACCGGGTCGGGCAGCACGGTCTGCGCGAACGACGTCACGGCACCGGCCAGGAGCCCGGCGGTGGCGGCGATCGCCACGGTGCGCGCGGTGCCGCGGCGCGGTGCGGCGGCCGGAGGTGCGGCGGGGGCGCGGAGCGCGGGTGTCGTCACGCGTCGAGCATGGCCGGGCGCCGGCGTCGGCGCGTCGGCCGGCGGGTGGGGTGCCGCGGCGGGATGTCCGCCCCGGGGTGGAGCAGGGGTCAGCCCGGGGTCGCGGCGGCCAGGCCCGCCAGGGTCGTCACGGTGCGCCAGTTGCGGGCCGTCCCGCGCCCCCGGGTGGCGCGGGTCACCGCGACCGCGAGCGCGGAGCGCCCCAGGCCCTGCGGCAGGTGCAGGTAGAGCTCGCGGTCGCCGACGGCGAGCTGCTCGGGCGCGTAGGGGGCGAGGTCGAGCGCCGGGGCGGCGGCGGGGTCGGGGCCGGGCAGGAAGACCACGTGGTGGTGGGTGGGGTCGTCGTCGCCGTCGAGGAAGGGGTTGGCGGCGACGACCGCGTCGAGCTGGGCGCGGGTGCGCACGACCACGTCGGGCGCTGCGGGGAACGCCTGCGCGCACGCCTCGCGCAGGCGGGCGGCGACGGCGTCCGGGTCGGGGTCGGGCGAGGTGAGGACGACGTTGCCGCTGTTGACGTAGGTGCGCACGTCGCCGTAGCCGCACGCGTGCACGACCGCCCGCAGCTCGGCCATCGGCACCCGGGCCGCGCCGCCGACGTTCACGCCCCGCAGGAGGGCGACCATCACGGTGACGGCGGGGCCCGGTGCGGCGCCCCCGCCCGTTGCCGCCATCAGAAGAGCACCGTCGTGCCCGAGGCCACGGCCGCCTCGAGGTCCAGCAGCGCGCGCTTGCGCCCGATGCCCGCCGCGAAGCCCGTGAGCGTGCCGTCGGCGCCGATCACGCGGTGGCACGGCACCACGACGGCGACGGGGTTGGCGCCGTTCGCGGCCCCGACGGCGCGCGACGTGGTGCGCGGGTCGAGGCCGAGTGCGGCCGCGAGCGCCCCGTAGGTGGTGGTGGTGCCGTAGGGGATGCGCCGCAGCCCGTCCCACACCAGCCGCTGGAACGCGGTGCCGGCGGGGTGCAGAGGCATCGTGAAGTCGCGGCGCTCCCCGGCGAAGTACTCGTCGAGCTCGCGGGCCGCGTGCGCGAGGGCCGGGTGCGCGTGCGGCTCGACGCGTCCGCCCAGGGCGTCGTCAGCCGCGGACCCGTCGGCCCGGGGCAGCCGCACGTGCGTCACCGCCCCGTCGGCCACGTCCTGCGCCGCCACCACCACCGGCCCCATCGGCGAGCCGACCACCACGTGCACGAGCTCCATGCGTCCCATCCTCACCCTCGCCCCCGACATCGCCGTCCCCCTGCACCCGGCAGACGCCGCACGACCTGCGGTCGTGAGGTCGGGTGGCGGACAGGTCCTGACCGCCACCGGTGCCAGGGTGGGGGCATGACCGGACCCTCGGCGCGGATCCTCGCGCTGCTGCAGCTGCTGCAGCAGCACCGCGACTGGCCGGGCGACGTGCTCGCCCGGCGGCTGGACGTGAGCCCGCGGACCGTGCGGCGCGACGTCGACCGGCTGCGCGAGCTCGGGTACCCGGTGCACGCGACCAAGGGTCCGGACGGCGGCTACCGGCTCGAGGCGGGCGCCCACATGCCGCCGCTGCTGCTCGACGACGAGCAGGTGGTGGCTCTGACGATCGCGCTGCAGACCGCCGCGACGGGCGTCGCCGGGGTGGACGAGGCCGCGGCCCGTGCGCTGCAGACGCTCCGGCAGGTGATGCCGGCCCGGCTGCGGGCGGCGGCGGACGCGCTCGCCGTCACGGTGGTGGCGCGCGCCGGCGACCGGGAGGCGCCGGTCGTGGCCGGGGACGTCCTGCTGGCCGTCGGCACCGCCGTGCGCGAGCGGGTCGTGCTGCGGTTCGACCACGACGGCGGCAGCGGCCCCGTGCTGGGCACGGGCGACGCGGCGTTCCGGCCGCCGCGCCGCGCCGAGGCGCACCACCTGGTGCGGTGGGGCGGGCGCTGGTACCTCGTCGGGTTCGACCTGGACCGGCACGACTGGCGGCTGTTCCGCGTGGACCGGATGACGCCGCGCGGCACCGCGGGGCGTCGCGTGCCCGAGCGGGCGGTGCCCGGCGGGGACGTCGCCGCCTTCGTCGCGGGGCGGCTCGGCCGGCGGCCCGACGCGGCGTGCCGGGGCGAGGTGGTCCTGGAGATGCCCGCGGCGACCGCGGCCCGGTGGTCGGCGCGCGACACCGAGGTGGAGGCGCTCGGCCCGGACCGGACCCGGCTCGTCGTCGGCGCGTGGTCGTGGGACGGGCTGGCGGCGGTGCTCACGATGTACGGCGCGCCGTTCGTCGTCGTGGGGCCCGACGAGCTGCGGGACGCGGTGGGACGGCTGGCGGCCCGGCTCACCGCCGCGGCGCCGCCGGCGGGCTGAGGCGCCGTCCGGCGGGGCGGGACGTCACTCGCCCCGGCCGCGGATCGGGTCGTCCTCGCCGCGCCCGTCGGCGTGCTGCGCGGGCGGGACGTCCCGCGCGGCCGCGCCGTCCCCGGCAGCCGTGCCCGCAGGGTCGTCGGCCGGGTCGTCGGCCGCGTCCGGCTCGTCCTGCCGGTGCGCGGCGTGCTCCCGCTCGTCGATGACGTCCTGCCCCGGCCCGCTGAACGCCTGCGACCGCGCCACGGCGTCGACGCTCCCGGTGAAGAGCCGGTCGGCCGGCTGCGGCGCCGGGCGCTCGGGCACCACCTCGGCCGGTCGGCCGTCGTGCTCCAGACGGGTGCGCGGCAGGCCCTCCGGCGCCTCGCGCTGGAGCCACGCGACCAGGCCCTCGCGCACGTGGCAGCGCAGGTCGAACAGGGTCGGGGCGTCGACGGCGCTGGCCAGCGCCCGGACGCGGACCACGCCGCCGACGGCGTCGGTGACCTGGAGGATGCCGACGCGCTCGTCCCACAGGTCGGTGGCCGCGAGCAGGCGTGCCAGCTCGGCACGCATCGCGTCGACGGGGACCCGCCAGTCGACGTCGATCTCGACGGTGCCGAGCAGCTCGGCCGCGCGCCGGGTCCAGTTCTGGAACGGCGTCGTCGTGAAGTACGTGGACGGGAGGATGAGCCGCCGGTCGTCCCACACGTGCACCACGACGTACGTCAGGGTGATCTCCTCGATCCGCCCCCACTCCCCCTCGACGACGACCACGTCGTCGACGCGGATCGCGTCGGTGAAGGCCAGCTGCATGCCGGCGAACATGTTCGCCAGCGAGCTCTGGGCGGCCAGGCCGGCGACGATCGACAGCAGCCCGGCGGACGCGAAGAGGCTCGCCCCCAGGGCCCGGGCGCCGGGGAACGTCAGCAGCACGGCCGAGATCGCGACCAGGACGAGCACCGCGACGGTGAGGCGACGCAGCACCTGCACCTGGGTGCGCATGCGGCGCGCGTGGCGGTTGTCCTTGACGTCGACGCGGTAGCGGGCGAGCGCCAGGTCCTCCAGCACGAACGCCAGCGACCCGACCAGCCAGGTCAGGGTGACGATGAGGGCGATGAGCATGACGTGCTCGAGCGCCGGGCGCCACACCTCGTCGGCGGACGTGCTCAGCCGTGCGGCGACCCACACGGCGACGACCACGAGCACGGCCCGCAGCGGGCGGCGCGAGCGCCGGGACAGCTCGGCGGCGACCGTCGAGCGGCGTGCGGCACGGCGCACGACGGCGCCGACGACGGCCGCCGCGACGTACGCGACGGCCACGGCGGCGAGCGCGGCGAGGACGAGCAGCAGGACGTCGCCGACGCCGCGGGCGGCGGCGACGAGGACCTCGCCGTCGGTGGGCGAGGGCGTCGGCGTGGATGCAGCGGGTCCGGGTGCGGCGGCGGGCGGGCTCGCGGGGACGGCGGTGGCCACGGGCGGGGTGGTCATCCGTCCAGGCTAGGCAGCGGCCCGCGACCCGGCACCAGGGGGCGCTGCAGGGAGGACGTGAGCGTGCTCACGCCTCGCGGCGGGCGCGTGCGGCGGACGCCGGGCGCGACGGTGGGAGCGCGCAGCAGTGGGAGCGACCGGTCCCGCCCCCGTCGGACGGGGGCGGGACCCGGCGCAAGAGGCGTCTCGCCGGCACGAGGCGTGGCGCACTCCCTGGACCCTCCCGGGCCGGCCGGCTCTCGCCGGACCTTGGTGCGGCCGGTCACGGGAGCTGCACGTCCCCGCGATCGGCTGTGTCGAGTGTGGCACCGTTCGTCACGTCTGGCATGTCGAACGTGTGACCAGTACGTCACACGTCCTTGACGTTCTCTCGACCGAACGCCGCTGAACCGTCAAAGATCAGCCCGATCGCCCGCGCCCGCAACCGCGGGTGAAAACCCGTACGGTCGACGGATGACGACGCCGCACCCGCAGCGCGACGCCCGGCCCGCACCCGTGCGGGCGTCACCCGTGACGGTGACGCGGGTCACCCCGGTGGACGCACGTGCCGTGCTGGTCTCCGTCGGCGCCCGCGCGGTGCCGGGCGTCGAGGAGGTCGTGCCGGACGCGGCACCGGCCGACGACGGCCCGACGCCGGGTGCGGCCGGCCGCACGACGGGGGGCGCCGCGGGCACCGTGCGCCGGCTGGTCGACCTCGGTGCCGGGCCGACGCCCGTGACGGTCCGCGTGACCGCCGACGGCGTGAGCGCGACCGCCGACGCCCCGGCCGCGGCCACCGGGGCGCTGCTCGACCGGTGGCTCGGCCTCGGCGACGACCTGGCGGCGGCGCACGCGCACCTGGGGCGGGACCCGCGGCTCGCGCCGCTGCTGCGGTCCCGCCCGCACCTGCGGGTGCTCGGGCACCCCGACGGGTTCGAGGCCGCCGTGCAGGCGGTGCTCACGCAGCAGGTGACCCTGGCCGCGGGGCGCACCTGCGGCGGACGCCTCGCGGCGGCGTACGGCACGCCGGGGCCGGACGGGCTGCACGCGTACCCCGCGCCGCAGGTGCTGGCCGCCGCCGACCCGCTGGCGCTGCAGGCGGTGCTGCGGGTGCCGCACGCGCGTGCCCGTGCGGTGCACGCCCTCGCCACCGCGTGCGCCGACGGGCTGGTGCTCACCCCCGGCGCGGACGTCGCGCACGTGCGCGCGCGGCTGCTGGCGCTCCCGGGGATCGGCCCGTGGACGGCCGACGTCGTGGCGCTGCGGGCGCTGGGCGACCGGGACGCGTTCCCCGGCGGCGACCTCGTGCTGCGCCGGGTGCTCGACCTGCCCGACCCGAAGGCGGTCGCCGCCGTCGCCGGACCGTGGTCGCCGTACCGGGCCGTCGCGGCGACGCACCTGTGGGCCGCGGCCGGGTACGCGGACTGACGTCCAGGTCACGGTGCGGTCTCGGCCGCGCGTCGGAACGGGCGCCAGGTCACGGCCAGGTCACCGTGACGGGGTGATCCGGTGCCGTTCCGGTCACGATCGCGCCAACCGTCGACGTCACGGGCCCGAGGTGCCTACCGTGGCCAGGTATGACGAGGACCACGCGCACCGCCCGCCCGCCCGCCCCCGAGGCCGCTGCGCGCCTCGCCGCCCACGCCCCGGGGGAGGCGCCCGGGGCACGCCGCGCCCGCGGGCGACGGCGCGCGCTGGCCGGCGCCGCCGCGGCGGCGCTCGTGGCCCTGCTCGCCGCGTGCAGCAGCGGGGACGACGGGGCCGGCGGGTCGTCCGTGGAGATGGCCCGGCAGGACGTCGCCGAGGAGATGGACGCCGTGGCGGCGGACGAGGGCGGCGACACGTCGTCGAGCGGCGAGGACGAGCGGCAGGTCGTGCAGACCGGGGACGTCTACGTGGCCGTGGCGGACCCGCACGAGGCCGTGCGGCAGGTCGTCGCGCTGGTCGAGCGCGTCGAGGGCCGCGTCGACGACCGGTACGAGCGGGCGGGCACCGAGGACGACCCCGGGAGCGCGCGCCTGACGATCCGGGTGCCGGCCGGCACGGTCGACGAGGTCACCGCCGAGCTGGACCAGATCGGCGTGGTGGAGGAGCTGACGATCAGCCGCGAGGACGTCACGGCGGCCGCCGAGGACCTCGACGCGCGCATCTCGGCCACGGAGGTGTCGGTGGCGCGGATGGAGGACCTGCTGTCCCGGGCGCGCACGAACGCCGACGTGATCGCCGCCGAGGAGGCCCTGACGCAGCGGCAGTCGAACCTCGAGCAGCTGCGCTCGGAGCGGGCCCGCGTGGCCGACCGGGTGGCGCTGTCGACGCTGCACGTGGAGCTGTACCCGCCGGCGGGCACGCCCGTCGCGCAGGCCGGGCCGCGCACGTTCCTCGACGGGCTGGGGTCGGGCTGGGCCGGGCTCGTGGAGGCCGCCCGCGCGACGCTCGTGGTCGTCGGGGTCCTCCTGCCCTGGGCCGCGGTCGTCGCCCTCGTCGTCGTCCCGGTGGTGCTCGTGCGGCGGTCCCGGCGCCGGCGCGCCGCGGCCGCCGCCCCGACCGCGGCGGCGCCGGTCGGCGACCCGGCCTGACGCCCGGGACCGCGCCGGCCCACCGGACGGACGACACGCCGGGGCCGGGCACGCCGGGCCCGGGCCCGGCCCGGCCGAAGGTCCCACGACGAACGGGGTCGAGCGGCCGTAACGTCCAGGTCAAGAGCACGCCGCGCCCGGGGACGACCTCCGCGTGCGCGACGACGCTCGGCCGGGCCGCCCACGCACCCGCCCACCGCGAGGGCGCACGCACCCGGTCGCACCTGCGACGAAGGAGCTGCCGTGAGCGTCACCGTCCCCGAGAGCCTGCTCGACGTCTCGTTGCCCCCCGAGGTGCGCGCCGCGCTCGAGAAGTGCCCGCGCATCATCGTGCCCGCCACGCGGGCCGAGCTGTACGAGCTGTGCCTCGGCCCCGACGGCGGCCCCGTGTTCACCGTCGAGTACGAGGTCGACGGCCGCATGGTGCCGGAGGCGACCGTGACGCGCTGCCGCAACGGGCTCGCCGTGAACTACCCCGAGGACTACATGCGCCGGCGCGACCCGGACTGCATGCGGATCGCCGACGACCTGCCGACCGACAAGCCCCGCTACCGCGACGTGTTCGGCACCGGGTTCGACGACACGCGCCAGGAGACCCTGGACTGGCTGGCCACCCAGGAGCTCGTCGTCGTGCCGTTCAAGGCCGGCGGCCCCGTGCACGGCTACCCGTCGCTGGCGGTCGTGCCCGTGAGCTCGGCGTTCTTCGCGCTCACCCTCGTGGACCTGCAGGGCTGGGTGACGTTCGACGAGGTCGGACCATTCACCCCGCGGTCGATCCTGTACTGCGCCCCGCCGTTCCGGCACACGCACTTCGAGGGCCGCCAGGTCGTCGTGCACAACCGCTCCACGACCCTGCACGAGGTGTGGGCGTACAACCTGTACCCGGGACCCAGCGCCAAGAAGGGCGTGTTCTCGGTGCTGCTCGACATCGGCGAGCAGGAGGGCTGGCTCACGGCCCACGCCTCGAGCGTGCGCGTGACGACGCCGTACGAGAACGAGACCGTGATCATGCACGAGGGCGCCTCGGGCGGCGGCAAGTCCGAGATGTGCCAGGAGATCCGCCGCGAGGACGACGGGCGCATCCTCGTCGGCACCAACGTGGTCCGCGACGAGCCGTACCACATCCTCCTCGGCGAGACGTCGGCGCTGGCCCCCGTGACGGACGACATGACGCTGTGCCACCCGTCGATCCAGAAGGGCACCCGCAAGCTCGTCGTCGCCGACGCCGAGGCCGGCTGGTTCGTCCGCGTCGACAACATGACGAGCTACGGCGAGGACCCCGCGTTCGAGCGGGCGGTCATCGACCCCGACCAGCCGCTGGTGTTCCTCTCGATCGACGGCGTCGCCGACGCCACCGCCCTGCCGTGGGAGCACACGCTCGACTCCAACGGCAAGCGGTGCCCGAACCCCCGCGTGGTCATCCCCCGCAGCTCGGTGAAGAACGTCATCAGCGAGCCCAAGGAGGTCGACGTCCGCACGTTCGGCGTGCGGATGCCGCTGTGCACGCGGGAGAACCCGAGCTACGGGATCATGGGCATGATGCACGTCATCCCGCCGTCGCTGGCGTGGGTGTGGCGGCTCATCGCGCCGCGCGGGGACAAGAACCCCTCGATCGGCGAGAGCAAGGAGGTCAAGAAGGCCCTCAAGCACGGCGGCATGGTCGCCGAGGGCGTCGGCTCCTACTGGCCCTTCTCCACCGGCACCAAGGTCGCCGCGGCGAACCTGCTGCTCCGCCAGCTCGTCGAGAACGACCGCACCCGGTACGTGCTCACGCCCAACCAGCACATCGGCGCGTACAAGGTGGGCTTCTCCGCCGAGTGGCTCACCCGCGAGTATCTGGCGCGGCGCGGCGGCGGGCGCATCATGCCCGAGCAGCTCACGCCCGCGCGCTGCTCGCTGTTCGGGTACCGGCCCAAGGAGATCAAGCTCGACGGGCAGCAGATCCGCCCGACGCTGCTGCAGCCCGAGTACCAGTCGCAGGTGGGCCTCGAGGCCTACGATGCCGGCTGCGCGATCCTCACGGGGTTCTTCAAGGCCGAGCTCGAGCAGTTCCTCACCGACGACCTCGACCCGCTGGGCCGCCGGATCATCGAGACCGTCCTGGCCGACGGCACGATCGACGACTACGTGGCCCTCACACCGCTGTACGTGTGACGCCCTGACCTGCGCCGCCCGTGCCGTGCGGGCGACGCGACCCGCGTCCGGGCCACCCGCCCGGCCGCCGTGCGAGGCCGCACCCCGACCCCGGGGTGCGGCCTCGTGCCACACCCGCCCTCCCCCGCGCCCGGGCCGGGCGGCCGTGCCACGATGCACGTGCCAGGCACGTCGACGACGTCCGACCCGAGGTGAACCCGATGGCACCGAGCCCGGCCGACCGCACGGCGTCGCAGACGCTGACGGCGGACCCCGCACCCGACGACCCGCGCCCGTACGCCCGCACGCCCGACGAGGTGCTCGCCGCCCTGGGGTCGACGCCCGACGGGCTGGGCACGGACGACGCGGCGCGGCGTCTGGACGAGGCGGGCCCGAACCGCCTGCCGACCGCCGCGCGCACCCCGGCGCTGCTGCGCTTCCTCGGGCACTTCGACGACGTGCTCATCTACATCCTGCTCGCCGCGGCCGTGCTCAAGGCCTTCCTCGGCGACTGGGTCGACTTCACCGTGATCCTCGTCGTCGCGGTCGCGAACGCGGTGGTCGGGTTCGTGCAGGAGGGGCAGGCCGAGCGCGCGCTCGACGGCATCCGCACCATGCTCTCGCTCGAGGCCACCGTGCGCCGCGACGGGCGGTGGGGCGACGTCGACGCCGCCACGCTCGTGCCCGGCGACGTGGTGCGCGTGCGCGGCGGCGACAAGGTGCCGGCGGACGTGCGGCTGCTCGAGGCCACCCACCTGCAGGTCGACGAGTCCGCGCTCACCGGGGAGTCCGTGCCCGCGGTCAAGGACGTCGCCGCGGTCGGCGAGGACGCGGGCGTCGGCGACCGGTCGAGCATGCTCTTCTCGGGCACGATCGTGTCCGCCGGGACCGGGCTGGGTGTCGTGACGTCCACCGGCGCCGGCACCGAGATCGGCCGCATCCAGGCCCTCATCGCCGAGGTCGACCACCTCGACACGCCCCTCAAGCGCCAGCTCGGCCGCCTGGGGACCCTCCTCTCGCGCGGGATCCTGCTGATGGCGGCCGCGATGCTCGTCATCGGGCGGGTCGTGCACGACTTCGACACCCCCGACCTCATCTCCGCCGCGATCGGGTTCGCGGTCGCCGCGGTGCCCGAGGGCCTGCCCGCGCTCGTCACCATCACCCTCGCGCTGGGCGTGCAGCAGATGGCCCGCCGGCACGCGATCACCCGCAAGCTGCCCGCGGTCGAGGCCCTGGGATCGGTGACGACGATCTGCTCGGACAAGACCGGCACGCTCACCAAGAACGAGATGACCGCGCGGACCGTCGTCACCGCCGGCGGCACGTACGGCGTCGAGGGGCTCGGCTACGACCCGCAGGGCCGGGTCACGCCGGAGGGCGCCGACGCACCGGCCGACCTCGCCGCGCACGGCGACCTGCACGCCCTCCTCCTCGCCGCCGCGCTGTGCAACGACGCCCAGGTCGTCACGGACGAGGACGGGCGCTGGCGGGTCGTGGGCCAGCCGACCGAGGGCGCCCTGCGGACCCTGGCCCGCAAGGCGGCGGTCGACCTCACCGGCACCGCCCGCCTCGCCACCGTGCCGTTCGACTCCGCGCACAAGTTCTCCGCCACGCTCGACACGCTGGCCGACGGCACGCGCCAGGTGCACGTGGTCGGGGCGCCCGACCGCCTGCTCGACCGCTCGACCGCGCAGCGCGGACCCGACGGCGCACCCGTGCCGCTCGACCAGGAGCACTGGGAGCGGGCCGTCGACGAGCTCGGCGCACGCGGCCTGCGGGTGCTCGCGGCGGCACGCCGTCCGGCCGCCGCGGGCGACGACGCCCTCGAGATCGACGACGTCGACACCGGCCTGGTGTTCCTCGGCCTGGTCGGCATCGTCGACCCGCCCCGCCCCGAGGCGGTGGCCGCGATCGCCGAGTGCCACCGCGCCGGCATCGCCGTGAAGATGATCACCGGCGACCACGCGGGCACCGCCGTCGCGATCGCCCGCGAGCTGGGCATCGTCCCGGCCGGCGAGCAGGTCCAGGCCCTGACGGGCCCCGAGCTGGAGGCCATGAGCCAGGAGGACCTGCGCCGGTGCGTGCGCGAGGTCGACGTGTACGCGCGCACCAGCCCCGAGCACAAGATCCGGATCGTGCGGGCCCTGCAGTCGCACCGCGAGGTCGTCGCCATGACCGGCGACGGCGTGAACGACGCCCCCGCGCTGACCCGCGCGGACATCGGCATCGCCATGGGCATCAAGGGCACCGAGGCCACCAAGGAGGCCGCCGAGATCGTCCTCGCGGACGACAACTTCGCCACCATCGAGCGGGCCGTGGAGGAGGGACGGCGGATCTACGACAACATCCGCAAGTCCGTCGTCTTCCTGCTGCCGACCAACGGCGCGCAGTCCCTCGTCATCCTCGTCGCCGTGCTGCTGGGCCTGACGCTGCCGCTGTCGCCCGTGCAGATCCTCTGGGTCAACCTCGTCACCGCCGTGACGCTGTCCCTCGCCCTGGCGTACGAGCCCGCCGAGCCCGGCATCATGGACCGCCCGCCGCGCTCCCCGCGCGAGCCGGTGCTGTCGCGCCGGGCGCTGGCGCTCGTGGTGTGGGCGTCGCTGCTGATCGGCGGGACCACGCTCGCCGTGTACCTCGTGGAGAAGGACCTGGGCGCGTCCGACGGTGTGGCGCAGACCAGCGCCGTGACCATGCTCGTGCTCGGGCAGATCGCGTTCCTGTTCTCGTGCCGGTTCCTGCACCGCTCGAGCCTGACGCCGCGGGTGCTGGTCGGGAACCGGGTCGTGTGGGTGGCGGTCGGGTCGCTCCTCGTGCTGCAGCTCGTGTTCACCTACGCGCCGTTCATGAACGACTGGTTCGAGTCCGCGCCCATCGGCCTGCGCGACTGGGGCCTGACGGCGGCCGTGGCCGTCGGGGTGCTGCTGCTCGTCGAGGCGGGCAAGGCCGTCACGCGTCGCATCCCGGCCTGACGCACGGGGCTGCGCACCGGCCCCTCACGGGCCCGGGCGCGCCGGCGGCACGAACCAGCTCACCGAGCGCGCCACGTCGCCCGCACGCAACCACGTGTGCCGCTCCGAGCGCGGGTCGGTCTCCCTGTCCCGCCACGCGACCATGACGTGCGACCGCGTCCAGCGCACCGCCCGGGCCGGCCGCCACTCCTCCACGCCGTCGGACCACACGACCCGCACGATCACCGGCACGTCCCCCTGCGGCCGGGTCGGGATGCCGTCCGGCACCTCGCTGTTGGCCACGTCCCGGCGCTGACCTGCGAACCCGCCCCCGCGGGCCCCGGCGGGGGTCTGGCCGGCGGGCGCGCCCGGGCCCGGCGCGGGGGTGGCGGTGCGGTCGGGCATGGTCCGAGCGTATCGAACACATGTTCGATCCTGGCTCCCAGGCGGCGCACATCACCCGCACGGGGACCTCACCGGGCACGTCCGTACACCTGACCCCATGGACCCCCGCACCCCCGCCCCGCCCCCGCCCGGCCCGGCTGCCGGCACCCCGCCCCGACGCCTCGGACGCACCCGGCGCGCCCGCGGCCGCGTCGCCGCCGTCACCGCCCTGGCCGTCGCGCTGCCGGCCGGCGGCGCCACGTGGTGGGCCCTGGACCGGTTCGTCGTCGAGCACGTCGAGATCGCCGACGTCCAGGCCTACGAGGCCGCGCAGACCGGCACCACCACGACCGACGCCGCGGCGTCCGCCGAGGGCACGAGCGTCACCGTCTCGACCGTGACCACCGGCAGCGGCGACGCGACCGTCACCTACTACGTCGCCGACGTCGTCCTCGGCGACGCCACCGCCCTGCGGTCGGCGTTCGCGCAGAACGAGTTCGGCACGAACATCACCGAGACGACGTCGCAGATGGCCGAGGCCAACGACGCCCTGCTGGCGATCAACGGCGACTACTACGGGTTCCGCGAGACCGGCATCGTCATCCGCAACGGCGTCGTCTACCGCGACCAGGGCGCCCGCGAGGGCCTCGTGCTGTACCGCGACGGCACCATGGAGGTCTACGACGAGACCACGACGACCGCGGACGAGCTCGTCGCCGCCGGCGCGTGGCAGACCGTCTCGTTCGGGCCCGCGCTCGTCGACGACGGCCAGGTGCTCGACGGCATCGAGGACGTCGAGGTCGACACCAACGTGGGCAACCACTCCATCCAGGGCGACCAGCCGCGCACCGCCATCGGCATCGTCGGCACCAACCACCTCGTCATGGTCGTCGTCGACGGCCGCTCGCCGGGATACAGCGCGGGCGTCGGCATGACGGAGCTCGCGCAGATCATGCTCGACCTCGGCGCCACGACCGCGTACAACCTCGACGGCGGCGGGTCCTCGACGATGTGGTACGACGGCGAGCTCGTCAACGACCCCCTGGGCCGGGGCGAGGAGCGCGGCACCTCCGACATCCTGTACGTCACGGGCTGAGGCGGCCGCCGTGATCGTCCTCGTCCCCGCCTACGAGCCCGACGCCCGGCTCGTGACCCTCGTGCATGACCTGCGGGCCGCCGCGCCCGACCTGCCCGTCGTCGTCGTCGACGACGGCAGCGGCCCGGCGTACGCCCCCGTCCTCGCCGCCGCCCGCGCCGCCGGGGCGGAGGTGACCGGGTACGCCGGCAACCGGGGCAAGGGCCACGCCCTGCGGCACGGGTTCGCGCACGCCCGCGCCGCGCACCCCGGGCACGACGTCGTCACCGCCGACTGCGACGGCCAGCACGCCGTCGTCGACGTCCTGCGCGTGGCCGCCCGCGCCGCCGCCGAGCCCGGCGCCGTCGTCCTCGGGTCCCGCCTCTTCGTCGACGAGGTGCCGTGGCGCTCGACGGTCGGGAACGTCGCCAGCCGGCTGCTGCTGCGCGCCGTCACCGGCATGCGGCTCGTCGACACCCAGACCGGGCTGCGCGCGTACCCCGCGGGCCTGCTGCCCTGGCTCGCGCAGGTGCCGGGCGACCGGTTCGAGTACGAGCTCGAGGTGCTGCTGCGCGCACCCGGCGCCGGGGTCCCGGTCGTCGAGGTGCCGATCGCCACGATCTACCTCGACGGCAACGCGTCGTCGCACTTCCGCCCCGTGCGCGACTCGGTGCGGGTCATGGCGCCGCTGCTGCGGTTCGCGGCGTCCTCGCTGGCCGCCAACGCCGTCGACACCGTGATGCTGCTCGTGCTGCAGGTGCTGACGGGGTCGCTCGGCGTGGCCGTGGTGGGGGCGCGCGCGGTGTCGGCGACCGTCAACCACGCGGTCAACCGGCGGCACGTGTTCGGGCGCGCCCGCGTACCGTGGCGCGTGTCGCTGGCCCGGTACGCGGCGCTCGCCGTGACGCTGCTGGGCGCGACGTGGGTGCTGCTGGCCGCCCTCACGCACGCCGGGGTGCCCCTGCTCGTGGCGAAGATCGGCGCCGACGTGACGCTCCTGTGCGTGAGCTACGGCGTGCAGCGGGCCTACGTGTTCGCGCACCCCGCCCCGGCCGGGGCTGTGGGTGCGGCCGCCGCCGCCGACGCCGTCCGTGAGACCGTGGGAACCGGTGGGGCGCGTCGCTCGTTCCCCCGCCGGACCTGACCCCTGACCCGGAAGAGATGATGGACCCCGACAGTCCCGGCCACAGTCGCCGCCCTCGCCCCCGCACGCGCACCACCACCCACCGGGGGGTGAGGGTCTGATGTGGGTCCTCTCGCTCCTCCTGGGCGTGCTCGTCGTGCTGGCCATCACCGCCGTCACCGGGTACTTCGTGGCCCAGGAGTTCGGCTACATGTCCGTCGACCGCTCGCGCCTGGCCGCCCGTGCCGACGCCGGTGACGACGGCGCCCGCCGCGCCCTGCAGGTCACGCGCCGCACGTCGTTCATGCTCTCGGGCGCCCAGCTCGGCATCACCGTCACCGGCCTGCTCGTCGGCTACGTGGCCGAGCCGCTCATCGGCGAGTCCATCGGCGAGGCCCTCGGCGGGCTGTCCGTGCCCACGGGCGTCGGCGTCGCCGTCGGCACCGTCCTGGCCCTGCTGCTGTCCACGTTCGTGCAGATGCTCTTCGGCGAGCTGTTCCCCAAGAACCTCGCGATCGCCCGCCCGGAGCCCGTCGCCGTGGGCCTGGCCCGGTCGACGACCGCGTACCTGACGGTGTTCGGCTGGCTCATCCACGTGTTCGACTCCGCGTCGAACCTGCTGCTCAAGGCCCTGCGCATCGAGCCCGTCCACGACGTCGAGCACTCCGCGACGGCGCGCGACCTGGAGCACATCGTGCAGGACTCGCGCGAGAGCGGTGACCTGCCCCGGGAGGTCGCCGTGCTGCTGGACCGCATCCTCGACTTCCCCGGCAGCGACGTGGAGCACGCCATGGTGCCCCGCAGCCGGGTCGGCACCGTGGAGCCCGGCACCACCCTCGACGAGCTGCGCACCCTGATGAGCACCGGGCACTCGCGCTACCCGGTGCTCGACGACGAGGCCGTCACCGGCGTCGTCCACCTCGCCGACGTGCTGCGCTGCACCGACCCCGCCGCGACCGCCGCGACCCTCGCACGCCCCGCGGTGCTGGTGCCGACGTCGATGCCGCTGCCCGACGCGCTCCAGCTCATCAGCGGCGGCGACAATCGGCTGGCCTGCGTCCTCGACGAGTACGGCGGGTTCGCCGGTGCGCTCACCCTCGAGGACGTCGCCGAGGAGCTCGTCGGGGAGATCGCCGACGAGCACGACCCCATGGAGTCTGAGCTGACCGCACGGTCCGACGACGGCTCCTGGGTCGTGGCCGGCGACGTGCACGTCGACGAGGCCGAGCGCGCCCTCGGGCGCGACCTGCCCCGCGACGACTACGAGACCGTCGCCGGGCTGACCATCCACCACCGCGGTGCGCTGCCGCTGGTCGGCGAGGTCGTCGACGTGCCGCTGCCCGCGGACCCGGCGCTGCTGGCCGTCACCGACAGCCCACCGCAGGACGTCCTGCGGGTCGAGGTCCTCGCGCTCGCCCGGCACGTGCCCTCGCGGCTGCGGCTGACCGTCGTCCCCGACCCCGCGCACGCCGACCCCGGCACCGCCCGCACCACCCCGGAGGACGCCCGATGAGCAACCCGTGGGTCGTGCTGGTCGCGACCGTCGTCATCATCGCCCTGTCCGCGTTCTTCGTCGCCGTCGAGTTCGCGATGCTCGCGGCACGCAAGCACCGCCTGGAGGACGCCGCGGCGTCCAGCCGCTCCGCGCGCGCCGCGCTGCGCAGCTCCTCGGAGCTGACGCTGCTGCTCGCGGGCAGCCAGCTCGGCATCACCGCCGCCACCCTGGCGCTCGGCGCGATCACCAAGCCGGCCGTGCACCACTGGCTCACGCCCGTGTTCGAGACCTGGGGGTGGCCGCTGTGGGTCGCGGACGTCGCCGGGTTCGTGCTGGCGCTGGTCATCGTGACGTTCCTGCACCTCGTCGTGGGCGAGATGGCGCCCAAGTCCTGGGCGATCGCGCACCCCGAGACGTCGGCGACGATGCTCGCGCTGCCCATGCGGGCGTTCATGTGGGCGACGCGGCCGGCGCTGCGCGCCCTCAACGAGGCCGCGAACTGGTGCCTGCGCCGGGTCGGTGTCGAGCCCGTCGACGAGATGGCCGTCGGGTCGGACCCCGCCTCGCTGCGCCACCTCGTCGAGCACTCCGCGAACGTGGGCGCCCTGGACGCGGGCTTCGGCCGGCAGCTCTCGCAGGCGCTGGACCTGCAGCGGCTCACCGTCGGGGAGCTCGTCGACCCCGCCGCCTCGCCGGTGGGCGTGCCCGCGGCCGCGACCGCGGCGGACGTGCAGCGGGCCTCGCTGGGCAGCGGGCACCTGCGGATCCTCGTGCAGGACGCGGGCCGGTTCACCGGCACCGTGCACGTGCGCGACACGCTCACGGCCGACCCGGCGACCCCGGTGGCGGGCCTGGTGCGGGGCGTGCCGACCCTCGCGGCGTCGACGCCGGTGGCGCAGGCGTTCGCGACCATGCGCGACGGCCGGCACCACCTGGCCGTCGTGGAGGGCGCACCCGGGGCCGACGGCCCGCGCGTGGTCACGCTCGCGGACGTCCTCCAGCGCCTCCTCCCCCGCACCACCACCCCCGCCTGACCTTCACGACCCGGCGGCCGACCCCTCCCGGGGACGGCCGTCGGGTGGTGTCCGGGCGTCAGGGGTGGGTGGCCAGGGAGAGGAGGTCGGGGGCGTGGTGGGGGGTGCCGTCGGCGTCCGACCAGTCGAGGGACGCGCGTGCCGCAGCCAGGTCGATGCGGGCCGTGAACGTCGCCGCCGGGTGCGCCGCACCCCGCCGCGCGAGCGTGAGGATCGAGCCCTCGACCCGCACGCCGACCTCGTCGGAGTCGAACGCCGGCACGCTGCCGCGCAGCCGGCACAGCGCCAGCAGCGCCCGCACCACCGGGCGGGACAGGTCGGCGTCCAGCTCCGCCGCCGTCCACACGTGCCGGTTGATGTCCCGCCCCACCCCGGTGCGCGCCAGCAGGTCGAGGTCGTTGCGGCCCGCGAGCGCGCCCACGTAGTAGACCTGCGGGATGCCGGGCGTGAGCAGCTGGACGGCGCGGGCGGCGAGGTACGCCTGGTCGTCGCCGCCGAGGGCGTCGTAGTAGGTGGAGTTGACCTGGTAGAGGTCGAGGTTGGAGGCCGCGGCGCCGGTGGCGCGGGCGCTGGCCCCGCCGGTGCGGCGGTGGATCTCCTCGACGAGCGCGTCCAGCTGGGGCTCGGTGAGCAGGCCCGGGCGGGGGTCCTCGCCGGGTTCGACCGTGCGGTCGGCGCCGACGTCGATGACGCCGATGCCGTCGTGGGTGTCGAGCACCGTGACGGCGTTGCGGGGACGGACCTGGAGCCAGTGCGCGAGCGGCAGGGGGTCGCCGGTGTAGAGGGCGTGCAGCACGAGCGGGGGCAGCGCGAAGTCGTAGACGAGGTCGACGGACCGTCCGATGGCGACCTGCTGCTGGTAGTAGGAGTGCACCTCGACGAGGACCTGGACGCCGCGGGCGCGGGCCTGCGCGGTGAACTCGTCGATGAAGGCGAAGGTCTGCGGGGTCATGAAGCACGTGGTGCCGGGCGTCTTGACGGCGTAGCCGACGGCGTCGAGGCGGACGAGGGTGACCCCGGCGGCGGCCACGGCGTCGAGCACCGACGTGAGGTAGGCGCGCCCCGCGGGCGAGTGCACGTCGACGTCGACCTGCTGGGGCGTGAACGTGGTCCACACGTAGCGCAGCCGGTCGCCGAGCCGCAGCGCCGTGAACGGCAGGCCGGGGCGGGGCCGGTAGATGCGGGCGAGGTCCTCCTCGCGCGCGCCGTCGGGGAACACCGAGGACATCGTGAGGAACATCGACGCCCACTGCGACGCGTCGCCGCGCTCGCGCACGTCCCGGAACTGCGGGGAGTCGGCCGAGACGTGGTTGACGATGAGGTCGACCATGACGTCGTGCGTGCGGGCGAGGTCGCGCACGTCGTCCCAGCCGCCGAGGCGGGGGTCGACCTGCGTGTGGTCGACGGGGTCGAAGCCGGCGTCGGCGCCGTCGTAGGGCGTGAAGAACGGCAGGACGTGGACGCCGGTGAACGCGTCGCCGAACCTGTCGCGCAGGACGCGGGCCAGGCCGGGCAGGTCGCCGCCGAGCCGGTCGGCGTAGGTGATGAGCTGGACCCCGTCGCGCACTGCTCCTCCTCGCGTCCACGTCGTCGTGGTGCGCGGGCGGCGCTGCGGTGCGTCGTCCGCTGGTGGCGACGCTAGCGGCCCCGGCGCCGGTGCGCGCCCCGGGCGCGGGGTGATCGCCGCGACGGCCCGACCGGGTGCGGCGCGGGTCAGCGCGCGGGCACGGCGAGGGGGCGGGTGCCGGCGCGCACGGGCGAGGGCAGCGCGGTGGCGCCCATGAGGAACCGGTCGACGGACGCGGCGACGGCCCGCCCCTCGGCGATCGCCCACACCACGAGGGACTGGCCGCGGCCGGCGTCGCCGGCGACGAAGACGCCGGGCGTGCCGGTGCTGAAGTCGTCGGCGCGTGCGACGGCGCCGCGGGGGGTGCGGGTCAGGCCGAGGCCGTCGAGGAGCGGGCCGGGCTCGGCGCCGGTGAACCCGAGGGCGAGGAGCACCAGGTCGGCGGGGAGCTCGCGGCGGGTGCCGGGCACGGGCACGAACCCGCCGTCGCGGGCCTCGACGTCCTCGACCTCGACGGCGCGGACCGCTCCCGTGCCGTCGTCGAGGACGCGCACGGTGCTGGTGGCCCACACGCGGACCCCGCCCTCGTCGTGGGACGTCGAGGTGCGCAGGATCCGCGGGTAGGCGGGCCACGGGTCGGCGTCGGTACGGGTCGCGGGCGGGGCGGGGAGGATCTCGACCTGCGTGACCGTGCGCGCCCCCTGCCGCAGGGCGGTGCCGACGCAGTCGGCGCCGGTGTCGCCGCCGCCGACCACGACGACGTCGCGGCCGGTGGCGAGGACCTGGTCGGCGACGGTCGCGCCGTGCACGACGCGGGTGGCCTGCGTGAGGTAGGTCATGGCCTGCTCGACGCCGCGCAGCGCACGGCCGGGCACGGGCAGGTCGCGGGGCACGGTGGAGCCGGTGGCGACGACGACCGCGTCGTAGCGGGCGAGCAGCTGCGCACCGGTGACGTCGGTGCCGACGCTCACGCCGGTGCGGAACCGGGTCCCCTCGGCGGTCATCTGCGCCAGGCGGCGGTCGAGGACCTGCTTCTCGAGCTTGAACTCGGGGATGCCGTAGCGCAGGAGCCCGCCGACCGCGTCGTCGCGCTCGAGGACGACGACGGTGTGCCCGCTGCGGGTCAGCTGCTGCGCGCACGCGAGCCCGGCGGGGCCGGAGCCGACGACCGCGACGGTGCGTCCGGTCAGGCGCTGCGGGACCTGGGGCTCGACGAGCCCGCGGGCGAAGGCCTCCTCGGCGAGCGCGACCTCGACGTGGCGGATCGTGGTGGGCTCGTCGTGCAGGCCGAGGACGCACGCGGCCTCGCACAGGGCCGGGCAGACGCGGCCGGTGAGCTCGGGGAAGTTGTTCGTGGCGTGCAGGCGGTCGGCGGCCTGCTCCCAGCCGCCGCGCCACACGAGGTCGTTCCACGCGGGGACCTCGTTGCCCAGCGGGCACGCGGCGGCGCAGAACGGCACGCCGCAGTCCATGCAGCGGCTCGCCTGGCGCCGGACCATGGCGACGTCGTCGTCGTGCCCGGACCGGTGGGCGTGCACCTCGGCCCAGTCCTGCAGGCGCACAGGCACGGGACGGTCGACCGGCAGCTCGCGGTGCCGGTGCGTGAGGAAGCCACGGGGGTCGGCCACGTCGCACGCTCCGCTCAGGGTCGCAGGGCGCCCGGGGTGCGGCGGCGGGCGTCGCCGCCGCGCCCGGGCGTGGTCCCGACGGTAGGCGGGCGCAGGCGGGCGTCGGCGGGCCGGAGGTCCCGGTCGCCGACGCCTGCCGGACGCCGGGCGTCCACGGTGCGGGACGCGTCAGCGGGTGCGGCGCAGCTCGACGAGCACCATCTCCGTGTCGTCGGGGGTGCCGGGCACGCGTGCGGCGTTGCCCGGGTAGTTGTTGTCGTTGGCGAGCAGCAGCCGACCGTCGCGCAGGCGCACGACGGTCTCGAACGACTGGACGGCGAACCGGAACGGGTCGCCGGTGCCGTAGCCGTCGCCGGCCCCGATCCCGTACGGGTTGGCGATCGCGAGCGCGTCGAGCACGAGCTCCTTGCGCAGGTACCCGTCGGCGTCCTCGCGGCGCAGGTCGACGCGGTAGACGCGCTTGACGGCGGCGGCGGGGCCGTCGAGGTTGTCGCGCTCGACGACGAGCAGCTCGTGCCCGCGCACCCAGAACGCGTCGCCGACGAGGTCGCCGACCTGGTCGGTGCGGTAGTCCCAGGTCCGGCCGGTGTAGCGGCCGCGGCGGGTGTCGAACTCGTGCACGACCCGTCGGCTCTGGTCGGGGTCGGCGAGGTACGCGTTCTCCAGCACGGGGTACAGGTACCGTCCGTCGCGCAGGCCGCCGAGCGCCTCGAAGCCGGCGGACGCCCGGACGGTCGGCTGCTCGCCGGCGCCGAGGTAGGGGTTCTGCGGGGACGTCGCACCGGGCAGCGGCACGGGCGGGGCGAGCACGCGTCCCGTCGCGGAGACGTGCACGAGGAACGGTCCGAACTCCTCGCCGATCCAGAACGTGCCGTCGGGTGCGCGGACCACGGACTCGACGTCGAGGTCCGCGCCGGTGAGCAGGCGCTGCGCGGTGCCCTCCCGCTGGATCGGGAAGCCGATGTGCCCGTCGGGGTCGCGCAGCTGGACGTGCCCGGTCAGGTGCAGCTCCCCGGACCCGCCGCGGCGGGTCTGCCAGTCGGGGTCGACCCGGTACAGCCGCAGCAGGAAGTCGCCGGAGTTGGCCTTCGTGCCGAAGCCGTTGTCGGGCAGCGCCCAGAACGTGCCGTCACCGGCGTCGACGACCCCGGAGAACCCGGGGACGACCTGCCCCGCGAACGGTCCCTGCCGGCCGTTGGCGGGCGTGGCCAGCGCGCCCGAGGGCGGTCCGGCGGCGAGGTGGTCGGCGGGCAGGGTCGCGCGGGCGACGAGCGTGGGGACCGTGGTGGCCCCGTGCGCACCGGCGGCGGCGTCGGGCGCCGCGGTCGCCGCGGCCGGGGCGAGCAGCCCGGGGACGGCCGCGGCGGCGAGGGCGGCGGTGAGCAGGAGCGCGACGCGGCGGCGCGACGGGCTCGTCGTCAGGCGGGGCGTGGGTCGTCTCATGCGTCCCACCGAAGGGGGCGCGGGCCACGGCGCGACCACGTCCCGGTGCGCAGCCGGTGACCATCGGGTGAATTCACCCGATGGTGGTCACACCCGCCGCGCACCGGCCTCGCACGAGGGCCCGGGACCCGCCAGGGTGGAGCCGTGGACACCCTGCCCGCGCACGCCGCCCCGGGCCCGGCGCACCCGTACCTCGACGCCCCGGGCGGGGTGGTCGCGCTCGCGCACCGCGGGTTCTCCCTCGACGGGCGCGAGAACTCCCTCGCCGCGTTCGCCGCCGCCGTCGACCTCGGCTTCGGCTACGTCGAGACCGACGCGCACGCGACGTCCGACGGGGTCGCCGTGGCGCTGCACGACGAGAGCCTGGACCGCACGACCGACGCCGAGGGCCTCGTCGCCGAGCTGCCGTGGTCCCGCGTGCGGCACGCCCGGATCGGCGGCACCGAGCCCGTGCCGACCCTGGAGGAGGTGCTCGGCACGTGGCCCGACCTGCGGGTCAACGTGGACGTCAAGTCCGAGTGGGCGATCGCGCCCGT